>JAZQXJ010000014.1:0-24914 GCA_045632815.1 Acutalibacteraceae bacterium | reverse complement strand
GTGCATTAAGGGTCTGCGACGCTTTTTGTGTTCGGGCGGATGATATCCGCCCCTACCGCATATATTGATATATTTTATTATGGTAGGGAACGGATATTATCCGTTCCGAATGTGCCGTAAGGCGCATAACATATTCAAACCTGACGGTCTGTCGGGTCGCCAACCCCTACAATACAATCGGTCATAGGCTCCGAAGGAGCAATTCATTATATTCCGTTAAGTTGATTTTTAAGGTCTTGCAAGCCTCGCTCCGCAAGCGTTTCATAACGCAGTTTTTTGTCCTTGATTCTTTCATCAAGGGGCGGAAGCAATCCGAAGGATGCGCCCATCGGTTGGAAATTGCTGATGCTTGCATCGCTGATGTATCGGGCAAGTGCGCCCGTCATCGTAAGCTCGGAGGGAAGAAAAGCTTCCTTACCCAGAATTTTATTGGCGGCATTGATGCCTGCAAGAATACCCGATGCCGCGGACTCCATATAGCCCTCAACACCCGTTATCTGCCCTGCAAAATACAGACCTTCCCTTGCCTTGAAGCCGAAATCGCTGCCAAGCAGACGGGGCGAATCGATGAATGTATTGCGGTGCATAACACCGTAGCGCACAAACTCCGCATTTGCAAGCGCAGGTATCATTGAAAATACTCTTTTCTGCTCGGGGAATTTCAGGTTTGTCTGGAATCCCACAAGGTTATACATTGTGCCGTCCTTGTTTTCTTTGCGCAGCTGAAGGTTTGCCCAGGGGCGGTGACCCGTCCTCGGATTGGTAAGCCCCGAGGGCTTCATCGGACCGAAACGGATTGTGTCGTGTCCTCTTGACGCCATAACCTCAATGGGCATACAGCCCTCATAAACGCCCTTGCGTTTATCGAACTCGTGGGTCGGCGCAACCTCTGCGTTGACAAGTGCCTCATAAAATGCCTCATATTCCTCTTTGTTGAGGGGGCAGTTGATATAATCGTCAGGGTCGCCTCTGTCATATCTGGACTGCATAAAGGCATTTTCAAGGTCGATGCTTTCGGCAGTAATAATAGGCGCCGCCGCATCAAAAAAGCTGAGGTTTCCGCCGCAAAGCTCTTTTATTTTTTCACTCAGCGACTCCGAAGCAAGAGGTCCTGCGGCAATAATCACAAAGCCGTCGGGAATTTCCGTAACCTCTTCTCTGATAAGGGTTATCTCCTTGCGTGAAAGGATTTTTTCCGTCACGAGGGCGGAGAATTTGTCTCTGTCAACAGCAAGCGCTCCGCCTGCAGGCACAGCCGTTGCCTTTGCACATTCAACGCACAGCGAGCCCATAAGCTCCATTTCTGCTTTGAGCATACCCGCCGCACAGCCGAGGCGCATAGCCTTGAATGAGTTTGAGCATACAAGCTCCGCAAGACCCTCGCCCGAATGAGCAGGCGAAAATCTGACGGGCTTCATCTCATAAAGCTCAACCTCAATGCCTCTGTTTGCAAGCTGCCACGCCGCCTCTGCACCCGCAAAGCCGCCGCCGATTATTTTTACTTTATCCATTGTTCTTTTTCTTTCCGCCTGCGGATTTTTCATAGCCGCATCCTTCGGTCATACAGACAAGCTTACCTGTTTTCTTTTTGAACAGAGCCTTTCCGCATTCGGGACAGTTTTCCTCTGCAGGGGGGTCCCAACTCATAAAGTTACACTTGGGCCAGCTGCCGCAGCCGTAGAATACGTGACCTCTCTTGGACTTTCTCTCGATTATCTCGCCGCCGCAGACGGGGCATCTTGCGCCCGTGTTGACAACAAGAGGCTTTGCATTCTTACATTCGGGATAGCCGGGGCAGGCAAGGAATCTGCCGTATCTGCCGGTTTTGATAACCATCATTCTGCCGCACTTGTCGCAGGGAATGTCGGTTGTATCCTCCTCGAGCTGAATTTTAACATTCTTCATCTCTGCCTTGGCTTTGTCGAGATTCTTTTCGAAATCTGTATAGAATTCCTCGAGCATTCTCACATAGTCCTCTTCGCCGCTGCCCACACGGTCAAGATTAATTTCCATCTGTGCGGTGAACTTTGTGTTGACTATCTTGGGGAATTTATCCCTGAGAAGCCCTGTTACGGCGCAGCCATGCTCCGTGGGAACAAGCTGCTTTGCCTTTCTCTGAACATAGCTTTTCTTGATGATTGTTGAAAGAATTGTTGCGTATGTGCTGGGTCTGCCCACGCCGTTTTCCTCAAGCTCCTTGATAAGCGAAGCTTCGGTATAGCGTGCGGGGGGCTGAGTGAAATGCTGATTTGAGTTAAGCTCACGAAGCTTCAGCTTTTCCTCCGCCTTGATTTCGGGCAGTACGCCCTTTTCCGTGTCATCATCGGGCAGCTCATAAAGCTTTGTGAAGCCGTCAAACTTAACGGAATAGCCTGCCGCCGTGAAGATACAGAACTCATCCTTGTTGCCGTCCTTTGATGCAAGGATTTCAGCCTTTACGGTGTTCTGCACACAGCTTGCCATAAGGCTAGCCATAAAGCGCTTCCAGATAAGGTTATACAGCTTATACTGGTCGCTTGAGAGGCTGGATTTTACCTGCTCGGGAGTAAGCGACGGAGTTGAGGGTCTGATAGCCTCGTGACCGTCCTGAGCATTTGCTCTCGATTTATAATATACGGGCTTTTCGGGAATATATTCGCTGCCGAAGGTATTTGTTATATAATCCTTTGCGGCGGCTCTTGCCTCCTCAGAAATACGGAGCGAGTCCGTTCTCATATAGGTGATGAGACCCGTCATGCCCAAGCCCTGAACATTGACACCTTCGTAAAGCTCCTGAGCAGCCTTCATTGTTCTTTCCGCCTGAAAACCAAGCTTTCTTGAAGCCTCCTGCTGGAGGGTTGAAGTAATAAAGGGAGGGGCGGGATTCTTTTTTCTCGTTCCTTTTTTAACGGATTTTACTTCGTATTCTGCGCCGTCAAGCCTTGCAAGATAATAGTTTGCCTGCTCGGCATTTTCAATTTTGATTTTGCCCTTTTCGTCGGAATAGAGGGTTGCCGTGAACGTTCTTCTCTGCGCAGTTGCAAGCTTTGCATCGATAATCCAGTATTCCTCGGGATTGAATGCGTTGATTTCTTCCTCACGGTCAACAATAAGCCTTACCGCAACGCTCTGCACTCTGCCTGCGGAGAGACCTCTCCTGATTTTCTGCGAAACAAAGGGGCTGAGTCTGTAGCCCACAAGGCGGTCAAGCACTCGCCTTGCCTGCTGAGCATTGACAAGGTCAACATTAACCTTCTTGGGGTTAGCCATACCGTTGGCAATACCCGTTTTTGTGATTTCGTTGAATGTAACTCGGTTTTCCGTGTTAAGGTCAAGACCAAGCACCGTTGCAAGGTGCCACGAAATTGCTTCTCCCTCACGGTCAGGGTCGGCTGCGAGATAAACGGCTTCGCTTGCCTCAACTTTATCCTTAAGCTCCTTGACAAGCTTTTCCTTGCCCTTGATAAGTGCATACTTGGGAGCGAAATTATTCTTTACGTCAACGCTGAGCTTGGCTGCGGGCAAATCTCTGATATGACCCTTTGACGCAACAACATCAAAGTCCTTGCCCAGATATTTTTTGATAGTATTCGCTTTTGCGGGGGACTCAACAATAATAAGCTTTGACATTTACTTTTCTCCTGTTGAAAATTTATTTTAAAATATAATTTTTTCCTTCTGTCTGCTCGATATGTTCATCGAGTTCAAGCCGCATAAGAAGGGAAATAACCTTTGAAAGGGAAAATCCCGTTGCGGCGCATATTTCGTCGGGATGGAGAGGTCCGTCTCCGAAAAGCATCCATACCGCCTGCAAATCGGCATCGAGACCTTCGGGACATTCCCTTATGACCTTCTGCGAAGTAAAATGAGTTGCACACATCTTTTCCTCAAGGATTATGCCGTCGCAAAGATTATCCAGACATAATCTGTCGGGATACATTTCCGCATAAGAAGCAAGGACATCCCTTGCACAGCTTACTGACTTTGCACCGTCACGGATAAGACGGTTTGCGCCCGTATAGTCGCTTGACAGCACGCTGCCGGGGATTGCAAAAACATCTCTGCCTTGCTCCGCCGCAAGCCTTGCCGTTATCAGCGAGCCGCTTCTTTCGCCTGCTTCAACCACAAGCACGCCCTTACTCAGACCCGATATTATCCGGTTGCGCTGAGGGAAGGTATACCTTGACGCGCCTGCAAACGGAGCATACTCCGTAACCAACGCACCGTTTTTCTTTATTTCTCTGCGAAGCGCCTCGTTTTCTCTGAGATAATCCGTGCCGAGACCGCAGCCCATAACGCAGATAGTTTTGCCGCCTGCAAGAATCGCCGCCTCGTGAGCCGCGCTGTCAATTCCCAGAGCGCCTCCGCTGACAACAACCGCACCCGCCTTTGCAAGCTCGCCGCTGATGTTGCGGGTAACCGCTATGCTTTCAAAGCAGGGATTCCGTGTGCCGACAATGCCGACTGTTATCTTATCCGTTATGCAGTCAAAATCGCCGTCAATATAAAGCACAAGAGGCATATCCGTCAGCTTTTTCAGGCTTGCGGGATATTGCTCACAGCTCGGAGTTGTAAACTGCCAGCCGTTTTTATCGCAAAGAGAAATATAGTGAAGAGCTTTGTCCATAGGCACATTTTTCAGACTTTCAAGCTGCTTTTTGGAAAATACTCCGGAGATCATTCTGTCCGTTTCGCTCGCTTCAAAAACCTTGTGCGGCTCGGGATACGCCGCAAGGATTTCATCCACCCTCGCAGAGGGACCGATTGCGGCTGAAAGCCATACCCAATATTTTCTGTAATCACTCATCTTTTCAGCTCCCAGGCAAGAATTGCCGCCGCCGCAGATGCGTTGAAGGATTCTGCTCTGCCCTCCATGGGAATGACAACCTGCTTTTTGCATTTCATAATCGTCTGCTCGGAAAGTCCGTTGCCCTCGTTGCCTACGCAGCAGATGACTCCGCCGCTCTTTGACACCGTGCGGATATCCTCCGCCGTGTCTCTCGGCACGGAAGCAAGGGTAAGCATTCCAAGCCCGTGAGCAAAGTCAAGCACCTCTCCCAAGTCATCGCAGGTTATGACATCCATTCTCAGCGATGAGCCCATTGCCGCGCGCAGCGCCTTGGGGTTATACACATCGCAGCCGCCGCTGACGATAAGCCCGTCAAGACCGATTGCCTCAACGCTCCTGCAGATTGCACCCAGATTTGAGGGGTCCTGCAGATTTTCGAGGGCGATGTATCTGCCCTTGGGGTCGAGGCTCAGCTTTTGGGGCTGAGGCTTCATTGAGCATATGCAGAAAATGCCCTGTGAGCTTTCAGTACCCGAAAGCTTCTGCGAAACTTCCGCGCTGATTTCGTAGCATTCATCGCAGCCTGCGATTATTGCGCTCACGTAATCCTCATATTTCCACAGAGCCTTTCCAGTGAAAAACGCCTGCTTTATCTCAATGCCCGTCTGAGCGGCATCGAAGCAGAGCCGTGCGCCTTCGAGAAAAAATTCCCCTGCCTCTTTACGGAGCGAAGCACTTTCTCCAAGACGGACGGCATATTTGATTTTTTCGTTTGTTCTTGAGGTTATCTTTTCCATAAATATCCTCACTATTATTGTTTATATATTTGATACCTTTTATATGTTGTTTTTTGTCGAAAAAAAGCGAAAAAATCCGCTTGAATTCTGCCAAAAAACGCAATATACCCGTGCTGAACACAGGTGAAATAAGAGCAATCAGAGATGTAACAAAAAGCCACATCTCTGATAAAAAATTCTATAATTAGTTGAGAGCTGCCTTAGCCTTCTCTGTAAGAGCTGTGAAAGCTGCGGGATCTGAAACAGCGATTTCAGCAAGCATCTTTCTGTTAAGGCTGATGTCTGCCTTCTTGAGGCCGTTGATGAATGTTGAGTAGTTCATACCGTTTGCCTGGCAAGCAGCTGAAATACGTGTGATCCAAAGACGGCGGAAATCTCTCTTCTTCTGCTTTCTGCCGATGTATGCGTAGTTGCCGCTCTTCATAACAGCCTGCTTAGCAGTCTTGAAGAGTGTGCTCTTTGAGCCAAAGTAGCCCTTAGCGAGTCTGAGTACCTTATTTCTTCTCTTACGAGTCATTATAGCGCCTTTAATACGTGCCATTTTAAATATCCTCCGTTAAATCTTATCTGTGTTTGGTGTTTACAAAGTCCTTAATTATTTGTAAGGAACAAGACGCTTGATCTGCTTGCAGTTTGTAACGTCAGCAACAGTTGTCTTGCGAAGATTTCTCTTGCGCTTTGTGTTCTTCTTGTTGAGAATGTGTGATTTGTAAGCATGGGCACGCATGGGCTTGCCGTTCTTTGAAATCTTGAAGCGCTTCTTTGCGCCGCTGTGTGTCTTAATTTTGGGCATTGGTATTTCCTCCTTAGAAATTTAATACATTTTTACTTTGAGCTTTTCGGAGCCAGGAACATCAGCATCTGTCTGCCCTCAAGCTTTGCGGGCTTCTCGATACCGGCACAGTCAGCCATAGCCTCCGCGCAACGCTTCATAATTGTCAGACCAAGCTCGGGATGAGCCATTTCACGGCCTCTGAAGCGGATGGAAACCTTAACCTTGTTGCCTGCCGCAATAAACTTGCGTGCGTGGTTGATTTTTGTGTCAAAATCGTGGGTATCGATGTTGAGAGAAAGCCTGATTTCTTTAATCTCGATTGTTTTCTGATTCTTCTTTGCTTCCTTCTCTTTTTTTGCCTTTTCAAATCGGAACTTGCCGTAGTCCATAATTTTGCATACGGGCGGTTTTGCCATGGGAGCAATCTTAACGAGGTCAAGATTCTTGCTCTCTGCAATTTTAAGAGCTTCTGCTGCGGACATAATGCCCAGCTGCTCGCCGTCATCTGTAACAACTCTTACTTCCTTGTCACGGATTTCCTCATTGATTTGCTGTTCTTTGCTGCTGATGTTAAAGCACCTCCATAACATAATTAAAAAGCGAGGGCAGGAATCCCTGACCTCGCAAATCAATCGTCTTTAAACGGGCGCAAAATGCCCGATTGAAAAGAAACTATTGACCGACTCAGGACAATCCCCGGAAGGTGAGAGCCAAACCTGCTCTGCTTTATTGTGCAAGCTATTCTAACCTATATCCGAGGGTTTGTCAAGAGTTTTTTCAAATTTTATTTGATTTTTCGCAAAATAAGCACTCCTGCGCTTACCGCAAGACCGAGCGCAACAAAAAGAGTTGCCGTAAGTCCGTTGAATACGGGGCCGTTTGCCGTGCAATAAAGCACAAGGCTGAGCACAAAGCCCAATGCGCTGAGAACAATCTGAAGAATTGAGCCCAGCTTTGCCTGCGAGGTTATGCTGCAAGCCGCCGCAACCGCCCTGAGCATTGAAAAAGCCGTGCCGTCGTGAACGATTTTTGCGGAAAGCTTATCACAGACCGCATCGCGTCTGCGCTTGAAAAGCTTGCCTGCAACGGAGGAAAGAATCTTGAATGTTTCCTTGGGAAGCCCGAAGCTTTTTGAAATAAGCTCCTCGGTAACATTGACATCATTCGTCCTCACAAGCACCTGAATTCCGTTGCTTTCAAGCAGCTTGAAATACGGCTCAAGGTTTTTATCCACCGCATAGCTTACAACGAAAAGCGCCGCAAGCTTGCCTGCAACGGCAAGGTACATAACCTTTCTGCCGCTGTGGGTATATCTGTCCTCGGGCAGATTTTCGGGCAGCTCAACGCTGTGATTAACAAGCAGATTTTTGTTGCCCAGAAGCACCTTCTGACCGTGAATTCTTGCGGAAATGCCAAGCTTATCCTCATAGACAAGCTCTTTTACGGGAGGCAGCAAATCGTTTCTGCCGTCCACAACCTGCTCAAAGCTTTCTCTGAGGGGTCCGCCCGACTTAATCACAAGCGCCGCCGCATAAAGCAGAACATCGTCAATTCTGATGCTCTTGAAATCCTTCATACCGTGCATCGTGCATTTTGAACGGTCAAAAATATCGGCGCAATCCATAACAACTGCGTTTGCGGATGCCGCCTCCTGAGCCGCATCAACGCCCGAAATCATTGTTCCCGTAACATTAAGCTCGTGATTTGCAAACCTTGCGATAAACGCGGGGATAACCGCACTCAGAACGGGCGAGCATACGCAGAATGTGCCTGCAAATGCAGAGAATGCCGCCATAACGCTCTTTTCAACAACTCCCGCCGCAATCGCCGCAACAGCCGCCGCACCCAGCGCCGCAGGAACAAGAATACCGATAAGCTTTTTATCCGTTGCATCCTTCTCCGAATTCTTCACAAAATCCGAGGGGAAGGCAACCTTTGAGGAATAAAGCAAATCCGCATTACCCATCATAAGACCTCTGCCAAGCTCGAAAATCTCGGACTCATTTTCAAAGGGATGAACGGCATACATATTATGCTCGTATTTGTAAACGCAGACTTCAAAATTGGAGAGGGTGCGCTGCGCATCCATTTTTTCCGCAACCTTATTGATAAGCACGGCAGCCACAGCCACGGCGGAAAATACGGTTGTTGCAACCTCACCGCCGCCTATAAATGCGGCAAGCATATTCTGAACAAGCGCAATCGCCAGCGAAAGGCTTACAGCCGTGTCAACGGTTATGTTCTTTTTGAATATTCCCGTAAAGCCGTCAACAAAGCGCACATAATTGAGCGCGGCGGCGGCTATAATCAGAACTGCGTTGATTGCGCACATAAACGGCGAGCCTGCAATGAAAGCCTCCGTTTCAATGGCAAATTTATCCGCAAAAACGGGAATAAGATTGAAAATAATAACAAGCAGCTCAACAACGCCCGCATAAATTATGCCCTTGGTTGCTTTCTTGCTCTTTTCCGTGAGGAAAGTGTGCATCGAAGCACGCTCCGCAGGGGATTCGTATTCCCTGACAACGGCTTTTTCCTCCGCCGCCTGAACCTGCTTTTTCTCTTTCTTCCTGCGCTTCTTTTCCTGCTTCTCCTGCTCCTCGGGAGGGGCTTCGAAATCGCCCTCGAATTCCTCGTCAAGGTCAAGAGTATCCATAAGCTTAAAGCTCTTTGCTCTTTGTCTGCGCTTTTCGGAAAGCTGCTCTTCAACATCCAGCTCGCGGCTCTGCTCGGGCAGAGTTTCCTCGGGAATATCCTCAAAGCCCGTGAGCATCATCTGACCCTCAACATCGTTGCCTGCCTCGGAAATCTTCTTTTCCGCCCTGCCGACAGCGTCCATAACACGGGTTTTTTCGTCGTCGATGCTCTTTGCATCCTCTGCGGCAAGCACTTTGGGCATAGCCTCAAGTCCGTTTTCCGCCTGCTCGGATGATTTCTGAACAACGATGCCCGACCTGTCAACGGGTCCGTCCTGCACGGGGTCGATTTCAACCGTATTTTCGAGCTTCAGCTTTTCAAAAAACCTTGTTCTGTAATCAATTTTTTCTGCGGGTTTTTCTTCTTCAGCAGGCTTTTCCTCCGCAAATTCCGCAAAGAAATCCGCCGCCGCAACTTCGCCCTCATAGAATGTTTTTATTTCCGAAGGACCTTTATCCTCAGGCTTTTCAGGCTCTGCGGCAGGCTGCTGCCACGCAAACATTGAGCCTGCAGGCTGAGGAATATCCTCAGGCACGATGACGGTTTCTATCTCAAAGAGGGATTCGTCAAATTCATCCTCCGAGCCGTCAAAGAAGGTTTCCTGACCGTCAACCTCATCCTCGCCCGAGGTTGAGGATATATCCTGCATTTCGGGCTTTTCAGGCACTTCTCCGATGGGTCTGACGGTGAAAATTCCCGTGTCAAACTCACGGCTGAGAATTCTCTCAAAATCCTCCGCAGGTGTGGGCGCCTTTTTGGGCGCAGGCACATATTCCTCGCCGTTGGACTGAGCAATCAGCCTGTCAATATCGTCCATAGACCAGGTTTTTGACGGCTCATCCGCCGATTCTGCCTGCTTTGACTTTCTGACCTCGGCAAGGATATCGTCAATATCATTGCCTGATACTGTTTTCGGATTATCGCTCAATTCATTCACCTACCTGTGTTTCGCAATTTCATACATTAAAATTCCCGCCGCTACGGAAGCGTTGAGGGAATTGATTTTTCCTTTCATCGGCAGAGAAACAACAAAATCGCATTTTTCTCTTACAAGGCGGCTTACGCCTTTGCCCTCCGAGCCGACAACAAGGGCAACCTTGCCCGAATAATCCTGCTCATCCCAGCGTTTGCCGTCCATATCCGCACCGTAAACCCAGAAGCCCTTTTCCTTAAGCTCCTCAATGGTGTTGGGGAGATTGGACACTCTGGCAACGGGTACATATTCAACCGCACCTGCGGAAACCTTGCCCACGGCATAGGTCAGGGCAACGCCTCTGCGCTTGGGGATAATAATTCCGTGAGCGCCGCAGGCATCCGCCGTCCTGATAATCGCACCCAGATTGTGGGGGTCCTCAATTTCGTCGCATATGATAACAAACGGCTCTTCGCCCTTGCTCTCTGCATTTGCGAGGATATCCTCGATTGAGGAATACTCATGCACCGCCGCCCACGCGGCAACGCCCTGATGATTTTCTCCCTCGCAGATTTTATCAAGCTTACGCTTATCCGTTTCCTTAACAACAATGCCTCTGTCACGGCATTGACCGATGATTTTGCCAACGGAGCCGCCTCTCTCGCCCTTGGCTACAAGCAGGCAGTCGATGGCTCTGCCGCTTTTGAGCGCCTCGGCAACGGCGTTGCGTCCGATAATAAGACCCTGCTTTTCATTCTGCACTTCCATTAAGCAGACTCCTCCTATTTTGCTATATTCGGTTTATTATAACACATAAAAACAAAAATGAACAGTATAAATATAATTTTTACAGAAAATTCCTGAAAAATTTTGCTTTTTCCGTTCAGCAAGTGACAGTATTTGCCGCATCGGGTGTGTAATAATGATAAAAAATGCTGATAAAAAAGGAATGAAAAAATTATGGAAAATTCAAAAGCTGTCCGTAACGGCGATTCAGCCGAATTTCTCTGGGACAGGGGAGTTAAAACTCTGACCTGCGTTCTGTATTTTGTGAGCAGCTTTACGCTCTCGGGTGCAGGGCTTTTCTCGGTTAAAATTCCCTTAAGCATAGGCTTATGCGCCGCCTGCACAGGCGTTGAGCTGCTTTGCGCCGCCGCAGGAGGAATTCTGGGCGCAATATTGCGCCTGTCTGCCGACGAAATGCTCTGCGGACTCATTCCCCTTGCAGGGATAGCGGGGGCGGTGCTGATTATGGAGCGCACGGGGATAAGAAAAAAACGGCGCACAATTCTTTCCGTGACGGTATTTCTGCTCTGCTTTCTGTGCGGCGAGGCGGTTATGCTTGCGTATACACCCAACCTTGCGCAATTTCTGCTTGTCATCTGCTCGAACCTGCTTTGCGCCGCATCGGTCACATTTTATTCGGGGACGGTTGACTGCATACGCAGAAAACGCAGCCCCTATATGCTGGATAACCACAGCCTTGTCTGCATTGTTGCGAGCCTCTGCACCCTGCTGCTCGGCTCGTCGGAGCTTAGTCTTATGGGCTTCCGACCTGCAAGATTCTTCGGCTGCTTTGTTATTCTCACCGCCGCTTATCTTTTCAGCCGTTCGGGGGGCAGCATTGCAGGCATTGCAATCGGCGGCTGCATTGCCGTTTCAGGCACGGGGGTTGCCCTTAGTATATGCTACGGAATCTGCGGACTCCTCTCGGGCATATTTTCAAAATTCGGGCAGATTATATGCGCCCTTGTATTCACCCTTACTGCAGGCATTGCCGCCCTGCTGGACGGCACGAATGACGGTCTTTGCGTATTTGCGGAATCTGCGGCGGCGGCATTCATTTTTGCCGCAATTCCCAAATCAAAGCTTTCACGGGTAAGGAGCAACATCCTTAACCCAAAAACCAAAAGAATCGATTTTGAATTCACCTCCGCAGGCGAAAGGCTTATGGAAACCGCCAGAGCCGTCGGCTCCGTTTCCGAATGCGTTGCCAATGTTTCAAAGGGCATTGAGGCTCTTGCGCCTGCAAACGATATTATGGTGTGTATGCGTGTGCGTGAGAGAGTCTGCTCTCAATGCCGACTCAAGGATACCTTCTGCCCCGAGGAGGGCGATTTTGCCGCAATTCTTGAAAAGCTTGCCCACGGCGATACCGTCGGCGCAGAGGATTTTTCTGCCGATTTCAATATGAAATGCCCCTGCGTGCCGAGGCTTGCGGACAGCTTCAACAGAGTATATGCCACGCGCAATGCCGTTAACGCATTGCAGGCAAATTCAGCCCGTAACCGCAGCCTTGCCTGCAGTCAGTTTGACTGGACAGCCACATTGCTCCGTGAGCTTTCCGAGGAGCTTAGCAAGGGTGCGCAGGTGCTTTTCGGCAAGGAAAAATGCGCCGCAAGAGTGCTGTCTGACTTCGGATTTGAGGTGAAAAACACAAGCTGTATCCAGCCCCTTTCGGGGGCGATGCGCCTGACCTGCGTTGTTGAGGAAATTCCGCCGTCAACAAGCCTTTCACAGCTCACAGCTGCACTCTCGACAGAGCTTGAGGTAACGCTGAATCCGCCCGAAATCAAGGCTGTTTCCGAGGGCAAAAAGCTGATTTTTCTGCGCAAGGAGCTTTTCAGAATCCGTATGGGGTCTGCCACCGCCAGCTGCGGCAATCAGAAGCTCTGCGGCGATTATTTTGAATGCTTTCAGACCGAAGCAAAGGCATATATAATCCTCAGCGACGGTATGGGTACGGGCGGCAGGGCGGCAATTGATTCAACGATGACGGTTGAGCTTTTTTCGCGGCTTGTGCGTGCGGGAGTGAGCCTTGACTCGGCGCTGAATATAACGAATTCCGCCCTTTCTGTAAAATCCGACGACGAATCGCTCTCCACTCTCGATGTTGCGGAAATCGACCTTTTTGACGGCAGTACGGTTATTTATAAAGCAGGCGCCGCACCCTCGTTTTACACCTTTTCGGGCAAGGTGCGTGCCGTTGAAACCCCCTCAACGCCTCTCGGAATACTCAGCAAGGTCAGCTTCAGCCGCTACAGCCTCAAGCTGCACGCAGGCGATACCCTCGTTATGGTCAGCGACGGTATTCTGGGCTGCGGCAACGGCTGGCTGAAGGATGAAATAAAAGAATTTTCGGGCGGTATCGAGGCAAGCGCATTTTCGCAGGATATTGTTGATTCGGCACGCAGACGGTGCGGAAACAGATTTGACGATATGACCGTCATAACCGCAGTTGCGGAAGAAATATAGCAAAAAAGACACTTTCACAGCGAAAGTGTCTTTTTATTATGCAACATATGTAACTGTAAAGCAATGTGAACGGATTTTGCCTTTCATAATCGAGAAACGGAAGGCGTTGCCCTTCATTTTTGCATTGCCGACTCTCATTGTTGTGACATATCCGCAGTTTTCGCCTCTGCAGGCATCGTGTTCAACAATTTCAAGCCATTCGGCAGGATTGTCGCCAAGCACAATTTCATCGGAATAGGCTTCAATCAGCTTTTTCATATCCTCTGCGGAAATTTCAAATTCCGATGCACCGGGGTCCTCGGGGCTTGATACGCCGCCTGCAAGGTAGGGATATGAATTTGCCGACCATACGGTTGATGCAGATGCGGTTTTGCCTGCGCTGGTTGAGAAATAAACCGTGTTAGCCGCCGCACCGTTATAGTCAACATACTTTGCGACGGGCTTGTCCTCGGCGGTTGCCATTCCCAGATATTCAAGGCAGACTTTATGAATATCCGTGCCTTCAAAGGCAAATGCATCATCGTATGCGTGCTGACTGCTTTTCACAACAAAGCCGTTGTGCTTTGCATAGGTATAAATCGCAGCCATCTGCGCCTTTACGGCTTCTCTGCCTGCACTGCTGTATCCCATTTCTTTTTTTGTTGTTTTGCAGATATATTCAACAAGCGGAATATCTTTTCCGTCAAATTTCACCGTTTCGGGTGTTGCGGAATCCGCTTTTACCGTTGTGCCGGGATAATAATGAGTCAGAATCTGCTCATAGGTGCTTCCGCTTTTCGCCATTTCGATAGCACCCTTCTGGCTCATACCAACACCGTGACCGTAGCCGTAAACCTTAAACACAAACTTGCCGCCCTTGGCGAGCGTTGCGCCTGCCGTTGAGCCGCTTGCCTTCTGAGTTGTTGTTTCGGTTTTTGCCTCGGTAGGCTTCTGCGTTGTGGTGGGTTCAGTCGTGGTTGTGGGCTTTTCGGTTGTTGTCGCCTTGGTGGTTGTGGGTTTTTGGGTGGTGGTTGCCTTTGTTGTTTTTGCCGTTGCGGCAACTGTGGTCAGTATCTGAGTCACCTTTTGGGTGAGGGTCAGTTTTTCCGTTGTGCCTGTTTCTGTTGATATATCGGTTGAAAGCAGGGTGGTTTCAGGCGTAATTATGATAATACTCATATCCTCGCCGTCAAGTCCGTTGCCGCCGAAATAATTTTCATCCGCCTGAGTTTCGGCTACGGTAGATTTCTCCGCGGTGTTGTTGACTCCTGCATTGACAAGGGAAGCCTGCGAATATTTGTTGCCCAGCACCAATGCCGCAACAAGGCACACAGCGATTGCAAGCGCTATGGCGCAGATTGCGATAATCAGGGCGGTTTTTTTGTTGTTTTTCTTTTCGGGAATATTGGGATTGACAAGCCCTGCCGCGCCCGAATGCTCCTCGAGCATTGAGCAAAGCTTGATAACTGCGGCGGCAATGAGATGCTTTCTCTCCTCGCCGGGAAGGGCAAAAACCCTTGCCGCATTTGCTCTTTCGGAGTCCGCAACGCATACGATAACATAATCCTCGCCGTTTTCGTCGCTGTTGACATCCGAAATCGCTATGCCCAAATCGGCATCTGCCGTTTCTTTTGATAATTTTGCACTTTGGGTGATGAAATCCTCTGCGCTTTCGCCCTCGACAGCCTCTTTTGCGGTTGAATCGGGAATGAATACCTCGTCGCTGTCAGGCACGGCGGAAATGACGGAAAGCAGAGCCTTTGCGCCGCCGCAAGGGGAGACTGCAACGGTTTTTCCGTTTTCGATAACCTTACGCACGCTCTTCTTGACCTGCTCGATCGAGGGCTTTTTAACGCGGTTTTCCGCAGGGAAAGCCTTTGCGAGAAAAGCATCCAGACCGAGGGCAAAAACCGCCTGAGTCCTGCCTGCCTCAAGGGGCATAAACACAACAAGACCCTCGCCCAATTCCTTTGCAAATGCGGAAAAAAGTCCGTCATCGGAGACAAAAACCTTCGCTTTTTCGGGGGTTGCGCAGTGGATATCCTTATCCTTTGAATCCTCGGGCAGATTGCCCTGCAAGGCGGAGGAAATTGCATTATTTCTGACTATTTTTGAAGAAAAAAGCTTGAGTACACGGAGCTTTGCGCCGAGAAAGGCTGAAAGGGGTGCAGCCGCAACAACAATGCCACCCTCGCAGGCGCACTTTGCAACAGCATCGGCAAAGGACACAGCATCGCCGTAATCGGCAGACGGTGCGTCGGGATAGTATTGCCTGAGTTTTTGCTCAAGATATGCCGCCTCACTTTGCGCCGATGCGGCACAAAGGGTGCATATACTCACCTTTCTTTTCATAATGTTTCTCCGTTTCTTTTATTCTTCAAAATGTGTTCTCGTTTGTCGCCGTATGGCGGAAATATGCCTTGCCGTTATGAAGTGCAAATTTTCGTCAAGACAAGGAAAAGCTGCGAAGTAATATACAGATATTACGAACAGATTTGACGCAGTATTGGCGGAAATATGCCTTTGCTTCGGTCTGAAGTGCAGATTTTCGTCAAGACAAGGAAAAGCTGCGAAGTAATATACAGATATTACGAACAGATTTGACGCGGTATTGGCGGAAATATGCCTTCAGAACTTTTACCAGTGGGCATCGTTGGCATAAGGATTTACAGCCTTCTTGTTTGCATCATAGTATGCCTGGGGGAATTTGGGGTTGGGATTCTCAACAGCCTTTGAGGTGTCTACGCTGACACTCTCTCCGTCTCGTCTGAGTCTTGCAACAACAACAAGTCTTGCCTCGTTGAAGTCATAGCAGCAGGTGGAGAGGGTGAGAATCTTGTCGTTTGCGTTGATGTCAACGCCCGTTGTGTAAAGCTTGCGCTTGTCAAGCTCCTCAATGTAGCTCTCAAACTTTGAGGTTGAAATATCAATGAAGTTGTAGGGCAATACATAGCCGTTATCGTCCTGCGCCTCTGAGTTTGTGATAAACACGGCATAAACAAACCATGTGTAATCGCCGTAAATTGTGTTGCACTCAATAACAGGTGCGGATGCAAAGCCGTCAATTGTGCGGTAATTCTCAAGATTTCCGAAAATGTAGTCATCCGAGCGCATATTATGACCGTAGATAACATTATTCTTATGCAGATTTCTGAAATCGGTCATTCTGTAATCAAAGAAGGGCACGCCGTAGGTTGTGTATTTGCCGTAGATATCCTTCTTGAGATAATAGCTGTTATCAACACCCTGAGCAACGGGCAGGTTGATATCAAGCCCCGCAATGGAAATCCAGCCTCTCAGGTCCTGATTGGCGGCATAAAGCTGACCGTACTTTGCAAGCATACCCTCGGGGAAATCAACGCCGGGGAATTCATTTTCAAGACGGGAATCAACAACGGCTGTCTGGTCGTGCTGACTGATGTTTTCGTTCATCTGGTCAACAACCTCCTGAGCCGTTTTGCGGAATTTCATAGGCTCAATAATATATGTGTTTGCAATCATAACAAGGCACACAACGATTGTTATTGCCGAAATTGCAAGCACGATTTTGCTCACCGTATCGTTCTTTTTATTCTCGGGCTTTTCTTCTTTTTCTTTCTTTCTGCTCTTCTTTTTTTCTGCCTGCTTTGCCTCAAATTCTTCTTCGGTCATATATGCGATTCCGCTGCTCATCGGCTCAGGCTCATAAAGCTTTTCGGGCTGCTGAGCCGCCGCTTCATAATCATTACCGTCATCGGGTACATCAATAACAAAGCCTGTATCCGCCTCATTCTGCTCCGCAGGAACAGCCTCAGGCACTTCGTCGCCGAGAAGAATTGCAAGCTCACGCTGAAATTCGTCGCTGTCGGTATCGATTGCTTCTGCCTGCACAGGAATTTTCTCAAGCACATCCTCGGGCATAACAGTTGCGCCGTCATCGGGAATAATCACAACCTCCTGCTCGGGGGTCTCTTCTTCCTCGGGCAACTCCCATTCGATATCCTCTCTGTCCGCCTCAAAAGCGGCAGGGTCGGTCACAAGCTGAGCCGCTACAGAAAGCTCCGTATCAACGGTTGCAATGCCTGCATTTGCTTCGATTTCGGAAAGAATGTCGCCGAAGCCCGTCTCGCCGTCGGCATCCGCCTTAAGCATATCAATCATACCGAAAATATCGTCCTTTGCGGCATCTGCAGAGGGCTGTGCTTCCTCTGCTTCGGGCGCAGGTTCATACACCTCGGGCAATTCTTCGTCCGAAGGCTCATAAACATCGTCATCCTCACCGTCAAGAGAAACAACGGGAATTTCCTCGTCATAATACTCCTCGGGATTCATCCATAAATCGTCAAGCGTTGCAGGCTCGCTCTCATCGGGCATATCGGGGGCGGAAAGAGCGATTTTCGCAGGCTCCGCCTCGCTTGCGGTAAGCACCGACATAGGTTTCGGCACAATAACCTCGGGACCGCTGCCCACGATATCGTCATAAAGACTCTGCAGCTCGCTTTCAATGCTTTTTTCCGTATTTTCGATATCCTCGTGGAAGCCCTCGAAAAGCGGAGCCGCCTTTGAGCTTTCCTCAAGGAATTCCGTAAGGTTGATTTCCGTTATTGCCTCGTCATCCGCAATGGAGCTGAGTCCCTCGGGCAATGACGAAGGCTTCTTATCATTGTTGTCTGTGTTTGACATAGCACTTCCTCCGTATTTATACTGAATTTTTATGAATTTTCAAATTAATTGGGGCTGGGCTGCCATCTCTCCGAATTCTTATAGGGATTGGTCTTGCCGTTGTTGTTATACCATACCTGGGGTCTGCGGTAATCGGGGTTGTCCTTGACGAGAGAAGCGTCAATCTCCTCGCTCTCACCCTCGTGAAGGAGTCTGCCGACTACAACAAGCCTTGTGTCAACATTCTTGCCGTAATCGTAAATGCAGGTTGAGAGGGTAATAATCTTGTCCGTAGGCTCAAGAGAAACGCCCGTTTCATAAAGCTTTCGCTGATTGACCTGCTCAATATAGCCAACCATATTGCTGTCGCTCATATCGGGATAAATGTAGTTGAAGAAGTAGCCGTTATCGTCCTTGGGCTGAGTATTTGAAAGGAAAACGGCGCAGATTTTGTAAGTATATTCGCCCGTAAGGGTCTTATATTTGATGATTGGATTTTCAATGAAATGATTTTTGTCTCTGTAATCGTAAAGAGAACGGAATGCCTGCTTGGGTACGCCGTCGGATTTGCCCGTTGTGTGGCCGTGAATAACCATATTCTTTGAAAGATGGTCGGGCAGACAGCGGTAATCAAGATAAATATTGCCGTAGTTATCGGCTGATGTTTCGTAAGTAGTCTTATTATAGAAATCCTTTTTAAGATAGTAGCTGTTGTCGTCGCCCAGAAGCACGGCTGTGTCCATTTCCGTGCCGGGGATTGAAAGCCAGCCTGCAAGGTCATTGTTGATTGCATACGCCTGCTTAAGCTCCTCGAGAATGCCCTCGGGGTACTGTGCCTGAGCCTTCATTGCGTTTGACTCAACGCCGTCAAGCTTTGCCGATGCCGAATCCGCCTCAACTCCCTCGGCAAGCACAAGACCCGCTGTTTTTTCGTCGATAACGGAGCCGTCGGAAGTCTTTTTTGTGAAATTAACAACCGAAAGCACGGTCAGAAGCACGGCAACAGCCGCAAAAACCGCTGTAAGTATTACGAGAAGCTTTTTATTCATCCTTATTTTCCTCCATATATTTTCTGGCAAGGTTGAGCGCACGGGAGCCTGTTACATAACGGTTATACTCTCTGTCATTTCTGCCCGTTTCGATTTTTTCGCAAATCTGAACACCCTCTGCATCAAGCGCAACAAAGCAAAGACCTACGGGTTTATCCGTGCCGTCGCTGTTCGGACCTGCAATGCCCGTTACGGAAATGCCGATATCCGCACCCGACACTCGGCGGATACCCGCCGCCATTTCTCTTGCCGTCTGCTCGCTGACAGCGCCGTACTTTTCGAGGGTTTCATTTTTAACACCGAGAATCCGATGCTTTATTTCATTTGAATAAGTGACCGCACCGAAGCCGAAAACGCTGCTTGCGCCCGAAATATCCGTTATTCTTTTTGAGATATAGCCTGCGGTACAGCTTTCCGCTGTTGCGATTGTCATTTTTTTCTCTTTGAGCAACGCAACAACTCTTTGCTCAATACTCTCGGCATCAATGCCGTAAACATAAGCGCCGAGCCTTGATTTTATCTCCTCAATAACGGGAACACAAAGCTTTTCCGCCTCATCCTTGCTGTCCGCCTTTGCGGTTACGCGAAGCAGAGCCTCGCCTTTTTTTGCGTAGGGTGCAACGGTGGGGTTTTCATTTTCAAGCAAATCGGCGCAGATTTCCGCCATTGCGCTTTCGCCGATGCCCATAGTCCTCACCGTATGCGAAACGATTGCGCCGCTTGCATATTCCGCAAGGAATGGCACAACGCCCGCCTGATACATCGGAGCCATTTCATAGGGCGGTCCGGGCAGAATAACAACGCATTTGCCGTTTTTCTTTATGCCTATGCCCGGTGCCGTGCCGTTGTTATTCTCAAAAACGGTCTGACCCTCGGGTACATAAGCCTGCCTGAGATTACTCTCGGGCATATCAATGCCCTTTGAGCTGAAATAAGCCTTTATTTTATCTGCAATTGCGGTATCGAGCCGCAATTCACAGCCCATAACCTGACAGCAGACATCTCTTGTGATATCGTCCTGAGTAGGACCGAGACCGCCCGTTGCGATAACGATATCGCTTCTTTCAAGGGCGGTGCTGAGCGCGGCGGCAAGCCTTTGAGCATTGTCACCGACGGTTGTGTGACGGAGAACGGAAATGCCCAGCTTTGCAAGCTCAAGGGAAAGATATCTTGAATTGGTGTTAAGAATATCACCCAGCAATATTTCCGTTCCTACGGAAAGAATTTCACAAATTGCCATTTCCTTTTCTCCTTTCAGTCGAAGTGAACAGTTAAGGGGCTGCGCCGCTTAATATATTCGGGTACGGGCAGCGCCCGTCCGAAACTTTTCACTCTTCACTTTTAATTTTTCACTTAATATGCGCTTATCGGCACAAACCTTGCATTCTTTGCGGCTTCCTCAACAAGCCTTTCAACCTCAAGCGCCTTTTCGCACTCCTCAACATAGTCTATCGTGGGCTTTGTTCTGGGATGCTTGGGTGTAAACACCGTGCAGCAATCCTCATAGGGAAGAATCGATATATCAAACGTTTCAATCTTTCTGGAAATCGCAACAACCTCGTCCTTATCCATACCGATAAGGGGACGGAAAACGGGCATTTCGCAAACCGCATCCGTGCAGGCAATTGCAGGCATAGTCTGGCTTGCAACCTGACCCACGCTTTCGCCCGTTATGAGTGCGCCCGACCTGTCCTTTGCGGCGATTATCTGCGCAACCCTCATCATCATACGGCGCATAACAACGGTGAATATATCCTCGGGGCAGTTATCCTTGATAAGCTCCTGAATTTCCGTAAAGGGAACAACCCAGAGAGTGATTCTGCCCGAATATTTGCTGACCTGACGAAGAAGTGAATGAACCTTCTGCTCGGCTCTTTCGCTCGTGTAAGGAGGCGATGCAAAATGAATTGCGATAAGCTCAAGACCTCTTTTTGCCATCATATAAGCGGCAACGGGGCTGTCGATACCGCCCGAAATAAGCACGGCTGCTCTGCCTGCGGAGCCTGTGGGCATACCGCCCGCACCCTTTATCTGATTGCCGTGGATATAAGCGTGGGTATCTCTGATTTCAACGGTAACAACCATATCGGGGTTGTGAACATCAACAACAAGATGGGGGAATTTGCGCAGCAGATAGCCGCCCGTTTCCCTGCAGATTTCGGGGGAGTTGAGGGGGAATTTTTTATCCGAGCGCTTCGCCTCAACCTTGAAGCTGCGGATGCCGAGAAGCTGGGGAGCCAGATATTCTTCAGCACTTCTCAGAATTGTTTCCATATCCTTTTCAACTGCCGCCGCCCTTGAAAAGCCCGCAATGCCGAAAACCTTGCCCATTCTGTCAATCGCTTCGTCCATATCAACATTATCGTCAACAGGCTCTGCAATGACGGTTGACTGAGCAATGGTGAATTTGAATTTGCCTGCGCTTTCAAGTCTGTGGCGCATATTTTTAACGAGCATATCCTCAAAAGTTCTTCTGTTGAGACCCTTGAGGGCAAGCTCTCCGTTTTTGATAAGAATTATTTCCTTCATTTTTCTCTCCGTTTATTTTCAGTCTGCCGACCTGATTATCTTTTTGCCCTCCGCTATGCCAAGCACAAGGGCATCGATTTCCTGAATTGTTGTGAATCTTGAAAAGCTGATACGCAGGGGGCTGTCGAGCCTTCTGCGGTCAAGACCCATCTGCATAAGCACATGGCTCTTTTTTCCCTTCGAGCAAGCCGAGCCGCTGGAAACGCAGATTCCCTTATCCGAAAGGAAGTTGAGCATAGGCTCGGATTTAATTCCCAATACCGAGATATTGGTTACATAGGGCAAAGCATCGGGGGGCGAGTTGACTGCGATATCGCCCAATTCCTTAAGCTTTGAAACCATATAATCCCTGAGCATTCTGATATGCTCCAGCTCCTTCTGCGGGTCGGGCAAAGCCTTTGCCGCCGCCGCAAAGCCTGCAATGGCAGGCATAGCCTCGGTGCCGGGTCTGATTTTCATTTCCTGCTCGCCGCCGAAGGTACGGGGCTTTATCTTCACACCCTTGCGGATATAAATTGCTCCGACGCCTTTGGGTCCGTGGATTTTATGGGAGCTGATTGTCATAAGGTCAACGCCGAGAGTTGCGGGCTTAACGGACATTTTGCCGAAAGCCTGCACCGCATCACAATGGATAAGCGCAGGTGAGCGAGCCATCATAGCCGCCCTTTTTGCCGCCTGCACGGGCATAACCGTGCCGACCTCGTTATTGACGAGCATCATCGAAATAAGAATTGTATTTGAATTGACGGCGGAATAAAGTTCTTTTTCGTTTATCCTGCCGTAATTGTCAACTTTAAGTCTGATAACCTCAAAGCCCTCTGCCTCGAGCTTGTTGAGGGTATCCTCAATGCTGGAATGTTCAACGCTCGTTGAAACAATGCGCCTGCCCATTCGCCTCATCTGATAAGCCGCACCGAAAAGGGCAAGATTGTTGCTTTCCGTGCCGCCCGAGGTGAAGAAAATCTCCTCGCTTTTGCAGCCCAGCTTTGACGCTATTGCTTCCCTCGAGGAATCGAGCAGAGCCTTTGCTTCGTTGCCGATTCTGTGGAGCGATGAGGGGTTGCCCCAGCATTTTGTCATTGCATCTGCAACGGCATTGACCGCTTCACAGCAGGGCGCCGTTGTTGCGCTGTTATCAAAATAGGCACACATCATCTGAATTTCTCCTCTGTCGGCACTACACCCATTATAATCATATTTAAAACATTATACACTATTTTCCCCTCACTTGCAATATATTTTTTAAAGCACGGAGGAATTGCCTTTTCAAAGACAGTATATGCCGAAAAAAACGAACGGATATAGTCAGCGTATATCATACAGGAAGAAGTTGAACAAATTGAAGTCATATTGTTAACAGTTTTGAAAATCTGAATTTATCAAAAATCAAATTGTTTGCATAGAATGAACCAAAGGAGAGATTTTATGTATACTTACCGTTCAAAGCGTATTCTGGATTATCTTGCCCGCTCCGTGCCTGCGGCATCGGCAAAAATCTGCGGCTGCGGAGAATTTCCGTCAATCTGCGGCACGCTTATGCTTTATCCCTCGCAGACGGGGGTATTTGCCGTTGTTTCCGTGGAGGGTATTCCCGACAGTATAGGTTGCGGAAATATTCTTGCCATGCATATTCACGACCCCGAAACGGGCAAGCATTATAACCCCGCAAACGCACCGCATCCCTGCCACGCAGGCGATATGCCGCCGATTTTTGTTGACGGCAACAAGGGCTGGTCGGCTTTTCTGACGGAAAGATTTGAAATCCGAGAGGTTATCGGCAAAGAAATAATCATTCATTCCCGACGGGATGATTTTACAACCCAGCCCTCGGGCGACGCAGGCAAAAAAATAGCCGGCGGAAAAATCGAATGTTTTAAAAAACAAAATTTTAAAGGACAGCCGCAAGGGCTGTCCATATAGTTATCAGCCGTGACATAAACTTGTTTGCACAAACCGGAAGCCAACCTGAATGCATACCGCCTGTTGTTTTTTGTTTGCGATAACAATTTGCCATATTGGTGAAGAAAAGCGGGTTTTCTTCAGCATCAATATTAATAGAAAACACTTTGTTGAATATATTTCGCAAAGCAACATCCGTGGGGTTAGTATATGTTCCCGATTTCCATACCTCAACGTTGAAATCAATTTCTTTTTGACCGTAATCCTGACCGATAACCATAATATCCGCATCAAGGTTTCCTTGCCAAAGATTCCAACGATTTACATATGGCACACCTTTATCTAAGCCATGATTATCGTTTTCTAAACACTCACTATTAGCTAAGTGTGGTGAGGTAAACATATTTTCACACAAGTGACAATTGCTTACATCCTTTGCAAGCTGTTTAAATTCATCTTTTTTCATTTGCAACACACTCCTAACATCAGCCGTTTTATCTTCTCGATTGTGTTTGCTTTTCAAAAAACATCTAATCTTTTTTATATTATCACAGTCACATTAAAAAGTAAATCATTCGGTATAAAACTCCGCCTTTTGCAGACAATAACATCAAGATTTGTCTGAAAAAGGAGAAAGATATAAATGAAAGCCACAGGTATTGTGAGAAGAATTGACGACCTCGGAAGGGTCGTTATCCCCAAAGAAATCCGCAGAACAATGCGTATCCGCGAAGGAGACCCGTTAATGTTGACATTGGGACAGTCAGATATTTTCTGCGTAAACATGCTTGATTTGTCAAAACGGATGGGAATTATTTAGTACATATCACTAAATTGTTTCTTCCAACCGTATCAACCCGCAAAGGGTAAAAATCAAAGTTTCTGTTTGTTTTGTGTTATCATTAAATTTAAAGGACGTGTCAAAATGAAGAAATTTATCAGAAGTTGCTGGTTTAACATGGATACTGCGTGCGTTGAAGTCACCCTGACCGACGGGTCTGTCGTGGGAATAGACTGCGTTGCAGTTGAGGATGAATATGCAGACAATATGTATGAACGCTCGGAACTTGATTATCTTGTTTATAACGACCCGCTGAAATATGTGAAACTATTGCTCAGTGGAAAGCTGAAAGAACATCTCCGTGAGAATACAGATTATACTCCGCTGTCCGATTTGAGATAAAATTGCCGTTATCGACAAAAACAGTTCGAAATTCCGTACTGAACCATTAAAATAGTTCGGTTTTTCGAACTGTAATATTGACAACCTTTCTCGCCTATAATATAATAAGTGTAAAGAAATGATTATTTACACTATATTGAGAGGTGAGATTATGGCAACGGACTACCGCAAACTTTGCATTGAACTGTTCGGAACAGACAATGTGGCAGAGCTTCGCAGAATTGCAGGCAAGCAGAAAACAGGTCGCAAAAAGTCATTGGCCGAAAAAGATATTCAAAAAATAATTGATATGCAGCAACAGGGAATAACTACTCAGAAGATTGCAGAGCACTTCGGTGTCAGCCGTCAGACAATCTCAAAATATCTCAATGCATTCCCCAAGGGCAACTACACAATGCGTATGAATTATATGTTCCGTCAGAAAGTCTG
>JAZQXJ010000013.1:0-14927 GCA_045632815.1 Acutalibacteraceae bacterium | reverse complement strand
GTCAGGTGCCTTTGTTGTAACCTGTGTAACATCAAAGAATGCGTTATCGTATGCCTTGATAAACTGACAGTCACCGAAGTAGAAGTCGCCCTTGATGAAGAATCTTTCTTCAAGAAGCTGGCCTGCATCTACATAGTAGTCGGTAAGCACTCTGTCTGTAACTGCTGTGTTGAGTGTGCCGTCTGCTGTTTCAATTTCATAAACTTCTGATGCAAAGTAAATGAAGTTGTCATACTGAGCGGCAAGCTCTGCGTATGTTTTTACCTTTGAAGTACCGTCTGCTGCTGAAGCATCGGGTGTTGCGAGACCACCAAGCATAGTGAATGTGCCTAAAAGCATTGCAACGCAAAGCACTACACTGATGACCTTTTTAAAAGTGGACATGTTATTTCCTCCCTTTTCTATAAATAGGAATCATAATTTCCCCGGATCGAATTGCCTTTTAAGCATTTCAATCCATTTTATCGTCTTATTATTGCACAATAATAAAAATAAAGCAATAGACAAATCCGAAAATTAATAAATCGCAAACTGTTTTTGTGAAATCTCACCAAATCAAAGCTGTCAGATTCGTGCAATTCCACAATTGCGAGCTGCCTCGCCAACTGCCTTTGCAACAGCAGGTCCTACCCTTTCATCAAAGGCTTCGGGCAGAATATATTCGGGGCAAAGCTTATCCTCCGCAACAAGACCTGCAATGGCATAAGCGGCGGCAAGCTTCATCTGCTCATTGATATCCGACGCACGCACATCAAGAGCGCCTCTGAATATGCCGGGGAATGCAAGCACATTGTTAATCTGGTTGGGGAAATCGCTTCTGCCTGTGCCGACAACCGCGGCACCTGCCGCAAGAGCCTCATCGGGCATAATCTCGGGTGTGGGGTTTGCCATAGCCATAACAACGGCATCCTTCGCCATGGATGCAACCATTTCTCTGCTTACTATTCCGCCTGCAGAAACGCCGATAAACACATCCGCACCCTTCATTGCATCGGCAAGAGTACCTGTTATGCGGTTTTTATTGGTGAAATCCGCAAGCTCATCGAAAGCGGGTGAAAGCTCCTGCCCCTTGCAGATTATTCCCTCACGGTCACTCATAATTATATTGCCTGCACCGCAAGCATTGAGAAGCCTTGCGATTGCCGAGCCTGCCGAGCCTGCGCCGCTCATTGCAACGGTACATTCCTCAAGCTTTTTGCCGACGCATCTGAGTGCGTTAAGCACAGCCGCAAGCACAACAACAGCCGTGCCGTGCTGGTCATCGTGAAAAACGGGAATATCGCAGATTTCCTTAAGCTTTTTTTCAATTTCAAAGCACCTCGGAGCGGCAATATCCTCAAGATTTATGCCACCGAAGCTGCCTGCAAAAAGTGAAACCGCCTTAACGATTTCATCCGTATCCTTTGAGCGTACGCAGAGAGGAATTGCATCGATGCCTGCAAATTCCTTGAAAAGCAGACACTTGCCCTCCATAACGGGCATACCTGCCTCGGGACCGATATCGCCCAGACCAAGTACAGCCGTGCCGTCGGTAATAACGGCAACTGTGTTCCATCTGCGTGTCAGCTCATAGCTTTTATTTATATCCTTCTGAATTTCAAGGCAGGGCGCCGCAACACCGGGTGTATACGCAAGAGAAAGCTCCTGCTTGTTTGATGCGCTTGTTCTTGAATTTATTTCAAGCTTGCCCTTCCATTCGTAATGAAGCCTTAATGACTCCTTTAAATAATCCATTTTATGTCTCCTGTTATTTTGCCCAACCCATTGAGCATTCTACCGCGCGCTTCCAATCGGCATAAAGGCTGTTTCTGCGTTCAATATCCATTTCGGGAATGAATACCTTTGCAACCTCACGGTTATTTTTGATTTCGTCCATATCCTGCCACAGACCCGATGCAAGACCTGCAAGGTATGCGGCACCCAGAGCGGTTGTTTCAACATTTACGGGGCGGTTAACGCTGCAACGGATCATATCCGCCTGAATCTGCATCATAATATCGCTGACGCTTGCGCCGCCGTCAACACGCAGTTCCGTAAAATCAATGCCCGAATCGGATTTCATTGCCTCGAGCAAATCCGTTACCTGATAAGCAATGGCTTCCAGCACGCTTCGGGCGATATGCGCCCTGTTGACGCCTCGGGTAAGACCGACAAGCGCTCCTCTTGCGTACATATCCCAATAGGGTGCGCCGAGACCCGTGAAGGCAGGCACAAAATAAATGCCGTTTGAATCGGGAACGCTCTCTGCAAGTTCATCGCAGCGCTTTGCGGTTTCAATCATATGCAGCTCGTCACGCAGCCACTTGATGACCAAGCCTGCGTTGAACGCCGAGCCTTCAATGGCATATTCAACCTTATCTCCTATGCCCCAGGCAACGCCCGTAAGAAGATTATTCTTTGATTTTACTCGTGTTTCGCCCGTATTCATCAGCAGGAAGCAGCCCGTGCCGTAGGTATTCTTTGCCTGACCGGGTTCAAAACAGCCCTGACCGAAAAGTGCCGCAGGCTGGTCGCCGATTGCTCCGCAAATGGGGATTCCCTCAAGGAATTCAAGTCCGAGAATGCCCTTTGATACCCTGCCGTAAATCTTGCTTGAGGGTACAGGCTCAGGCAGAATGGACATCGGGATATCCAGCTTTTCGCAGAGAAATTTATCCCAGCAAAGATTATCAACATCAAAAAGCATTGTTCTTGATGCATTTGAATAGTCGGTAACATGAACGCTGCCGCCCGTAAGGTTCCAGATAAGCCAGGTTTCAACCGTGCCGAAAAGAAGTCTGCCCTGCTCGGCAAGCTCCCTTGCGCCCTGAACATTGTCAAGAATCCACTTAATTTTTGTGCCTGAGAAATAAGCGTCAATCAAAAGACCCGTTTTGTCTTTTATGTAATCCTCAAGACCCTGAGCCTTAAGCTCCTCGCAAAGGCTTGCCGTTCTGCGGCATTGCCACACGATTGCGTTATAAACGGGCTTACCCGTCTGTCTGTCCCAGAGGATTGTTGTTTCACGCTGATTTGTAATGCCTATGCCTGCGATATCGCAGGGATTGATACCGCCCTGCATAATGCAGGATGAAACAGCCTGAAACTGACTGTAAAGAATCGCCAGAGGGTCATGCTCAACCCAGCCTGCCTGCGGATATATCTGCTCAAATTCATTCTGAGCCTTGCTGACAATGTTGCCTTTTTTATCGAACACAATTGCTCTCGAGCTTGTTGTACCTTGGTCTAAAGCGAGAACATATTTTGCCATTATTACACCCCCGTTTTTATTTTACGCCGAAATACTTGATTGCGTTGTTATAGGAAATATCCTCTGCAATTTTGCAGATTGCCTTTTCGTCATAGGGGTAAAGACCGTCTGCAACCATATCACCGAGAAGTCCGCACATAATTCTGCGGAAATACTCGTGTCTGGGATATGAGAGGAATGAACGTGAATCCGTTACCATTCCAACGAACTTTCCGATTGCACCGAGATTTGCAAGAGCCTTCATCTGCTCTCTCATTCCGTCAATATTATCGTTGAACCACCATGCCGAGCCGAACTGAATCTTGCTCTCCGCATCGCTGTTCTGAAAGTTGCCCAGCATTGTTCCGAGAACATAATTATCCTTGGGATTGAGAGTGAAAAGCACCGTTCTGGGCAGCTTTTCCTTAACTGCAAGGCTGTCAAGGAAGCGTGAAAGCTTCTGCGCAATTTCTCTGTCGTCAATTGAGTCAAAGCCTGCATCGGGACCGATTTTGTTGAACATAAAGGTATTGTTGTTTCTCATAGGTCCTATGTGAAGCTCCATACCCCAGCCTCTTTCCGCATATTCTGCGGCAAGATATGCAAGCAAGGCTGTTTTGAATTTATCAGCCTCAACAACGCTCGCCTCCGCACCGCCCTTAACCTTTGCAAAAATTGCTTCAAGCTCTTCTGCGGTTGCCTCCTCATAAGGCACATAAGCAAATGCGTGGTCGCTGGCGCGGCAACCCATTTCCGCAAAGAAATCAATTCTTTCCTTAAGCACCTCGCAAAGCTCCGCAAAACCGCCAATTGCCTTACCTGCGGTCTTTTCCATATCGGAAAGCCAGCCTCTCCACGAGGGAAGGTCGATACCGAGCGCCTTGTCGGGTCGGAAAGCGGGAAGCACCTTGCATTTGAAATCGCTCTGTGCAATCAGCTTGTGATATTCAAGACTGTCTGCAGGGTCGTCAGTTGTGCAAAGGTGAGAAACGTTTGATTTTTCAATAAGCTCACGGGGAGTAAATCCGCCCGCCTTGATTGCGGCGTTTGCTCTCTCCCAAATGCTGTCTGCATTTTCTTCGTTGAGTATATCGGTAATGCCGAAATATCTTCTCAATTCAAGATGGCACCAATGATACATCGGATTGCCTATAAGATTGGGCATAATGCTTGCAAACGCCTTGAACTTTTCATAGCCGCTTGCATCGCCCGTAATGTATTTTTCGTCCACTCCGCAGGAACGCATTGCGCGCCACTTATAATGGTCGCCCGCAAGCCAGAGCCACGCAATATCCTCGGGCTGCTTGTTTTCATAAATCTCCTTGGGTGAGAGGTGGCAATGCCAGTCAAAAATCGGCATTTTTTCTGCCGCTTCGTACATTTTTACTGCAGGCTCGCTGCCAAGCAGAAAATCTCTGCCCATAAATTCTTTAACCATCGGTAATTCCTCCAACAAATAAAGATACATAATAATTGTATCATATATTATAATAATTTCAAGTGGAAAACCTCAACAAAATAAAAAACCGCATCCGAAGATGCGGTGATCTGCAACATATTATTCATCAATACCGAGCAGCTCATTCACGCTCATTCCGAGAACCTCTGCAAGCGCCTTAAGCTCAAAATCAGCAACATAGCGGAGCTGACCCTCAAGCTTTGAAAGACCCGAAGCATTGAGGTCAATGCCTTTTATCTGGAGCTGTGTAAGAAGATCCTTCTGTTTCATATTTATAGCCTTGCGCCTTGCTTCAACCTTTGCGCCGACGATATTTCTGTCACCGAGTGTCTGTTTTCTGATTCTCATTTTTAAAAAACCTCCTGTATAGATAAAATTGCGTATTTTTATACTAAAAGTATAAAATCCCGCATCTTTAAAATCTTTATTCGGATTTTGTACATCCAAACAGTCATTTTATCACACCTTTTTTTAAAATGCAACCGATTTTTGCATTTAAAATCATTTTTTGTATTTTTGTTTGAAATGCATATTGTAATATCCGGAAGAAAAGGTGTATAATAATGCAAAATCAATCGGGAAAGGACAGGTTTTATGAATTACACAAAGCCCCAACGCAATCTGACAATGCTTACGGATTTTTATGAAATCACAATGGCAAACGGTTATTTCAAAAACGGTTTTGAGGATACCGTTGCGTATTTTGATATGTTTTACAGAAAAGTGCCTGACGGCGGCGGATTTGTTATTCTTGCAGGCGTTGAACAGCTTGTTGATTACCTTGCCAACCTTAAATTTGACAGCGAGGATATCGAATATCTGCGCAGCAAGGGCTTCGGCGAAGATTTTCTGAATTACCTTGCAAACTTTGAGTTTGCCTGCGATGTGTGGGCAATCCCCGAGGGTACACCCGTATTCCCCGGCGAGCCTATTGTCAAAGTCAAGGGTCCCGTTATTCAGGCTCAGTTCATCGAAACTATGCTCCTTCTCTGCATAAACCATCAGAGTCTTATTGCCACAAAGGCAAACCGAATTTCACGAGCCGCAAACGGAAAGGCTGTTATGGAATTCGGCTCAAGACGAGCTCAGGGTGCAGACGGCGCAATCTACGGCGCAAGAGCAGCGTATATCGGCGGCTGCTCGGGTACGGCATGCACCATCAGCGACGAGATGTTCGGAGTGCCTGCACTCGGCACAATGGCGCACAGCTGGGTCCAGCTTTTTGACAGCGAGCTTGACGCATTCAGGGCATATGCAACCGAATACCCCGATGCCTGCACCTTGCTTGTTGACACCTACAACACCCTCAAATCGGGTATCCCCAACGCAATCAAGGTGTTTGACGAGGTGCTGAAGCCTCTGGGCAAGCGACCCAAGGGAATCCGCATTGACAGCGGCGATATCGCCTACCTCTCACGCAAGGCAAGAAAGATGCTTGACGAAGCAGGCTATCCCGACTGCGGAATCGTTGCCTCAAACTCCCTTGACGAATACATTATAAGAGATATGCTCCTTCAGGGCGCAAAAATAGATTCATTCGGTGTTGGCGAAAGGCTGATAACCTCCTCGTCAAGCCCGATGCTCGGCGGCGTTTACAAGCTTTGCGCCGTTGAAAAGAACGGCGAGCTTGTGCCTAAAATCAAGCTGAGCGAGAATGTTCAGAAAATCACAACCCCCGGCAACAAAAGAACATACCGCCTTTATGACAAGGAAACAGGCAAGGCTATTGCCGACCTGATGGCACTCGCAAGCGAAAAAATCGATGAGTCCCAGCCCTATGAGCTTTTCGACCCTGATTACACCTGGAAGCGCAAGACTGTTACAAACTTCACGGTGCGTGAGCTTCTTGAGCCTATATTCAGCAAGGGCAAGTGCGTTTTTGAGAGAAAGAGCGTTAAGGAAATCAGGGATTACTGCGCCGCTCAGGTTGACACCCTCTGGGATGAGGTTACCCGTTTTGAAAATCCTCATAATTATTATGTTGACCTTTCGCAGCCTCTTTGGGACCTCAAGCACGAGATGCTCCGCAAAAACGGAAAATAAGAAGGCGATGTAAAAAAAGCGCAGACCGCATCTTTTTTCCTATCCCCTTTAAGACAAAAACCGCCGATTTCTCGGCGGTTTTCCTCTTTATGCAATAAAATTCAGAATGGAAGACAAATCAGGCAACTCTGTGGGAGCCCTTTTTGCTTACAACGGTAAGCACGGGTGCCTCTGCCTCTTCAACATCCTCGGGAGCTCTTGCCTGCACCTTTGCGGCATATGCTCTCTGAGCCTCTCTCTGCTTGCGGAGACGGTAGTTACGGATATGAATTCTGATTGCTCTTGCAAGCTTAGCCTCAAAAGCAATAACCTTTTTCTCATTTATGAAGCCGACAATAAGAAGAACTACTGCGGCAAGTTCAAGGAATGTTTTTACTATCTCAAAAAATGTCATTTCATATACCTCCTCGGGTGAACAATCAAAAACATTTGTTCTGTGAGTCTTATTATAGCAGGTGAACATTCGTTTGTCAATACAAATGTTCGATTTTTTGAAATATTTTTCTACGCTGCTATTTTAACACAATATATGCCCAAAGTCAAACAAGCCGACCACAATAAGTGCTATTTAAGGCATTTCCCGCGGCTCACAAAAATATTTTTTGTCCTTTTCCTGACGAACAAAAAAATTATTTTGGTCTGCTTTGTCACATTATATTCGGATTTTCACAGATATATGCCTGTTTGTCCGTGTCCCTTTCTTTACTGTGATTTCATTATATCCGCCGATGTGTCCCATAAAAAGGACTTTGGCAAAAGAATTGACAAAAAAGCTTTGCCGCAATATAATTGAAATGCAAATCCAAGCAAAGGCGGTATTATATTATGAAAAACATTTTTTATAAAGTATGGGGCTTCTTCAGGCAGACGGCAATCAGGATTTATGTTGCCGCGGGTAAGATGATTTTAAAGCTCAGCGGTAACCGCAAACCCGAAACCCTTTACTGCTTCAGAGCAAACCACGAAAAAATCGGCACGGATGTTAAAATTATTTCGGAAAACGATTATTCAACAACCATTGCAAAGGTTGACGAAAACGGCAACATCAAGGATGACGATTTTGTTATCGTTTCAAGCACGGACTTCCATTTCTGCGACGACAACGCAAGAAACAGAATGACCGTTGAATATTTTGTCAGACACATTAAAGAAGTCAAGCCCGACCTCGTTGTGCTTACGGGCGATGTTATCCTCGGCAAATTCCAGCAGATAGAGGCTATCCAGTTTGCGCAGATGATGGAAGAAATGGGAATTTACTGGGCGGCTGTTTTCGGCAACCACGAAACAAGAGAGGACAAGGGCTTCTACAAATATCTGCTTTTCAAAAGCTTTTGCGACTATGACCATTGCCTTTGCAAATTCGGCGACGATGAGCTTTTCGGCTACGGCAATTACACGGTGAACATTCTCGGCAAGGGCGGCAAGCTGCAGAAGGCGCTTTTCCTCCTCGATTCGGGCAGAGATATTCTTGACCGTGACCGTGAAAAATACGGAATTCCCGAAGATATGAAGGGCTACGACTTCCTGAAAAACGAACAGATTGATTTCTATAAAAACGAGGTTGACAGACTCAACGCACAGTACGGCTCTGCAGAATCATTCCTCTATTTCCACATTCCCCTTGTTGAATTCTCAAAAGCCTTCAAGGCAGAGAAAAACGGCAGATACACTCCCACGGGTGAGTGCGAAATCCTTTTCGGCGAGCAATGGGAAAGTGTCGGCTGTTCATATCACAACAGCGGAATGTTTGACGCAATTCTCGAAAAGGGCGGCAAGGCTGTTTTCTGCGGACACGACCACGTCAACGACTGGTGCGGAATCTATAAAGGCGTTCATTTTGTTTATAATCTGCCCTCGGGTTATGCATATCACCACGGCACAAACTTCGGCAAGCCCGAAAGCGAATGGGTTGTTGGCGTTACCGTAACAACTCTTCACAGCGACGGCAGCTTTGACATCCATCCCAGATACAGCAGAATTTTTCTTTAAGGAGAGATTCGGTTGATAATTTATCTCATTGCTCTTGCGGCTGTATGCCTTTACGGCATAAAATTCAGAGGCAAAAACGGCTTTGACGATTATATGTCACCTGCAAAAACAGGCTCAATCAAAGGCATATTCGTTATAATAGTTCTTTTTTCGCACATAAGGCAGTACATAGCCTATGACCCGTCCCCTTTCAACGCTCCTTTTCAGCATTTTCTCTGGGAAGTGGGTCAGCTTATGGTTGTTGCATTTCTTTTCTATTCGGGCTACGGCATTACGCTGGGCCTGAAAAAGAAAGAGGGATATGCAAAAACCCTGCCGAAAAGCAGGATTTTAAAGGTTTTTATTCATTTTGACATCGCTGTTATCCTTTTCTGGATTACGGGACTTGCACTCGGCAAAAACTACCCCGTAAAGCGTGTTCTTCTCTCGCTTATCGGCATGGATGCCCTCGGCAACAGCGTGTGGTTCATATTTGATATTATTATCCTTTATTTCCTTGTGTTCATTGTTTTCTCCGTTGCAAAAAAACATACGCTTGCAGGCACAGCCGCAATGACCCTGCTTTCAATCGCCGCAACGGTTGCAATTTATCTTTGGAAAAGGGAGCAGAACTGGTGGTACGACACGATTATGTGCTTCCCCCTCGGTATGTGGTACTCTCTCGCAAAGCCGTATATCGACAAAGCCCTGCTCAACAGCCCTGCAAAATGGGCGATATCAACGGCGCTTACCCTCGCCGCATTCCTTACGCTTCATCATTTCTCAAGCGGCAATTACAGAATAATTTTCATTTTTGAAGCCCTTGTTTTTGCCCTGCTGACGGCGCTGCTTTCAATGCGCGTAAGCATCAACAACGGCATTCTGCAATGGTTTGGCAAAAGAGTTTTCGGCATTTATATTCTGCAAAGAATACCGATGCTTATTCTCTATCAGTACGGTGCGCAGGAAAAAGCATTTCTCTTTGCCGCCGCAAGCTTTGCGCTGACGATTGTTATGGCGGAAATATTTGAAAGAGCTATGGATAAGCTTGACATTGCTCTGAAATTAAGCAAGAAAAGATAAAAAAGCGGTCACTTCGCTGTTGTGAAGTGACCGTTGTTTTTTATCCTCTGCTTTTAACAAGCTCTTTATAGTGGTTGCCCTTATGCTCAAAATCTTTATAAACATTATAGCTTGATGCGGCGGGCGACATTATGCAGCTTTTGCCCTTGCGGGTGAATTCAAATGCGGCATCAACCGCCTGCTCCATATCCTCGGCAAGCACAATATTCTTTGTGCATCCTCTTTCAAGCAGGATGTTGCAAAGGTTTATGCCCGTATCGGGCAGACCGATGAGATTTCTCACACGGCAGGTTTCAAGATATTTCACAAAGCCCGTGTAATCAATGCCTCTGTCCATTCCGCCGAAAATAAGGGTATCAACATCGCCGAGCGCCTCAACGGCGCACTCAACTGCGTGAGGAATGGTGGCAATTGCATCGTTATAGAATTTTATGCCCAGATATTCGCCGATAGGCTCCATTCTGTTTTCAATGCCCTTGAAATTCTTAACCGCTTCAAGGATATCATCATTGCTTATGCCGAGGCATCTTGCGGCTGTTGCGGCGAGGCAGACATTCTGCCTGTTGTGCAGACCCCTGAGCCTTTCATTGGCGGCAGCGGCGGCAATAATTTCCGCATCTTCTTTTCCGCCGTTAAGGCAGACACGAAGCACGGTTGTGCAGGCATTGGAGAAATTATAGTATTTATCAAAATCCTGCTGTGCGTTGCAGATGAAATAATCGCAACCCGTCTGATGGCGGATAATATTCAGCTTTGCGCCGACATAGCCCTCAAAGCCGTTGTAATGGTCAAGATGCTCGGGATAAATATTGGTCATAACCGCAATATGAGGCGATGCGGTTGTGAATTCAAGCTGATGGGAGGACATTTCAATAACCGCAACCTCGGTTTCACCCTCGGCAAGATTGTCAAGCACAGGCACGCCGATATTGCCGATAAGGCTGACGGTTTTGCCCGACTGCTTCACCATTTCATAGATAAGAGTTGAGGTTGTGGTTTTGCCCTTTGTTCCCGTTATGCCCACGCAGATGCACTTTGAAAAGCGCAGGAACAAATCCGTCTGGCAGGTAACCTCAACGCCCTCCGGCACCGTTACATCCCTGAAGGACATACCGGGAGTTTTGATAACCGTATCATACTGTCCGATTGCGTCAAGATAATTTTCGCCGCAATGGAGCGTAACGTTTTTATCGTTAAGGTCAAGGTCGCGTCTGTCTGCAATTCCGATGTGCTTATCGGGCAGATTGCGCCTGATTATATCGTAGGTTGAGCGACCCTCTCTGCCGAAGCCGAGAATAAGCACATTGCGCTCATTAAAGTATTCAATCAATTGCTGAAACATAGTCAAGCATCCCCCTGAAATTCTGTACCGTTTCATTATATCAAATTATTGCGACATATTCAAGAAAAAAAGCAAGAAAAAGCGGCCTGCATACGCAGACCGCTTTGTTTTTTGGTATGTTTTCGGAATCAGAAGCCGAAGTTTGCTTCAAGCCACTCATTAACTGCCGCCCAGATGGGATTCCAAACGGGAGCAACAAAAGTGAGCAGAGTTGCAAGATAATCAAAGTTAAGAGTTTTGAGATCAAGATTTGCAATCATCTCAAAAAATGCAAAAATAAGCTCCTGAAGACCTGTGGTATCGATATTCATTATTTCATCCCCCTTTTAATAGAATGTGCATTTCTGCACCCATATTATAAACTATCCTTACGGCATTGTCAACCGCCAATAAATTAACAAATTGTAACCTTATGAATAATAATTCTGCCCTGCATATATCTGATAGCTGTCGTTTCCCTTTGCAACGCCTACACCTACATAGCGGAATTTGCCGTCAAGCATATTTTTTCTGTGGCCCGACGAATTGTACCAGCCGTTAGCCATTCCGAACGCATCTTCGTAGCCCGCCGCCAGATTTTCTCCGCAGGTCGTGTATGTTATGCCGCCGTTTCTCATTCTCTGTGCGCTTGACACTCCCTCGGGAGTATCGTGGCTGAAATAATCCCTTGCAGACATATCCTCGCAATGACGGCGCACGCAATCCGCCGCCTTTTCCGAATGTTCAAGGGCTGAAACGCCGTTTATCGCTCTCAGGGCATTAGTTGTGTGAAAAATCAGCCTTTCCTGACCGTCAAGCGCTTCAAGCTGAGACGGATAATAGTCAAACCCGTTGAAATTCGCCTTGAACGCATATGCTCTGCCGCCTTTTTGGCTGTCCGTAAATTCGGTTATTTTCACCTTGCCGATTTGTTTTTCGCCGCCCGTGCGCAGAGAATAAGTCTTTTCCCCATCAGTAACAAGAGTGTCCCTGACGCAGGTATAAAATCCGAAGAATTTGCCGTTAAGAAGCTGAAAAACCGCAAAATCGTTGTAGTTATCCGCATAAACAAGGCTTGTCACCGTGCCACCAGAGGTCAGTTTTTCCGTAACGGTTTCCGTGGGATTCCCGAAAACTGAAATTATTTCCGGACTGCTGTTTCCGAAAAGCACCCTTTTCAGCCCGATAATTATTCCGTCCTCGCTTTGAACGGGAACGGTTGTTGCCGCCTGAGTTGTTGCAGAGGTTGCGGTCACGGTAGTGACGGGTTTTGTTGTTGTCGGCTTTGTAGCGGTTGTTTTTTCGGTTGCTTCAACGGCTTTTCGGGTTGTTGCAAGCGTTGTTGACGGTTTTGCCGTTGTCTGCTTTGCAGTTGTTGCTTTTGCCGTCTGCTTTTCCGTTGTTTTTTCCGTATAATCCGCAGTTGCAGCCTGCTCCGTTGTTTCCGTTTCGGTAACGGTTGCTTCTGCGGTTATCTGCACATTCTGCGTAACAGTTGTTTCCGCAGGTGCATTATCTTTTTTGATTTGTGTGCATCCGCCCAGAAGAATAAATGTAAGCGCAATGCACAGCATCTGTTTCATCCTGTTCATTCCACACAATAATCCTGATATCTGTCAATCATTGTAACATCGGCAACAAGCTCAAAATAAAGCCCGTCTGCCCTGTATTCTTCAAAATTAATCACGCTGTCCTTGCGGAGAATTGCCGCCGCACCGCCGTCGGAATAAGGAATGAGCATTTTTGCCCTCGCTCTTGTGGGAGGCAGGGCTTTTGAAATCGCATCGAGAAGCTTATCAAAGCCCTTTTCTTCAAGGGCGGAAATCATAACCGCATCAGGCTCAATGATAAAATTATCCCTCGCCTCGGGCTTGTCGCACTTGTTGAAAACTGTTATAACGGGCTTGCCTGCGCAGCCAAGCTCCTCAAGCAATTCCTTTGTGACAGTTATATGCTCGGCGCACTCGGGGTCGGATGCATCGCACACATTAAGAATTACCTTTGCGCAAGCCGCCTCCTCCAGAGTGGATTTGAAAGCCTCAACAAGATGATGAGGCAGACGGCGAATAAAACCTACCGTGTCAATAAGCATAACCTTTCTGCCGTCGGGCAGAGTGAGCGCTCTTGAGGTGGGGTCAAGAGTTGCAAAAAGCTTGTCCTGAGCAAGCACTCCCGCCTGAGTGAGCGCATTCATAAGGGTTGATTTGCCTGCGTTGGTGTAGCCGACGATAACAACGGTTTCAACGCCGTCCTTTTCTCGCCTTGCCCTTGCAAGACTGCGCCTTTTTTCAAGCGCCTCAAATTCATCCTCAAGGGATTTTATTCTGCGCCTGATATGGCGTTTATCCGATTCAAGCTTTGTTTCGCCGGGACCTCTTGTGCCGATACCGCCGCCGAGCCTTGAAAGCTTGACACCCTGACCCGTGAGCCTGGGCAATGAATAGCGGAGCTGAGCAAGCTCAACCTGAAGCTTACCCTCGTTGCTCCTTGCTCTTTCCGCAAATATATCAAGAATAAGGGTTGTTCTGTCAATAACTCTTATTTTGGTTGCCTTTTCAATGTTGCGAAGCTGTGCGGGGGAAAGCTCGCTGTCCGCTATAACAAGGTCAACCTCGTTGCCCTCGCAGAATTCCGCAAGCTCCTCCAATCTGCCCGAGCCGAGGAAAAGCGCATTGTCGGGCTTATCCCTTTTCTGCCACAGCCTGCCGATAACCTCGGCACCTGCGGTTTTTGCAAGCTCCTCCAGCTCATCGAGAGAAACCTCGCAGTCATATTCGCCCGTATCAACGGCAATAAGCACCGCCTTTTCAGGCTCCTGTTTGTTTTCGTAAAGTTCCATAAGTTCACCCTGTGTTATTATACCAAAAAGTCAGCCGCAGTATTTTGCGGCTGACCTTGCATTTTAGTTGATTTTTACAGAATCAGCGGCAATGATTGCGCCCTCACCCTTATAGGTGATTGTTACGCTGTCGCCTTTGTTAAGAATAACAACGGTTTCGTCCTTTGAAGCGGCAATTGAGAAATATGCTGCGTTTGAATCCAGCTTGATATAGTAGTAGCTGTCGCCGCCCTTGACTGCCGTTCTGATTTCGGCGATTGTGCCTGTTGCGGTAAGGTTTTCAACAACAGGCTTTTCTTCCGTGTTGTCGGGATTAACGGGGTCAACAACCTGACTGGGGTCGATGTCAACCTTGATGCCGCTCTCCTTAAGAGCCGCAACATAGCTTGCAAGACACTTTGAAAGGTCTGTACCCGTTGCACCCATCTTGTTGTTGTTATACTGAGCAACATTTATCAGCGCATACTGCTGAACGATGTTATTTGAGGGGTCCTTGAGTGACATAAAGTAGGTAGGCTCGCCGCCGATGTTGAGAAGCAGGGGGAAGGTTGCGGTGTAGCCAAGGTCCTTTACTCTGCCTTCTGCAGCCTGCTGAGCGGAATATTCCGTACCGCCCGTAACTCTGTAATAAACAGCAGCCTTTGTTCTCTGGTTAATAAGAATGAAGCCCGTGATTGACTGGTCGGATGTAACCGATGTTACGCCCGTATACATCCAGACGTCATCATCCTTTGCAAGGTAGTTGTAGTTGGCTGTTGTTGTGATAACACCCTTCTGACCGAGAATGGAGTTCCAGAAGCCGTCCTGATACTTGCCGTAGAAATTATACTGCTGAACAAGAAGGTCTGAATCATAAATTCTGTCAAGCCACTGAAGCTCGGGGTCAGCCTTGATTTCTTCGATTGAATAGTATGCGCTCTCGCCCGTTGCGCTGTCTGCCTTAACAACAACAGCACCGATAACATCAGTACCGCCGAAAAGACCG
>JAZQXJ010000012.1:0-14361 GCA_045632815.1 Acutalibacteraceae bacterium | reverse complement strand
TGAATTTTATCTTTTTGATAATGTTACCTGGAATGTTGAAGGAAAAGACATCAGCGCAACCGTAGATGCATCTCAGTCCTATTGGAATTCAAAAACGGACGGACTCGGCGTTGTTGTTCCCAAGCAGAAGAACTATCACATTGCAAAGCCCTTTGATACATCTTACGAATGCCGCAGCGAAATGTGTATGCATATGAAGGATGCAGGCATTGAAATCAACTACCATCATCCCGAAGTTGCTGCATCGGGTCAGTATGAAATTGAGCCTCAGCTCGGTGAAGTTGTTCATATGGCTGATGCTTCAATGATGATTAAATACATCATCCACAACACAGCCCTCAAATACGGCAAGACAGCAACCTTTATGCCCAAGCCTATTTACGGCGAGGCAGGCAGCGGTATGCATGTTCATATGCTCCTTTTCAAGGATGGCGAGCCTGTATTCTCAGATGATAACGGATATTCACATCTCAGCGAAACAGCTCATTACTTTATGGGCGGTCTGCTTAAGCATATCGGTGCGCTTTGCGCTATCACAAATCCCAGCACAAACTCATTCAAGCGCCTTATTCCCGGCTTTGAGGCTCCCGTAACCGTTGGTTATGCAACCTCAAACAGAAGTGCGGTTATCCGCATTCCCGCATATGCAAAGAGTCCCGACAAGCGCAGATTTGAGCTTCGTAACCCCGACGCAACCTGCAACCCCTATTTCTGCTATGCTGCAATTCTTATGGCAGGTCTTGACGGCGTTAAGAATAAGATTGATCCCCACGCAAACGGTTGGGGCCCCTATGACGTTAACCTTTATCACCTCAGCGATGAGGAGAAGGCAAAGCTTTCGCATCTTCCCGTATGTCTTGAGGATGCTCTTGATGCACTTGAGGCAGACTACGCATTCCTTACCGAAGGCGGCGTATTCCCCGAAGCACTCATCAAGAATTTCATCAACGCAAAACGCGAAGAATGCCGTCAGCTTTCGGCAATTCCTCACCCTGCAGAGTTTGATAAATACTATAACCTTTAATAAAAAAGGGCTGACCGTTTCTGCGGTCAGCCTTTTATAACATCCGTATATTATGGTTATAATAGAATGAAAGGATTGAGTTGTATGTCAGTTTTAAGTATAAGCAAAGCTGATTTTGAGCAGGTTATTTCTACAGATAAACCTGTACTTATTGATTTTTATGCCGATTGGTGCGGTCCTTGCCGTATGGTTTCTCCTCTTGTTGACGAAATTGCGGAGGAAAATCCTCAGTATGTTGTGGGCAAAATCAATGTTGATAATGAGCCTGAGCTTGCAGCCGCCTTTGCGGTTTCAAGTATACCTATGCTTGTTGTTATCAAAAACGGCAAGATTGCCAATCAGGCTGTCGGAGCAATGCCCAAGGCGAAAATTCTTGAAATGCTTGAAGGCTGAAAAGAAAATGAACGAACTTTGTAATATTTTTCTGAATGTTAAAGATGGCGATACCGTAACCCTTGAAAAAGACAGGGTTTATGATGTCCGTCAGGATGATTCGTTTGAATCTGAGGGTTATTATTGCTCAAATACCGCAAAAATTGACGAGAATCCAAACGGACTTCGCAGGACTGCAATTTATCTTAAAAACAAAAAGAATATAACAGTAGACGGTAACGGCGCAACTGTGCTTGTCCACGGAAAAATGACTCCGCTTCTTTTCGACAGATGCGAAAATATAACCGTAAAAAATCTTGCGGTTGATTATGCCTGCCCGACTATGGCAGAATTCACGGTTTTATCCAATGACGGCGGAGAGTGTGTATTCCAAATCAACGATGAATGTCTTTTCAGACTTGACGGAAACGAAATAATCTGGCAGGGAGAGGTCGGTACGGACGGCAAGCCTTATTGGGAACACGGCTGTACGGCACCCAAGCGTTATGTCAAGCTTTATAACCCCGAAACACAGCTAAGCCGTGACTTTAACCGCAATAACCTTGCGCTTGAAAGTGCGGAATTGATTGATAAATCAACTCTTAAGGTGCGATTGAAAAATAAGGATGTTCATTTGCCGTCGGGCAGCATAATTCAGACTCGCAGTATAGTCCGTGACCAGACGGGAAGTCTGTTTGAAAGGTGCAAAAACCTCGTGTTTGATAATTGCAGGGTTATGTTTATGCACGGTTTGGGTATGGTTTCTCAATTCTGCGAAAATGTAACTTTTAAAAACTGCGATTTTACTCCCAAAGCGGGCAGAACAGCCGCAAGCACGGCGGATTTCTTTCAGTTTTCGGGTTGCAGTGGCAATCTTGTTATTGATTCCTGCAAGGCAGGCGGCGCTCACGATGACTATGTCAATGTTCACGGTACGCATCTGCAGATTGTTGAGCAAAACGGAAAGTGCATCACCGTGCGCTTTATACATCCTGAAAGCTGGGGTTTTCAAGCTTTTGAGGCAGGGGATGAGGTTGAATTTATAAAATGGGACACCCTTATTCCTTTCGGCTGTGCAAAAGTGCTGTCATATGAAAGACTCAACGATACCGATATAAAGCTTACGCTTGACGGCGAAATTCCGCCCGTTGAGCTTTGCAAGGATGTTATTGAAAATAAATCGTGGACTCCAAACCTTTATGTCCGTAACTGCGATTTCGGTCCGACCTCGGGCAGAGGAATACTCTGCACAACCCGAGGCGAGGTTATAATCGAAAATAACCGCTTCAACAAGCTGTGGGGACCCGCATTGTTGATTGAGGACGATTGTAATTTCTGGTTTGAATCGGGCTACACAACAAACATAATTTTCCGAAACAACATCGTATCTTGTTGTGAATATGCCGCAATGTGGGAAGGCTCGCCCGTAATCCGATGCACACCGAAGGTTATGAATGAAAATTCAACGGAATTTGTTCACGGCAAGCTCACCGTCGCGGGCAATAAATTTGAAAATCCTCCAACGGGAGAGCATCTTATTCTGCTTGAATATATGCGTGAAGCCGTGATTACGGATAACATATTTGATGCACCTTATTCGGTTAAAACCCGATGCGTGGGTAGCGTTGTAAACGAAAATAACATAACAATATAAAGCGAAACGGAAGGCTGAAATCAACCTTCCGTTTTTCTTTATTTATTAAGTTCTGCTTCGAGCATTTCTCTGATAACATCGGGGGAGCCGTTGCCTCTGAGTTCCTTCATAACACAGCCGAAAAGTGACTGCATAGCTTTGACCTTGCCGTTCTTGTAGTCCTCAACAGCCTTGCCGTTTTCGGCAATAACCTTGCGGACTGTTTCAAGAATAAAGCTGTTGTCAATCTTTGCGTTGAGCGCGTTTTCTTCGCAGAATGCATCAACATCAACATCTTTTTCAAACACAGCGGAAAGAACTTTCTTACCTGCCGCACGTGTAATTTCACCGCTCTCAACAAGCTCAATGATTCTTCCGAGCTTTGCAGGGTCAATGTCAAGGCTTGTAAGCTCAAGGCGCTTCATCTGACCCATACATTCAGTCAGAATCCAGCTTGCGGCAGTCTTTGCGTTGCAGCCCATTGCAACAACCTTGTCAAATGTATCGCTGAGTTTTCTGTCGGAAGCGAGGACAGCAGCCTCCTTAGCGGCGATACCCATTTCCTCATAATAGCCGCTCTTTTCCTCTGCGGTTGCGGGCATACTTGCTCTGATTTCCTCAAGCCATGCATCGTCAATTACGATGGGCATAACATTGGGGTCGGGGAAGTAGCGGTAATCCGCAGCTGTTTCCTTGTTACGCATGGGGAATGTGCGTCTCTTTACTTCGTCCCAGCGGCGTGTTTCCTGAACAAGCATTTCTGTGTGACGCTCAATTGCATCAACATGGCGGACCTTTTCGAATTCAATTGCATCCTTGATTTCGGAGAGTGAACTCATATTCTTGATTTCCGAGCGGACACCAAGCTCGTTTGAGCCTTCGGGACGAACGGAAATGTTAACATCGCATCTCATTGCGCCTTCTTCACATTCGGAAATTCCGGCAAACTGAAGGCTTGACTTGAGCTTCTTGAGGTAAGTGATAACCTCATCTGCACTTCTGAAGTCGGGTCGGCTTACGATTTCTATAAGAGGCACGCTTGTTCGGTTGTAGTCAACAAATGATGTGTTTGTAGTCTCGTCGTGAACAAGCTTACCTGCATCCTCCTCAAGGTGAATCTGCTTGATTCCGATTTTTCTCTCGCCAAGGTCAACACAGCCGTCAACGCAGATAGGATTAAACCACTGTGTTGTCTGATAAGCGGCAGGAAGGTCGGGATAGTAATAACTCTTTTTATCAAAGGTTGTGTACTGATTGATTTTGCAGTTGAGCATAAAACCTGCCTTGACAGCAAGCTCAATTGCGTGCTTGTTTGTTACGGGGAGCATACCGGGCATACCGCAGCAAGCAGGGCATACGCAGTCATTAGGCTCCTTGGGGCTTGAATGTCCGCCGCAGGAACAGAAAAGCTTTGAATCCGTTGAAAGCTCAACATGGGTCTCAAGACCGATAACAAGTTCGTATTTCATATTTATGCCTCCGTCCTTTCAACGCTGTGAGCAATGCTCAGAAGAACGCTTTCTTTGAATGAATCTGCAATCAGCTGAACGCCCTTTGTTGACATTGCAGGCATACCTGTGATTGAGGGGATAGCAGTAAAGACGCTTTCCTCATAAACCTTTTCGAATGCATCGAGTACATCATAGGCTTTATATTCGCTTTTGCCGCAAACGGGAGTGAGAATTGCATCATATGATGCGAGAAGCTTTCTGACCTTTGTGCAGATAACTCTGCGGATACGGAGTGCCTTGTCATAGCAGTTTTCGTATCTGCCTTTTGAAAGCACATCTGAGCCGTAAATGATTGTTGACTTTGTAAGGAATCCGAAAGCTTCCGTTCTGCTCTTTACATAAAGCTCGTCAATGTTTTTGTATTCGGGAGTACGGTAGCCGTATTTAACGCCGTCAAATCTTGAAACATTGTTGCAGGTTTCGGCTGCCATAAGAATCTGCCACGCAGTCTGTGCCTGCTCAACGCAGTCAAGTGAAACGGTTTCAACTGTTGCGCCGAGAGCCTTGAGTGCGTTTGCATATGCATCAAGCTTTGCTTTCACATCAGCGTCAGCCTTGTCATAAAGCTCGCTTATGATGCAAACCTTCATTGCAGCAACATCTTCGTCAAGTGAATATTCGTATTTTTTTTCGGGAAGGCTTGTGCCGTCTTTGCTGTCGTTACCTGCGATAACGCCGAGAATTTCCTTTGCATCTGCGGCATTTGCGGCATATACACCGACAGTTTCGCCCGAAGCGGCGCAGGAAATCACACCGTAGCGTGAAACCGTGCCGTATGTGGGCTTGATAAAGTCAATGCCTGAGAGTGCTGCTGCTCTTCTGGGGGCGCCGTTAAGGTCAACGCCGATTGCAGCCTTGACTTCACCGCTTGAAACAAGCTCTGCAGCCGCACCTTTTATGCAGCCATTGCTTACAGGGTCAAAATATGATGTTTCGCCTGCAAGGTCAAGTCCGAATTCGCCGACATTTGCCTTGCCTGCGATTGAATAGCCTGCAGCTTCCAGCCTTTCAACAGCTTCGGCGCTGAAAAGGGGCTTGAAGCTTTCAAGCATACGGGAGCCTGCTGTTGCAGGAATACCTTTAACAAGAATTGTATCGTCAACGGCAATATTGCCTGACTTGTTGATTGTATTGATATAAAGTCCCACTTTTAACACCTCACTTTACAAGTCTGGGAACCTGCCAACTGTCCTCTGTGCTCTGAGGAGCGCCTTCAAGGAGCGCTTTACGCTCAAAGGGCTGTTCACGCTTATCGCTGCGCAGGATATTTGTCATAGGCATAACATAAACCATAGGCTCTGTGTCAGCTGTATCAATCTTTTCAAGAACAGCTTCATTCTTAAGCATATTCTCAAAAATCTTTGTCATCTTTTTCTTTTCGTCAGCGGTGAAGCTGAGCTCGTTAACCTGCTCAAGGCTCTCGAGTCTGTCTTTTTTGCTGCTTACAGCCTTCGCGCTGTTTACTGCAGAAGCGAATGAGCCGTTGTCCGCGCCGTCAGAGCCGAGAGTTTCAACGCTGCCCTTGCCTCTGATGCTTACATTTGCCTCAAAGAGCTGAAGCTCGGTTACTTCGCCGGGTGCGCCGAGCATCTGGTCCTGAGCTGTGCCGTCAAGGGGGAATGCAATAACATCGCGGATTGTTTCTGTATCTGCAAGGAGCATAACAATTCTGTCAACACCGGGCGCCATACCTGCATGGGGAGGAGCACCGAACTGGAATGCATTGTAAAGGGCGCTGAAGCGTCTTTCAACCTCATCCTCGCTGTAGCCTGCAATTTCAAAGGCTTTTCTCATAATTTCGGGGCTGTGGTTACGCACGGCACCCGATGCAAGCTCAATACCGTTACAAACAAGGTCATACTGATATGCAAGGATTTCTGTGGGATCCATTGTTTCAAGAGCGTTGAGACCGCCCTGAGGCATTGAGAAGGGGTTGTGAGTGAATATAATCTTATCTGTTGTTTCGTCACGCTCATACATGGGGAAGTCAACAACAAAGCAGAATTCAAATGAGTCTTTCTTGATAAGGTCAAGCTCATTGCCGAGCCAGGTGCGGATAACGCCTGCGTTTTTGCTTGCGATTTCGGGGCTGGTGTCGCAGATGAAGAAGATTGTTTCGCCTTCCTTAACACCTGTAAGCTCAACGATTTCCTTCATTTCATCGGGAGTCATAACCTTGCTGATGGGGTCATCCTTGAAGCCGTAGTTAGCGGCATCAAGCAGGGTGATGTGGGCAAGACCTGCCATCTTTGCCTGCTTTGTTGCAAATGCAAGTGACTTGTCAAAGAACCATCTTTCGTTCTTGCAGGGCGCAACAATCGCTCTTACATACTTGTTCATAAAGGGCTTGAACTTGACTCTCTTGAACAGGTCGGTAAGGTCGCAGATAACAAGGGGATTACGCAGGTCAGGCTTATCCGAGCCGTATTTTGCCATTGACTCCGCAAAAGGAATGCGTCTGAAAGGTGAGTCGGTAACCTTTTTATCCGAGAATGTTCTGAAAATGTTGCTTACAACATCTTCGCATATCTGAAGAACTTCTTCCTGTGTGGAAAAAGCCATTTCAAAGTCAAGCTGATAGAATTCGCCGGGTGAACGGTCGGCTCTTGCATCCTCGTCTCTGAAGCAGGGGGCAATCTGATAGTACTTATCAAAGCCCGATACCATAAGCAGCTGCTTGAACTGCTGGGGAGCCTGAGGCAGAGCATAGAACTTGCCGGGATGCTTACGGCTGGGAACAAGGAAGTCTCTTGCGCCTTCGGGTGAAGATGCTGTCAGAATGGGAGTCTGAATATCGAGGAAGCCTCTTTCCTCCATAAGCCTCCTCATATGACCAATAACCTTTGAACGGAGGAGAATATTATTGTGGAGAGCGGGATTTCTCAAATCGAGGAATCTGTGCTTAAGGCGGATATTTTCGTTTGTTTCGTTTGAGCCGATTTCAAAGGGAAGGTCTCTGCTGCATACGCCAAGCACCTCAAGCTTATCAACAACAAGCTCAACAAGACCTGTTTCAATTTTGGGGTTAACCGTGTTTTCGTCGCGCTTGGTAACAATACCCTCAACGGACAGAACGGTTTCCTTGCTGATACCCTTAAGAAGGCTTTCGTCGTGAACAACAACCTGTGTTACACCTGTTTCGTCACGCAGATCAACAAAAAGAACGCCGCCGTGGTCACGGATAACGTCCACCCAGCCTGCAAGCATAACGGTCTGCCCGATATGCATTTCTCTTATTTCATTGCAGCGATGAGTTCTGTACATTTTATCATACCTCCGTTTGCTGAATACTATAAATCTTATAGCGTTGATTAAATACAAATTACATAAAAATAAAAAGCCCCGAGAATTTTAATCAAAAAATTCTCGGGACGAGTAATTAACCCGCGGTGCCACCCGTGTTGATACATTTAAGTATCCGCTCTTTAATATTCAGTTGGGGGAGCGCCGTTGAAGTGTTGCTGTTCTTACTACTCGTCTGAGTGCGCTTTCAGCCCGTGACGCACAATCTCTGGCAGATTTTCCACAAAAGACAGGTCTTCGGTTAAACATTATAACAAATATAGTATATGTTGTCAACAAAAATTTTCTGTAATATAATATTATTATGTTTTACATAAGGATAATATTTTTTGCATATGTGGATTTTTGTGTTGGATTATGATATATTATATAGGTAAAACAATGAAAGGCGGATTTTTGTGAGAAAATTTATAATTGATACGGATGTCGGCGGCGATGATGCCGCGGCGCTCGTAATGGCATTGCGTGAGCCTGATATTGAAATTCTCGGCATAACAACTCTCGGAGGCAATGTGCCTATTGAAAATACAACGAAAAATGCGCTTCAGACAGTTGAGGAATGCGGCAGAGATATTCCTGTTTATATTGGCTGTGAAAAACCGCTTATGCGTGAGCTTGTGACGGCGGATAATGTTCACGGCGAGGACGGAATGGGGGATTGCGGACTTATTCATCCCACCCGCAAGCCCGAAATAATGCACGCAGTTGAATTTATTCTTGAAACCGTTAAAAAGTATCCCGATGAAGTTGAAATTATCTCTCTCGGACCCGCCTCAAATATTGCGCTTGCGATTATGAAAGACAGAGAAGCGATGAAAAGGGTGAAGCATATCTGGTCAATGGCAACAAGCGGCTTCGGCGCAGGCAATATAACTCCCGTTGCGGAATTCAATGTGTTTGTTGATGCTGAAAGCTACTCCGTGATGCTCAACAGCGGCATACCGATGACGATTGCAGGCTTTGACCTTTGCCTTGGCGATGCGGCGTTTACGCCCGATGAGCTTGATGAAATGTCCGTAACTCCTCTCGGCAGATTTATTGCAGAGGGCAACAGAGTCAAACTCGGTTTCAATGAAAAGCTGACGGGTATTCCGTCTGTTGATTTGCCCGATGCGGTTGCCATGGCAGTTGCTCTTTATCCCGAGGTTGTAACGGAATCAATAACCGCTAATTGTTATTGCTGCATAAAAGAGACGGCAACTTACGGTCAGGTGATTATCTATGACATCGCAAAACCGTTTTCCGTTAAGTATGACATACCCGAAACAAATTCAACCGTTATCAAGTCAATTGATTCCGCATTGTTCAAAAAGCTTCTTCTCAGATCATTTGGTATAGAATAAATAAAAGGGGATAGGAAAAAAGATGCAGAACGGACAAACCGAGCAGAAACAAGGCTTCAGCCTTGTTTTGCTTGCCTGAAGGCGTACAAAAGTACGTCGAGTGGTGAGGTTTGTTCGTAGCATAAAATAAATAACAATTTGTAACTTTTAAATCTTTTAAGGGGTTTCTGCAGTTTTATTACCTGCCGAAACCCCTTGATTTATATTGTTTTATGCGGTCTGCGCTTTTTTACAGCCCCTTTGCTTGTTATTATTCGCCGATAAAGTATCTACCGTAAGCGTCTGCCGCTTTGAGAGCTGCGCAAACCTTTTCGGGTGTTACTTCAAAAGGCATATTGTGGATAGTTTCGCCGTCTGCACAGGCTGCAGTTGCAACTGCCATAAGCTTTTCATCGGTAACCTCGGTAATTCCGAGTTCATTGAAGGTTACGGGCAAGCCGAGTTCAATGCAGAAATCAACGATTTCGGCAAGCTCGTCGCCGCTGACATTTTCAAGAACAAGCTGTGTAAGTGTGCCGAAAGCAACTTTTTCGCCATGATACATATGGTGACATTCGGGAAGAACGGTGAGACCGTTGTGAATTGCGTGCGCACCTGCAAGGCCGCCGCTTTCAAAGCCGATGCCGCTGAGGAGTGTGTTTGCTTCGATAATTTTTTCAACAGCCTCTGTGCAAGCGCCTGCTTCAAGAGCAAGCTTTGCCTTAACGCCTTCTTCGATAAGTGTATCAAAACAAAGCTTGGCAAGTGCCATTGCGGCGCAGGTTACTTTTCCGCCTGCGCAGGTTCCTGCATCCTTTGCCATAACGGCTCTTGCTTCAAAATAGGTTGCAAGGGCATCACCCATACCTGAAACGGTAAGGCGGGCGGGGGAGGCGGTGATAATATCTGTATCCATAAGAACCATATTGGGGTTTGCAGGGAGGAAAAGATATTCTTCAAAAACGCCGTCATCGGTGTAAATAACCGAAAGTGCGCTGCAGGGAGCGTCGGTTGATGCGATTGTGGGGCAAATAAGAACAGGTGTTTTGCAATAATATGCAACAGCCTTCGAAGTGTCAAGAATCTTACCGCCGCCGATACCGATAACAAGGTCACAGCCCTTTTCTTCAACTATCTTAATAAGCCTGTTGATTTCATTTTTTGAGCATTCGCCGTTGAAATAATCAAAAATAAGCTCAAAATCCTGACCGTCAAAGCTGCTTTCAACTTTTGCGCCGATTCTTTTGTAGCCTGATTCCGTAATAAGAACAAGAGCCTTTTTGCCGTATCCCTTTGCATAGTCATAAAGCTTTTTCATTTCGCCTGCGCCCTGAACATATTTGCCGGGGCTGATAAGAATTTTTGCCATTTATATTTCTCCTTTGTTTTTTATTTAATTTTACAATGAGTTTATCCATATGTCAACCGTTTATAATTTGTATACCGAGCCAAAAGTCGGAACAATTTGCCGTAATACGGAAATTTACAATAAAACATATTTTTATAATGTTTCTTGACTTTTATTTTTTATAAAGATACCCTCGTTCTTCCCTATGAAACAGCAGAACTCCGTAACAACACCGAATCATTTGAAAGCTACTATGATTCAATAGAAATCTGCGAAGCATCCGCCAACCAGAATTTCAAATATGCTATCGTGGCAAGAAACAGAGATATGGTTGACCGTTCAGATATGGTTGTTGTTTATGTTAAAAACGAATCAGGTGGTGCGTATCAGGCTCTTAAATATGCAGAGAAAAATCAAAAGCGAATCATAAATCTTTACCATACTCAAAACGAAAATTAACCGAGTTTGCAAAAATGCAGACTCGGTTAAAAATTTTTTTGCGTGACAAATCCGATTTCTTGTCATATATAAATATAGACAAAAATCAGAGGTGATATTTTGAAAGAGTATAAACGCTGTCTTGCCATAATAAGAACATATCTGAATGACCAAACCCTTAAACTTAACGAGAAAAAACTGGATAAGATTATCGGCGAAGAACTCGAAAAACCGATAACAGAAATGGATACACGCTTAATCGACCTTTGCCTGAATGCCCTTGTTGCGTATAGAAAATATATGTCAGAACGTGAAAATAAGAAGTGACTCACTTCACGTACCGTTTGCTATAAATACCAGGTCAAATTACTTATAGAATTGACTTTATATCGATGAACAAATATAATTATATTTGAAATTATAATCACCAAGGAGATAGATATGTCAAACGAAATTATAAGGCTGATATGTTTCGGACTCTTTGTTCCCATCACAGATTTAAGCCTTAAATGGATATGGAAGGCTGTATACCGTTCTTCTCACAAGCGAGAAATCGATGTTGAAAGATACCAGCAAGAAAATTTAAGAATGCACAGACGACACAGCGGAATAAACGCTTGGTTGATTGATACTTCACCAAATCCACATAAAACTCAACTTATAATATGGTTTTATTATATTTTGTTGTTGCCTTCTCTTGTGGGTATGGCATTAAGCAATTTTGGTATATTCACACCTGCTTTTGATTCAATTCTGAATATTTTGAAAATTGTTGTTCCTGTTATCTTTGTTTCATCGTTAATAATAGGATTTGTTTATAAGAAAACTGCAAAAGACCTTGATTTTCCTGAGATTCAGAACACGGAAATAACAAGCCTTGAATCTCAACAGCTTGCTGATTATGCAGATAATTGGGAAACGGGAGAGTACAAAAACAAAACAAGATACAGACCTTCTGCTCTACCCCAATACATCTTTTTGATAATTTGGTTTGCAGCGCTTATTTCGATGCTTGTTTTTGCCTTTACTCATAACTTAAAGAACAAGAATATACCGGAGCAAACAACAGAATCCGTTTCCGAAGCACTTGAAAATGCAGCAATCAAAGAATTGCCTATATCTGAATTTGAAGAAATATTTGCAGAGCATAATCTTGCAATCAGCGACGAACCGTCTTGTCTTGATGGAGTAGCAAAGGGGGTTGTTGACAGTATTTCCTACAAAGGAGATTCGGTTTCATTTACGATTCATTTATTCAGCAGTAAGGAAAATGCAACGGCTGCTTGCTTAGAACGAATTGAATACAACGGAATTTCGGGATATGAATACTACGAAACACCATACGGAATAGTTTACGAGCAACAAGACAGAACGGTTTATTATAAAACTTTGAGCATTGATAATGTGTTGATTGAAATATGGAACACAGGGGCTTCGGATACAGAAAAAATGCTTGAATCTGTTGAGATTGTGTTGCAGAACATTTAAATAATAAAATCAAGCCATACAAGTTAATATAGACAAAGTCTACCGCCAACATGAAATAGTTGACGGTAGACTTTCATCATTTAAGCTTTCAGATAATCAATTGCATCAAGGATTTTTTGGATTTCGACTTTATTTTCAGAATCGCAATGTGCATATACAGCGGTATGACCAACAAAAATCGCTACATTATATTTTCCTAAGGAATCTAATGTGTAAATTCTGTAGTTGGCTATTCGAGTATCAATCTCAATACTGTGTGCAGCATTGTATTTATAGCTTACCTCTTGATACACCTGTGAAAAAACATTAACTGCACTATTGTCATTATTAAAATCAAAAAACTCAAAATGTATATCGTCTTTATCAAATGATATGCATCTGTTAAGAACACTTTTGAATCCCGGATCACTTTCGTAATATTGTTCTGTTATGTCCTTTGGTTCATAACCTTGTGCAATTATTACTGACTTGACTTGTTCCGTAGTAGCAGGTGTTTTTGGTACCGCAAAAAAGTTAAAAAACACAATTGCTAAAACGATAAAGAAAATAATGACAAGTGCAAGTTTAACATAACCTTTCCAATCGGGTTTTACATAAGAACCTGCAGGTTTGGTTCTGTGAGGTCTTGACGACAGTTTTGCCAAAATTAATTCCTCCCTAATAAAAACTCTACTTTGATATTATTATACATACAAAATATTTGTTTATCAACAACTAATGAGAAGTTATGGAACTACCCAAAACGGCAGCATTATAGCACCGATACCTGTGAAGATTAAGAATATTTGCCACCAAGCAAAGCCAACTTCAACCTCCCAAGAAAGTTTTGCTCCACTCGAAGTAACAGCGGTTATTGTAGTAGTACCAACTCTCTTGCCGGTTACAACACCATTACCATCAACAGAAGCAACTCTTTCATCACTTGAATTCCAATAACTTATTTTTAATCCATCAGGTAATTTTGATGAAAGATCTAAAGGTTTGTCCACGGTAATTTTATAAAGAGATTTTATCCTTATTGTTTTCTCATATGTAGCTTTATTTCCTGAAGAATCTTTTACTTTAATAACAAAGTTATAGTTTCCTTCTTTTTCAGGCTTGTACTTAAATGTGTTATCAGTTGAATCTAATTCAGATGAAACTGACTTGCCATTATGTGAAACATAATAAGACCAACTATACGGCATTGTTCCTCCGGTTGCAATAACAGAAAACTGTATGTTCTTTCCCGTCTTCAATTCTCCTGTTATTGACACCTTTGATATTTCAAGATTTGATTTTTCAAACCTTGCTTCAAGTGTTAGGTTTCGATTAACAGCCAACTCACAGTGTTGAGATAATCCTACGATAAGCGTACCATCTTCGTACCATCCTTCAAATTGATATCCTGGTAAAGGATTTGCACTTATTGAGGCATATGAATTATTAGCATATATTCCTGAACCTGATACACTTCCACCAATTCCGGCAGTAACCTCAACCGAATAATCCGGATACATTTCGAATGACATGCTATTATTACTATACTCGTTTTCCTGGCTTTCAGATTCAATAAGAAGATAAAAAGGTTGAGCATCTTCCGAAACACTTGAATCCAACAAACCATTTTCAATGGCAAAGATAAATTCTGTGCTTGCTTCACTTTCTAACTGTGTTATAGTTTCGGTAGCCAGCACTTCTCCGTCTTTATTATTGAGAAACAAAGTTAAAGTTGCATTGGAAACAGTATCTGAACCTTGGTTATTAACAGTAACAACTATTTGTCGTTCATTGTTTGTTCTTTCTTCTCTAACTTCTCCGATTACTAAATCAGAATAAGGATGCCGCACAGCTTCATGAAATGTTGTGTGCCTGGAGACAGAAATATGATATGCTCAATGCTGGAGAGATTACACAGGAAGAATATGATGATTGGCGTTATC
>JAZQXJ010000011.1:0-12334 GCA_045632815.1 Acutalibacteraceae bacterium | reverse complement strand
CCTTGATTTCAGGGTTAATCCCTTCAAGACACTCAAGCCCGGCGAAAGCGTTGAAATTGCATTTACGGGCGATATCCCCGATGTCAGCAAGCTGAGAACAAGTCTCACAATCTGCTACACGGTTGATAACATCACTCCCATCGGCTACAGACATCAGTATTTCACCGTTATGAACGGCGATGCTGTGGAGGATGAGGGCGGTTTGAGAAGAGCAGAGGCGATAACACCGTTTGATATTCTTATCGGCGACGATTTTGACGCTATCCTCAGAAAGCTCGGCCTCAAGGAATACTTCTCGATGCTCTATACCATTATGTATTATTGGGTTGATACAGTTGTTCTCGGAATTTTTAGCTGATTTCAGTTGACAATCCGAGCAAAATAGCATAAAATAAACAGGCGGCATGAAAGCCGCCTGTAAATATCGGGGTGTGGCGCAGCTGGTAGCGCGCGTGGTTTGGGACCACGAGGCCCAGAGTTCGAAACTCTGCACTCCGACCAAGCACCGAGGAATCGGTGCTTTTTCTTTTGCTTTGCTGAAATAAACATTTGAAAAATATTATTTTTATGTTATTATTTTATCAGACACTCTATCAAGGAGGCAGTTATGAAAAAAGTGACCGTAACCGACAACTCGATTTTGTTTTCGCGCAAGGGTGAGCTTGTGCGTATTACCGCCTGCGGCAAAAACGCAATCCGCTTTCAGGCATTCCCCGATTGCAGGGTGATTGACGAGGACTATAACCTTATGCCTCAGAGGGTTGATGCGATTATTGAGGATAACGAAACGTGGGCAACAATGACCTGCGGCAAGCTTAAGGTTATGATAGGCACAAGCGGCAGATGCGTTTTTTATTCCGACGGCAGAGAAATTCTCGTTGAAAAACCCGAGCTGACTTTTGCGGACGGATACCGTAACTACACAAACAAAGGCAGCGGATTATGGTCGGCAAGGGTGACTTTTGAGCCGAATGAGAATGAGCATTTCTTCGGCTTGGGTCACAGCTGGGACAACGATTTTGACCTCAAAGGCTCAAGCATCGATATCAGAAATGTCAACGGAAAATGCACGATTCCTTATGTTTATTCCTCGCTTGGCTACGGTTTTCTCTGGAATGTGCCGTCAACGGGGCTTTGCGAGCTTTCCAAAAACAGAACACGCTGGAGCAGCGATTGCTGCCACGCAATAGATTATGTTGTTATTGCAGGCACTCCCGAGGAGACAAGCAGTACGCTTGCAGACCTGACGGGTCATGCACCCGCAATGCCCGAATGGGCGATGGGCTTCTGGCAGAGCAGACTCCGCTATGAAACGCAGGAGGAGCTGCTTGCCGTTGCGAGAAAATACAAGGAGCTTGGCATACCTCTTTCCGTTATTATCTGTGACTATTTCCATTGGACGGAGCAGGGGGACTACAAATTTGACCCAAAATATTGGCCCGACCCCAAGGCTATGGCGGATGAGCTTCACGAAATGGGAACAAAGCTTGTTGTGTCCGTTTGGCCAACGATAAACGAAAGAAGCGAAAACTATTGGCATATGCTGGACAGAAATATGCTTATGCGTACCGTTCACGGCTCAGACAGAGTTTTCAATTTCTACGGCTGGCAGGCGGAGATTGACGCCACAAATCCCGACACAAGGGAGTATGTTTGGAGCAGGCTCAAAGAGAATTACATCGATAACGGCGTTGATGCGCTTTGGTTTGATGAGGCGGAGCCTGAAATTCATCCCGAGCAGTTTGATAATCTTATCTGGCACAAGGGCAGGGCGGACAAGGTTGCGCTTCTTTATCCCTATTATTACTCAAAAATGGCATATGACGGTTTTAAGTCAATGGGCAGGGATGATATTATAACCCTCACCCGTTGCGGATATTTCGGCAGTCAGAAATATGCGTCGCTTGTATGGTCGGGGGATATCCCCTCAACCTTTGAGAGCCTTGCGCATCAGGTAAAAGCGGCGCAGAACATATCGATGTGCGGTATTCCGTGGTGGAATACGGATATCGGCGGCTTTTACGGCGCAGATATTCAGAGCGACGATTTCAGGGAGCTTATTGTCCGCTGGTTCCAGTTCGGACTTTTCAGCCCCGTTATGAGGCTTCACGGCTCACGCTGCAGGCATCACGAGCCTACTCCCGACCTCCTTGAGCCCAGCGGCGACCCCAATGAAATATGGTCATTCGGCGAGGAAAACTTCGGAATACTCAAGGATATCATTTTACTGCGCGAAAAAATGAAGCCCTATCTGCAAAAGCAGTTTGATATCGCAAGCGAAAAGGGATATCCCGTTATCAGACCGATGTTTTTCCACCACCCCAACGATGAAATATGCTACACTCTCGACAGCCAGTATTTCTTTGGCGATGATATAATTTTTGCGCCGATTGTAAACAAGGGTCAGACCGAAAAGCAGGTGTATATACCCGACGGCGAATGGGTGCTGACAAAGGACGGCAAAACATACGCAAAAGGCCGGCACAGCGTGAAAGCGGAAATAAACGAATTTATCGCATTCGCAAGGAAAGGCTCGGATGCAGAGAAAATTTTCGGATGAATTGTCAACAAAAAAGGCTTGTATAGAAAATCTATACAAGCCTTTTTTTATGCTACGAGGAACTTATATTTTGCAACGCTGTAGAGAGGAATGAAAGGCACCATAATGGGAACTTTCTTCACATATGCCTGATATTCGGGGTCGTTGCCGTAGTTTTTGTTCTGTCTGAGTTCAAGGCGGCGCGCACCGCTGAACATAACAAAGATAATGCCTATGTAGCCGATGAGAGCGAGAATCCATTGACCTGCACCTTCAAGCACATTCACGCCCGAAACGAGAACGCCCGTCCAGAAAATCATTTCGCCGAGGTAGTTGGGGCAGCGTACGAATTTATAGAGTCCCGTGTCGCAGAAACGGTTGGGATTCTTTTTCTTTGAAGCGTTTTTCTGCATATCCGCGATTGACTCAAAGATGATGCCGAATGCCATAATCGCAATGCCTGCGATGCAGCAGCCGTCGGTTGCCTTGCCGTTGAGCAGGCGATAGAATACGGGAAGCACCTGAGTAACATAGAGCGCGCCGCAGGTGACCCAGATTGCGCACTTGACGCCGAATTTCATTGTTGAGCCGTCTTTGATTTCTCTTTTCATTGCGCTGTTGTATGCGGCGCTTTTAAGCTCACGCACGAGCAGATAGCCGCCGAGGCGTATGCCGTAGATAACGAAAAGAACGCAGGCAATAATTGTGCCGATGCTCAGCCCGTCACGGAAAAGGTAGAGCATAAGCGCGCCCAGACCTGCAATTGAAAAACCGTAGCCGAGGGAAATGAAATAAACATACTTATAAAAACCGATTGCGCTGATAAGCATTGCGGCGGCAAAAAGCAGCCAGAATGAAAAGGGGATAACTGCGGACATAAATCTTTCTCCTTTTTGATTGTAATATAATGATTATACGGCAAGTGCGGAGTTTATTCAAGGTGTTTTACGAATTTTATACCGTATAGACAAATCAAAAATTTTATGATATATTTATAATGTATAATTCTGTACCCGAAAGGAAGATGAAAATGACAGAACTTAAATATTGGGAAAATCCTTATATTATCAAGGAGAACAAAGAGGACGGTCATAATACTGCCATGCCCTACGCAAGCGCAAAGGATGCCGCCGAGGGCGGTGCCGCACCGACCAAATTTTCGCTTGCAGGCACCTGGAAATTCTATTGGCAGCTTGGCGTTGACGACCTGAGAACGGATTATTATGCCGAGAATTTTGACGACTCCTCGTGGGATGATATTGAAGTTCCCTCTCTCTGGCAGCTTAAGGGCTACGGCAAGCCCATTTATCTTTGCAGCTCGCTGCCCTCTGCCGTTTCATCGGTCAAGGGTGAAATCCCCAAAATTAACCACAGCCTTAACGAAATCGGCGTATACCGCCGCACCTTTGAAATCCCCGAAAGCTTTGACGGCAAGGAGATTTTCATTCATTTCGGTGCGGTCAAGGCAGGCTTTTTCCTCTATATCAACGGCAGGCAGGTGGGCTATTCGCAGGGCTCAATGACTCCTGCTGAATTCAGACTCACCGACTATGTGAACATCGGTCTGAACACCATTATGGTTGAGGTTTACCGCTACACCGATGGCACATACCTTGAGGATCAGGATATGTGGTTCCTCAGCGGTATTTACAGAGATGTTTATGTTTATGCCGAGGAAAAGCTCTGCATCCGCGATTTCTTTGCAAACACATCGCTTGACGATACCTATAAAAACGGCACTCTCGACCTTGAGGTAACCTTGCAGAATTACGGCGAGGAGACCGATTGCACTCTCGAGGCGGCTCTTATTGCCGACGGCAAGCCCGAGAAATTTGCAACTGAAAAAATAACCGCAAAAAGCGGCAAAACCGTTTTGAATTTCAGCCACATTGAGGAGAATGCAAAGCTCTGGTCGGCAGAGGAGCCGAATCTCTATAAGCTTGTGCTTACCCTCAAAAGCGGCAGAAAGGTGCTTTCGTCAAAGTGCATCCGCATCGGCTTCCGCAAGGTTGAAATCAAGGGCAATGTTCTTTATATGAACGGCAAAAGGGTTATCATCAAGGGCGTTAACCGCCACGATTTTGACCCCGATAACGGCTGGAATGTACCCACGGAAAGATATTATCAGGACCTTCATCTGATGAAGCGTGCCAACATAAACGCAATCCGCACAAGCCACTATCCCGACGCGGAATTCTTCTATGAGCTTTGCGATGAGCTTGGCTTCTATGTTATGGACGAGGCGGATGTTGAGAGCCACGGCGTACGCCGCAAGAATGTCCCCGGCGACAATCTTGAATTCCGTGAAGCCGTTGAGGACAGGGCGGAAAGAATGGTGCTTCGTGACAGAAGCCACCCCTGCGTATGCTTCTGGTCACTGGGTAACGAGGCAGGCGACGGTGAAAACTTTGTTCACGAAAAGAACGCTATCCTTGCTCTCGATAAGTCAAGACCCGTTCACTATGAGGGCGATTTTGACTTCAAAAAGAGCGATTTCATCAGCCGTATGTACCCCGTTGAGTATGTTGTTGAAGCAATGCGCAATCAGCAGGAGCTTAAAATCAGCCCCTATGAGAATGTTGCAAACGCACTTGCGGCGGATAATAAGCCCATTCCTGCGGAAACCTACAAGACCCACCCCGTAATTTACTGCGAATATGCCCACGCAATGGAAAACAGCCTGGGCAATTTCAAGGAATATGTTGACGATTTCGAGAAGTATGAGCATATGTGCGGCGGCTTTATCTGGGACTATGTTGACCAGTCCATCCGCAAGGTTGAAAACGGCGTTGAAAAATGGCTCTACGGCGGCGACTTTGACGAGGGCCCGTCAAGCTATTATTTCTGCGCAAACGGCATTATTTCTGCCGACAGAAAGCCTCAGCCCTCATACTACGAGGTTAAAAAAGTTTATTCAAACCTTGACGCAATCGACAGCGACTGCAAAAACGGCAAGGTAGTTATCAGAAATAAAAATCTTTTCATTTCAACCGAGAATTACGATATCCGCTGGAGTCTCACCGTTGACGGCGATGAGGTTAAAAACGGCGTGATTGATAAAGTAATCGCACCCCTTACCAACGAGGAAGTTCAGCTTCCCGTAAGCATTTCGGACTATGCCGAGGGCGAGGTTATACTCACAGTTTCATTTGTTCTCAATAAGGATATGCCTTGGGCTGAGGCAGGCTTTGAGCAGAATTTCTGCCAGCTTGTGCTGCGTGAGGTAACCGCCGCAAAGCGCAAGCCCGCAAACGGCAGCCTCAAGTATCTCAAGACGGGCAACAATGTCAATATCATCGGCAAGGGCTTCAGCGCCAAGATTACCGCAGGCGCACTTTCATCCCTTTGCTATGACGGCAACGAGATTATCGAAAGCGGCTCACCTCTGCGCCCCGATTTCTTCAGAGCGCTGACGGATAATGACAGAGAATATCTCAACTTTGCACCCGTATTTACGGGAATGCATCCCCTTTATCAATGGAGAAGAACAACGGCGCAGACCGTTGCACGCTCCGTCAAGGCGGCATCAACTCCCTCGGGCGTTGAGGTAACCGTCAAGTGGAATGCACCCTTTGTTTCGGGCGTTTCAACAACCTATCTTTTCTCACCCGACGGCGATGTGACCGTTAAGCACAGCGCAATGGGTCTGCTCCTGCCGATGCTTAAGGTAGGTATGCGAATGGGCATAAAGAGCACCCTCGACAATGCCGAGTGGTACGGCAGAGGACCTCACGAAACCTATGTTGACAGAAAAACGGGCGGCAGAATCGCAAAGCACGAAATGAGCGTTGCAGAGCTTGAGCACAGATATATGCGTCCGCAGGAAAACGGCCACAGAACGGATGTCAGAAACCTGAGCGTGACTGATAATTCGGGCTTCGGCATCAGAATTGATGCAATGGATATACCTTTCGGCTTCAATCTGGGCTATTACAACCCCGAAAAGCTTGACAAGGCGGAGCATCTCTATGAGCTTGTGAAGGATAATCACATCACCCTCTGCATCGACGGCGCAATGAGAGGCGTTGGCGGCGATATGCCGGGCTGCGCTCATCTCCACAAGGAATACCGCCTCAACAGCCACAAGAAGATTGAATTCGAGTTCAGAATTTCCAAGAAGTGATTTTATGACCAAAACAAACGCAATGCGCCTGCTTGAAGCGGCGAAAATTCCCTTTGAGATTATGGAATATGCCGTTGACGAAAGCGACCTTTCAGGCATAAGCACGGCAAGAAAAACGGGCAAAGACCCGTCGCAGATATTCAAAACCCTTGTTTTCAGCGGAGAAAAGCAGGGATACGGCGTATGCTGTATCCCTGCCTGCGAAGAGCTTGATTTGAAGAAAACCGCCAAAGCCTTCGGCGAGAAAAAGGTGGAAATGCTCCCTGTCAAGGATTTGCTGAAGGTTACGGGCTATATCAGAGGCGGCTGCTCGCCCGTGGGAATGAAAAAAGCCTTTCCCACGGTGATTGACGAAACCGCAGAGCTTTTTGACAAAATCTATGTCAGCGCAGGTGTAAGGGGCATAATGCTGGGCATCGACCCCGCCGCCCTTGCGGAATATGTCGGCGCAAAGCTGCTGGATGTGACGGTAACGGAATAGAAAAATCCGCCTTGAAAAATCAAGGCGGATAATTTTATTTACCCAATAACCATTCTACGGAAACTCCGAGAATTTCTGAAAGCATCATCAGTTCATAGTCGGCAACAAATCTTGTTCCGATTTCTATTCTGGAAACGCTGTCACGCTCAATTATTATTCCGTTCACCTGCAATTTTGCCGCAAGATCTGCCTGAGAAAGGCGGTTTTTGCAACGGGCTTCACGAACTCTGTCACCGCAAACATTCTTTCTTCCGCCGAAATCGTAAATCTTCATAACACAACCTCTTATGCTAAAAATAAGAATTTTTCTTGACTTTAGCATATTTTGTCCATATAATTGTGTTAAAGATAAGAATATGGGAAGTTGGGTTGAAATTGGAGAATAATATTTGTGTTTTACGAAAAAAATTCGGGATGACTCAGAAAATGTTGTGTAAAGAGATGGAAAAACAAGGTTATCCTATTGACAGAACAACGCTTTCAAAATACGAAACAGGATCACACACATTTCCTTGTGAATTTCTGGTAGAACTTGCAAAATTTTTCGGAACAACAACAGATTATATTTTATCATTGACAGATGAAAAATAAACATTGTAGGGGCGATTCACGAATCGCCCGAAAAATTAAAAAGACAGCCGCAAGGGCAATTCAGATAATAGATAATAAAGAATATTGAATAAATAATAGTTTTAGATAGGCTCCGCCTATGACCGATTGTATTTTTGAGAGTAGGGCGGGGGCTTGCTCCCGCCGAAAAATAATTGGATTTTAATGGTGTTATCGTAGGGGCGTTCTTTGAATGCCCGAAACAACCGCATTAAATGCGGGCGACCACACAGGGTCGCCCCTACTCCATAAATGCAAAAAATCCGCCTTGAAAAAATCAAGGCGGATAATTTTTTGTTCAATTAGTCGTCGCAACCGTCGCAATCGTCGCAGTCGCAATCATAGTCGATTTCAAACTCGAGGAGCTCATTGCAGTTGGGGCAGTTGATGCTGCCTTCCTCAAGAATGTCACCGTCAACGCAGATAACCTCGCCGCAGCTGGGGCATTCAACGTCGTAATATTCTTCTTCCTCGTCGTCATCACAGCAATCGTCGCAGCAGCAATCGTCGAGTTCTTCATAAACGAAGCCTTCAAGCTCGTCAAGGTCCTCGTCAACAGCGTCAAGCTGCTCGCTGATGAGGTCAAGTCCGTCTTCAAGATCGCTTACTGAGAGAGCGATGTCGTCAAGAACATCAATCATAGCCTTAATGAGCTTTGCTTCGGGCTTGCTTTCATCAATTGCAAGACCTTCTGCAAGACCCTTGAGGTATGCAACCTTTTCAGTAACAGTCATTTTATTGTCCTCCGTTAAATATAATTATGCACGGCTGAGATATTCGCCTGTGCGAGTGTCAACAACAATCATTTCGCCCTCGTCGATGAACAGGGGAACCTTAACCTCTGCGCCTGTTTCAAGAACAGCGGGCTTTGTTGCGTTTGTTGCGGTGTTGCCTGCAAAGCCGGGGTCAGTCTTTGTTACCTGAAGAGTAACTGAGTTGGGAGGCTCAACGCCGAAAACGCTGCCCTTGTATGAAAGGATACGGCAGGTTTCGTTTTCCTTAACGAACTTGAAGTTTTCGGGAAGAGTGTCCTGACCGATGGGAACCATATCATAGGTTTCGGGGTCCATGAAGTAGTAGAGACCGCCGTCCTCGTATGAGTATTCCATTTCCTTGCGCTCGATGTAAGCGGTGGGGAACTTGTCTGTGGGGTTGAATGTACGCTCAACAACAGCGCCGCCGATAACGTTTCTGATCTTTGTTCTTACGAAAGCTGCGCCTTTGCCGGGCTTAACGTGCTGGAATTCGATAATCTGATAGACCTGACCTTCCATTTCGAAGGTTACGCCGTTTCTGAAATCGCCTGCTGAAACCATAAATTTATATCTCCTTGTATATATATTTTCACAGTTATTTTATACTATTCAATAATTTTTTTCAAGTCTTTTTTATGAATTATCGGCTTACTTTAAAGAATTATGAGATTTTTGGGGCTTTTTGTGAGGTTTTCACAGCCGTTTTCCGTTATAAATGCCATATCTTCAATGCGTACTCCGAATTCATCGGGCAGGTAAATGCCCGGCTCAACCGTCACAACATCGCCTGCGCAGAGGATTGCATCGCTCTTTGGCGAAAGTCGGGGTGCTTCGTGGATTTCAATGCCAACTCCGTGACCCGTGCCGTGACCGAAATATGCGCCGTAGCCTGCACTTTTTATGATATCCCTTGCGGCGGCATCGGCATCAAAGCATTTTGCGCCTGCCTTAAGGCTTTCAAGGCTTTTGAGCTGTGCCTTCAGCACGGTTTCATAGACCTCCGCCTGCTTTGAGGATACCTCACCGACTGCAACTGTGCGGGTCATATCGCTGTGATATCCGTCAACAACGGCGCCGAAATCGAGGGTAATGAAATCGCCTTTTTCAATCTTTTTATCCGAGGGTACGCCGTGGGGCATAGAGGAATTTTTGCCGCTGACGGCGATTGTTTCAAACGAGACCGCCTCCGCACCGTTTTTCAGCATAAAAAAGTCGAGTTCAAGAGCAATTTCACGCTCGGTGACGCCGATTTTTATAAAATCAAGTATTTTGTCAAAGGCTTTTTCGGCAATTGCCTGCGCTTTGAGGGTTTTGCACTTTTCTTCATTTGTTTTTATGCGGCGGAGAACGTCAATTGCGCTGTCCGCATCGCCTGCAACGCAAGGGCAGGGGCAGATTTTCCTGATTTTTTCAAAGTCCGCAACGGAAAGACGCTGAGCCTCGGTATAAAGGACGGTAACGCCCATATTTTTTATAAGCTCGGGCAACTGCTCCGTAAGGGAGGTCAGCAGCACACTTTCGCAAGCGGTAATCTGCTTCTGCGCCGCCTCGATGTATCGGCTGTCAACGAGAAAAACCGCCTCGGTTTTTGTGATGAGCAGATAGCCGTCGGAGGATGCAAAGCCCGTGAGCCACCGTCTGTTTTCGGGGGATACAATAATATATGCGCCGCCGTCGGGCAGGGATAATTGCAGATTTTTAATGTTCATATCACACCTCGGGCTTGAACATCGGCATAAGCTGAAGCTTGAAAAGGTTAGCCTTGTGCTTTCTGTCAATAAGTTCTTTCTTTTCGGGGTCGTCAATCTTGCCCGTGCGGATGTAAACATCAAGCTCCGCATAGGTGAAGCCGAGATTTTCTTCATCCGTTTTGCCGCAAAGCCCGTCAATGGGAGTTTTTTCAACCAATTCATAGGGCAAGCCCAGCAGATGACCGATTTCCTTGATTTCGGTAACGGTCAGGTTGCACATGGGCGAAAAATCGCCTGCCGCATCGCCGTAACGGGTTGAATATCCCACCCAATCCTCGGAAAGGTTGCAGGTATTGACAACTCTGCCGTTGAGCGACTGGCTGACCGCGTAAAGCGTTGACATTCTTATGCGTGGAGGCAGATTGACCCTTGACTGCGAGGAGAGTTCAAGCTCTTCGGGGAATGCGCCGAGAATACCGTCAACTGCATCCTTGATATTGATTTCATAGTGCTTTATGCCCAGGTGATTTACGAGCAGATATGCGGCATCGATATCGTGCTGCACGCCCTGAGGCATAAGCACGCCGATAACTCTGTCCTTGCCGAGAGCCTCAACGCAGAGAGCTGCCGCAACGGAGCTGTCCTTGCCGCCCGAAATGCCAAGCACGGCATTGCAGCCCTTGCCGTTTTCCTCAAAAAAGTTTCTTATCCATTCAACGCATTGATTTTTTACCTTAAGTGCATCAAACATAATATTCACCGCCTATTGTAGAGTAATTTCATAGAATACAACCGCATTGGGGTCAAGAGTGATTGAAAGAGAGATTTCGCCGTTTTGAGCCGTAACCGTTTCCTCGACAGGCACAAGCTTTGAACATTCGTAATATTTCGGCTTAAGCTGTGTGAAATAAAGCTCCCTTGCATCGGGGTCGAAAAGGGTTGTGGGATTGTCAACAACGGGGTCGTCGGGCGACCACGAGAAGCAGTCATCGCCGATGCCGTAAGTAATTCTGTCCTGCTGCCATTCGTCAAACCAGTTGCAGTCATCGTCTATGACATAGGCTGTGATTTTTACTGTTTTACCCTCAAACTGCGGCGCATTGACCGTAAATTCAAGGTCGGCAGGTGCAGAATAATCAACCTTATTTTTGAAATTGTATGCCATAATATGCAGGGTGTTTGTTTCCTCGTTGAAAGCGGATACCGCATCAACCTCTGCCTTGGGTACCCAATTGCGGCGTGTTTTTTCGGTCTGAACAAGCCTTGCGCCGCCGAATTTTGCCGCATTTGCCGCAACATAATAGCTGACGGTGGGATTGCCGTCAAGCAGGCCGTTGGAAAGATAATCCCAGGATGAAAAATAGTTGATATTATTCATAAACATCGTGCGGTACATTCTTGCATCATATGCCGCCTGATAGATATAACCGCAGGTTCTTGAAAGAAGCTGGCTGTCCGATGCGCCGCTTGTGTTACCGCGGAGAATCCTGCCCTCATCAATGCCGTAAATAAGGTTATTCAGCCCGTATTTTTCGGCGGTTGAACGCAGATAATCTATTGTTTCCGCAAGGGTTTTGCCCTTTGTGAATTTACCGGGTCGGGAGTCATAAAACGAAGCGGAAAGGTAGCATATGCGGCTGCCTTTTTTGCCCGTTTTGTAGTTTGTACCCTCGGCGCAATGGCGGATGAAATATGCCTCATCCCAAAGACCCTCGGTAACGGTCATAGAATGAGCACCTACAAATACATTTTCTCCTATACTATCCTGCAAAGCCGCAACAGAATAGTCATATAATTTACAATAAGCCTCGGCAGATTTCTCGGGGTCAGCTTCTTCCTCACCTACAAAGAACCAAGCCTCATTTTCATACTCGGTCATAACGCCAAAGCGCCAGGTAAGAACTTCTTCTTTACCGAATTCTTTTACAAGGGCTTCGCCCATTGCGTAGATGTAATTATAATAAATATCAAAGTCATCGGGTGGGTATGGATTCATATTAAAGCCATGTTCGGTAGTAGCATCCTTTGTAAATTTAAGTGGCACGCTACCTAATTTCAGCATAGGCTTTGCACCTAAATTCAAAACACCCCTACAGTTATCAATAAGCAAAGTAAAATCATAATCATCTAAAACAT
>JAZQXJ010000010.1:0-36385 GCA_045632815.1 Acutalibacteraceae bacterium | reverse complement strand
TGACCTTATAATTGCTCTTATTACCCTCAAATATACACAGTCAAATTCAGTTTGCTATGCTATTGACGGACAGGCTATCGGTGTTGGTGCAGGTCAGCAGTCAAGAATTCACTGCACAAGACTTGCAGGCAATAAGGCTGATATCTGGCATCTCAGACAGCATGATAAAGTGCTGAATCTCCCCTTCCTTGACACAGTCGGCAGACCTGACAGAGATAACACAATCGATGTTTATATTTCCGATGAATACGAAGACGTACTTGCAGACGGCGTTTGGCAGACTCTTTTCTCAGAGAAGCCCGAACCCTTCACAAAGGCTGAGCAGAAGGCTTATCTTGCAACAATCAAGGGCGTTGCTCTCGGAAGTGACGCATTCTTCCCCTTTGGCGACAATATTGAAAGAGCTTCAAAAAGCGGTGTAACCTACATTGCAGAGCCCGGCGGCTCAATCCGCGATGACAATGTTATTTCAGCCTGCGACAAACACGGAATGATAATGTGCTTCACAGGAATGAGACTTTTCCATCACTAATATAAAGGTAAACCCCACGGTATGAACCGTGGGGTTATTATCATCCTTCAATAATTGCTCCGCTCCATTTGAATTTATTAATCCTAATGAAGATATACGGTTTCCGATGGTCATATTGATTACCTCCTTTGCAACAATCAAAACAAAATCATCGGTTAATTCCACCAACTATTTGTCAACTTCAGGTTGCATTTGAAAAAACAGAACCCTTTTCATCTTTAAGAGTTCTGTTTTTTTAACTATGCCTTATTTACTGTTTCAACGAGTGTAAAATAAAAATCCTCAAAGCTTGTGGGGTAATCTATTGTGCCGCAGAAATCAAAGTGATCAAAGCCCTCCATAACAGGCATATAGTACCATACACCCGTTTTTATTTCATCGCCGTTTTTAACCGCCTGCTCATAGCTGAGAGCCGTATCTTTATCTGTCGAGGGATAAATCGCACTTGCATAGGGAACAATTCCGTCATTCTTTGCCCAGCTTTCATCCATATAAATACCGTCTATTGTTTTGCCCTCAAGGCTTCCGATATATATTGAGGTAAGGTAAAACAGAACAAAATTAGACTTTATCGGCAGATAATTGCCAAAGGCAGTTTTGACGGTTGAATTGCAGATATACGAATAATAATGAACATTCTCTACTGTTTTGATTTTACTGTTCAGTTCGACAGAGCCGCGCAAAGTCAGGTCATAACCGCAATGGTCGCCTGTTTCAATAACATTTCTGATGGCTGAAATGCTGAACTTTGCTCTGTCCTCACCTTGCTTCGGAGTAATGCCGAGATGACCCATCTGAAGATCCCACATCAACAGATTTCTGCCAAAAAGCGAGCCGCAAAGATTAAGAGCGCCTATTATTATCGGCATAAGAAACGAATCGCTGATAAGATTTGCAACGGGAGAGCCGTTATGAACACCCGAAAATGCAACAACGGTATTCACGGCATTATTGTGTCCGCCCATAAAAAACGCAGAAGTTTCATTTCCTGATGCTGCTTTTTCGGCTTCATCGCCGTATGCCATAAGAGAGGTGAAAAGTCTGACAGTATGACCGCCGAAGCTGTGACCGACAAGGTTTATCGGACTTTTGCCGTCCCAAGGCTCATCCATAAGGTGATTATCTGTATAATCATATCCGTAACGGTCGTGCTTATGATCTTTTGAATGAGCTTCTCCGTAGTCAACAACCGTTCCCGTCAGCTGAGCATAAAGCTCGCAGGCTCTGTCCCACGCGCTGCTTAATGGTCCTACAACAGCCGCATATGCTTCTACCCCGTTGCTGTTATAAAGTTCAATAACATCGCCTTCGGAGTCAGCCCAGCCGCCCCAATAAGCTTCGCCGTTATAATTTGCCCAGCCGCCCATTCCGTGAACAAACACCCACGGATATTCATTTGTCAAATCGTAAGTTTTTCCGTTAAACTCAACCGAATTGCCGTTATCAGCGGCAAAAGCCGAAGGAACAGACATTGTAAAAACAATTATTAAACTCATAATTATGCTTAATGCTTTTTTCATATAAACATCCTCCCAAATATTTACTGCAATTTCATCATAACATACCTGACATTATAGAGTCAATAAATAAAAAACAGTCACAATGATACAAATCAATGTGACTGTATGAACATCAGACTGTTTCAACATCAATGCCGAGGATAACAACATCCTCGAGAGGCTTGTCTCCAAAGCCCGTTTTGACGGTTGCAATTGCATCAACAACATCCATACCGTCAACAACCTGACCGAAAACCGTGTGCTTGAAATCGAGCCAAGGAGTGCCGCCGAGAGCCTTGTAATCATTAACACATTCGGTGGGGAAGCCTCTGTCTGCAAGCTGTTCCATCTGCGAAAGAAGTCCTGCGTCAACCTCGTTTGCCTGAACTATAAAGAACTGACTGCCGTTTGTTGAGGGGCCTGCATTTGCCATTGAAAGAGCGCCTCTAATATTGTGATAATCAACATTGAATTCATCCTCAAAGCTTCTGCCCCAGATGCTTTCACCGCCTCTGCCCGTGCCTGTGGGGTCGCCGCCCTGAATCATAAAATCAGGAATTACTCTGTGGAAAATAATTCCGTTATAATATCCGTTCTTTGCGTGAGTTGTAAAATTCTCAACCGCCTTGGGTGCTGCATCGGGAAAAAGAAGAATCTTGATTTCGCCCATTGTTGTTTTCATAACAGCAACGATATCTCCCTGCTGAATTTCTCTTATCTGCTTGCTCATTTTATATTTCCTTTCTTACTTAGCTTTGGGGTCAAAAGTATCCGAAAGCTTCATAAAATCTACTTTTGCCATTTTCGTTCTGGGGAAGCTGTCCATAATCTCAATCTTCCTGGGGCAAGAGAATTTTGCGAGATTCTTTTTGCAATACGAAAGAATCTTATCTGCCGCATCATCCTTATCCATAGGCTGATTAAGGGTTACACAAAGCTTTACGCAGGGCTTATTCTTAAGATATCCCTGAACTGCACAAGCTTCGCTGACAAAGGGTATCTGAAGAACAGCGTTTTCAATATCAATCGGATAAACATTATAACCCGAAATAATAATCATTCTTTTCTTTCTGCCCGTAAAGAACACAAAGCCATCCGAATCCTTGTAGCCCAGATCGCCCGTGGGTACCCATTTGTTGCCTTGTGTATCAACATAAACACCTTCGTTGAGAACGGTATTGTCGCCGTTGAAATATCCGAGCATTGCGGTGTCGCCTCTGACAACGATTTCGCCCGTTGTACCTGCAGGAACTTCGTTTCTCATTTCATCCCATATCTGAACGATAATATCGCCGAGGGGCTTGCCGATTGAATCTTCTCTGTTATTTTCATAAGTATTAACAGTACATACTGACGAGACCTCTGTTAAACCGTAACCTCTGAAAAGCTTGCCTTTACCGCCGTTTTGGGCAACGGTTTTATTAAATTCCTTGACAAGTCTTTCGGGAAGAACATCGCCGCCGCAGAAAACAAGCCTGAGATTCTTGAGATGAGGACCGTCAAAATTCTTGTCCTCCATCATTTTCTTGAACATATTGGGAACACCCAGAAGAAATGTTACCTTATGCTTTTTCATATGCTTGTTTGCAGCTTCCGCGCTGAACTGAGGCATAGGAATTGATGTAAATCCATGAGTAAGGGGGAAATGCATTGCAATGCCGAGACCGAACGCATGGAAAATAGGCAGAACCATAAGCGAATACTCATCCCCTGCTTTATGAGGGATATCAAGAGTATTCAGTTTTTCCGCAAGATTGTTGAGATTATTGCTTGTAAGCATTATTGTCTTGCTTTTGCCCGTTGTGCCGCCTCCGTGGAGATAAACGGCAAGTTTGGAGCCGTCGTGGAATTCTTCGGAAGTTTTCTTTGATCCGATTGAAACAGCTTTAAGATATTTAATTGAATTATTATATTTCTCAAGGCCTTTGCCTTTAACCTTCTCGAACACCTTGAATGCAGGCACGGCAGGTGCAACAACATAATCGGAGTTTGAGCAGATTATAACGGGAATTCCGAGTTCGTTGAGAACATCGGCATATTTCGCCGCAAGGATATCAAGAATAAATATCGCTTTTGATTTTGTAAACTCGATATTCTCTTTGATTCCTTCGGGAGATGTAAGAGGATGAACAATATTTGCAATTACACCGATTTTGTTAAGGGCATAGAATGTTGTAAAAGCGTGAACAATATTCGGAATGAAAATTGTTACGGCATCGCCCTTGACAATACCTATTGAATTGAAATATGCCGCAAGCGCATCAATATCGCTTAGCAGCTTTGAAAGCTTGATTTTGCTGCCAAAAGCATAAACAGCAGTAAAATCCCCTGTCTTTTTAGCACACACTTTCAAATAATCATAACAAGTTAAATTCATATTAAATAATCCCATCCGTTTTTTAATCATAAAATGACTGCATACGAAAAAATATTATACCAAGTTACAGATATTTTGTCAATTTTTCAAATTTGAAATTAAGAAATCCTTAATGAATATTATTTGTGAGAATAATCTCACCGTCATCTGCGAAGGTTGCGATAATTCCGTTATTGTCATAGGTAGCGTAGAAAGGAACTTTTGCGGACATTGTAAGATTCCATTTTACATTCGGATAAACCTTGCCGAGCTGATTTGTAACTATTGCAATTTCGGGCGAAAGAGTTGCCAAAAAGCTTCGTGATGATGAGCCGTAATAACCGTGATGACCTATTTTAAGTAAATCAACATCACCAACCAGAGGAGCAACAATATCCTCAAGACCCGTTGAGGCTGTTATATCCGCGGCAAGAAAGGCTGATTTATCCCCTTTTGTAACCTTAACACCGATGCTTGCAGCATTTTCTCCCTCACCTGCAAGCTCTGCAGGAGTAACGGTATTAAAAAACTGCAATGTAAAATCGCCGAATTCAAACTGTTCCTGCGGAATATCGCTGATTACCTGAATATTTCTTTTGTTAATCGTTCCGATGATTTCGTTATAAGTTTTGTCAATCTCCCAGCGTTCAGTTTCATAATCCTTTGCGATTACGGGATCAAACACCTTAAAATAAGCCTTACCAATGCCGATTTCAGAATCCGCTGTCAACGCAACATATGAGCCGATATGGTCATAATGACAATGTGTGCCGAGGATAAAATCAAGAAAAACACTTCCGTCAGGCTTTTTGCAAACCTTTTTTATATATTCAATTACTTCCTGTTCATATCCTTTGTATGAAGTTTTTCTTCTTGGATTGGAATTTCCCTCACCCGCATCGATAAGTGCATACATTCCGTTGCTTTCAATCAGAATGGAATCCGAATTGGCTGTGTTGAGAAAATGTATTCTGTCATCACCCGAAGAATAATCGAACTTTTCTTGCGTTACAGAAAATCTTCGGCAATAATTATTGCCAAGCGCAACGGTCAGAATATCCAAAATAAAAATTGCTGCCATAAGCGGTACAACAATCCATGTTGCAATTTTTTTTGCTCTGTTTTTTTTCATAAACGGCTCCGTAGTATTTATAATCATACTATTCTATCATATATTAATGAAATTTACTATACTTTATCATAAAACTTTTTGAAAAACCGCTTGTATAATTCTTATTTTTATTATAAACTAATACACAGAGTTTTCCAAAGGAGATTTTATATTGAAAACAAACTTTTCCGTTAAAGATACATTATCCGTTTTTACCAATACAGCACCTTTTGCGTTCAGTATGGCTGTCTGCTCGGGATTCGGAGCTTTTGCAGGTGCTGTTTTCGCTTGCGTTGCAACATTAACCTGTAATATCACCGAGAAAAAACAACATATGCCCATATATGTTTCTTTGCTTATAATTACTTACACATTCAAAGAATTCGGCATATCAACCACCGTACTTTCAATAGTTGTCTGCGGTATTCTGCTTATTATTTCTGCTTTGTTTTATGAAAAAGCAAAAATCAAGCTTGAATTGCTTTCGGACAGCTCCGTTGCAGGCTCGCTTATGCTCTCCTGCGCGCTTATCACTACCGTTTTATTCACCACCGATTATTTCGGCATCGGCGCAACGGGCAACACGGCAAAAGAAATGATTGAATCCTATCTTTCGCTGGGATTCCACCCTAACTGGAGAGGCGTTCTTTACGGCACGATTGTTATGGTTGTTATGATAACTTTTCCCAGGAAATTCAAAAAGGCAACCAAGGTTATCAGCGCAGCATTTATCGCACTTCTTGTATCAACAATTCTGAATTTGTTTCTCAATCCGTCGGATATGATAACAGCAATCCGCGAAGCAGGTGCATTATCATTCGATGAATATAAAAACACAATGCTTTTGCCTATTCTGAACACAAAGCCGAATGTTTTGCCATCCGTTTTCAGCGGTGCATCGCTTTTCCTCACATATTTTTATGTTCTTCTTCAGAACGAAAAATGCAGCAAATCAGATTTTGTTGCTTGCGGAATTTCAAACTGTGTTTTCGGATTTACAACCTGTATGCCGATTCCGAACACAGCAAAAAAAGAAAAACTTTTAAACGGATTGGCATCTTCGGTTTTAGCCGGAATAATCTTTTTTGTATTTAACGGTTTTATTGCAAGAATTCCCGTTCATTCATGTGCGGTTGTTATTATAGTCGGCGCTTGGCAAAGCGTTAAATGGAGCGAGGTTAAAAAGATTTTTTCAAATGCGTTGAACATTTTCCTTTTTATTCCCATTATTATATTATCGCTTTGGAAGGGTTACTTTTATATACCTTTTTATGCATTGATTGCCCTTAGATATTATTCATACGAAAAAAGCGAAAAATTAAAAGAAAACTGAATTTTCATTTCAAATCAGCCTGCGGTTATTCCCGCAGGTTTTTTATTTGACAAAAAGCAAAAACAGCTTTGTAATAAACCATCCCAGTAATCCGCAGGCAGGAAAGGTTATAATCCACGCCGTCACCATTTCACCTGCTATTTTCCAATTGACATATTTACAGCTTTTTGCAACACCAGAGCCGAGAACAGCCGATGTTTTGGTGTGAGTCGTGCTTACAGGCATTCCCACTAATGTTGAAAACAGCAGACACAACGAGCCTGCAACATCCGAAGAAAAGCCTTGTTCTTTATCCATTTTTATCATATCATTTCCGATTGCTTTTATTATCCTCTCCGCTCCCGTTACCGTACCTGCGGCAATAAAAATCGGAGATAAAATTGAAAGCCATTGAGGGATTGGTTTATCGGCAAATGTTCCTGAAAAAGAAAGCGCAAGCGTTATAATTCCCGTAAATTTTTGCGAATCCTGCGCACCGTGCATAAAAGACATAAAAGCACTTGAAACAATCTGAGATTTTTCAAAAAATTTATCTGTTTTATCATTTTTGATTATAATTTCGGTTATTCTCGATATCATATAGCCCGACAGAAAACCTAAAAAAACAGAAACAAGCAAACCGAAAATCACTTTTTTCCAAGCTGAATAATTTATTTGCATAAAACCGCCGTTAACAGCAACACCTGCGCCTGCAAGCGCTGATATAAGCGCGTGACTTTCACTTGTCGGAATTCCGAAAAACCAAGCAGCAACCGCCCAAAGCACAACAGAAAGCATTGCGGCTGAAAGTCCCGCAAGAGATGTACGGCAGTCATTATTAAATGCTGCAATATCAATAACCGTTTCCGTTACGCTTCCGCTGAGTATTCCGAGAGTTAATGAACCCGCCAAATCAGACACAGCCGCCATAACAACAGCTTTCTTCAGACTTATGCTTTTTGTTGAAACGCAAGAAACAATTGCATTCGGTGCATCTGTCATTCCATTCACAAACGCTACTGCAAGGGTAATTAATATTGCCGATGAAACAGAAAAAGTCAAACTGTTCAGAGTATCGCCTCCAAAAAAATAAACGCCTTCCGAAGAAAGCGTTTTTTAAATCCTTATTTAAATAAATTTCCGCCGTTGGAATCTATTCCGACAATAACGGGAAACTCTTCAAGTTCAAGCCGTTTGACACTTTCACAGCCCAAATCCTTGAATGCAATTTCCTCGCATTTCTTAATCTGTTTTGCATAGAGCGCTCCAGCACCGCCTATGGCACAGAAATAAACAGCATTATTTCTGACTATTGCTTCACACACAGCCTCGTTTCTCTCACCTTTGCCTATCATTGCGGAAAGACCGAGATCGAGAAGTCTGGGCGAATAAACATCCATTCTGCCTGAAGTAGTTGGTCCGCAGCTGCCGATAACAATACCTTCAGGAGCAGGAGTAGGTCCCGCAAAATAAATGCAGGCTCCGTCAAGCTCATAGGGTAACGGCTCACCTTTGTCAAGCAGTTCAAAAATGCGTTTATGAGCCGCATCTCTTGATGTATAAACCGTACCGCTGAGAATAACTCTGTCTCCTGCCCGAAGCACAGAGGAATATTCTTTTATCTGATTTATGTTTATGTTGTATTCCGCCATATTATTCTTCCTTTGCGCCGACAGCGCCGAGATTTTCCGAAGCGGATGAAAGGGCAGAAAGCAACGCCTCTGTTCCAGATTTAAGAGAAACAAGGGAGCTTTCAAAATTGACCGTTACCGTCCTTAATCTGTCGGAAGCACTGCTGATATCGGCATAAACGGAATCAACAGATGCTTTTGCATCGTTTGCTATTTTAGAAACAGATTCCCTTGCCTCATCTGCAAGCGCATTGACATCCGTGATTTTGGAATATTCCTCAAACAAACGGTCATATTTAGCTTCTGATTCCGCTGCATCAGCTTTGCTCTTTTCGAGAATTGATGATAACTGCTCAAGCTTGAGTGTTAATGATGCATTTTTTTCGATAAGAGCTGAATTTTCAGCCTTTAACACATCATTTTTTTCAAGAAGTGTTGCAACAGTATTTTTTAATTCTTCTTCGGATGCTTTCAATCTGTCCGCTTCTCTCTTATATGCAGCGCAATCGCTTGCATCTCTTTTGAGGGTAACAATTTCCTGCTGAAGTTTCTCAATATAATCGAGAACATCTTCTTTTTTAAAGCCGCCAAAAGCCGACTTCTTTAAAATTTTATCTTTACTCAAAGTTAACACCCTTTCAATTCTATCCGAGCAAAATAATTTCATCTGCATTTTCGCCGATAACCGTTGTGTCACCATTGCCGAAAATACACAAATTTCCATCCGAAGTTATAAACGCCGCTCTGCCGTCTTTCGTATATTTAAAACTGTCAACGATAATCTCGCTTCCGATTGACAGTTCCTCACCGTCAGCGCAAATATAATAATCCGCTGTCTGTCTCGGCGCATTTATATCGTTATTTTTCAGAACGATTATATCCTCATAATTTTCAACGGTAAAGGCATTGGCGGCATTAGAAAGTTTAACACTTTTTTCTCCGCCATAGGTATAAACATCACCCGAAATTTTATTGATATCGGATTTAAGATAGATAACTGAATGATCATCGAAACGATAGCCCGACAGACCTGTATCAACACTAATCATTCCCGAGGGTTTAAGCTCATCACTTATGCTGTTTGTATAAAGGCTGAGTCTTTCACCCTGAGTGTCTCTAACAAAAGCAAAAATCCGTTCTCCGTCACGGGAAAAAGAAAACATTGTTTTACTTTTATCGTAGCCGTCAAGCGGGAAATAAACCGACCCGTTCTGACCGTATGCCGCATAGGCAATGCCTTTAGATTTTACACTTTCCGCAACAACGCTTCTGGCATATTCAATAACCTCGGACATTGTGCTTCTCTGCGCAATTTCAACAAGAGTACTCATATCCGTTTCAGATGCAAGAACCTCTGTGCTGTCAAAAATAATTTTGGGTGCGCCGAATGCAGAAACTGTATAAACATTTTTAGGGTCAATGTTTTCTGCGATTTTGAATGTTCCATCCTTGTTATACGCAAATGCAGTGAACACGGGAACGGAAAATTCTCCCTTTTCAACCGATTCATTGAGCGCAGCTCTTATCTCATCTCGAACAAGCTTATCCTGATAAAGTTTAAGAGCAGCATTATATTCCGATGATATTCCGAGAATTGCAAAAAAATTGTCACGAACGGGTTTTTCTACAGTTTTATCACTCTCCGAATAGGCATCAGCTATTACATAGCTCCACGAAATGCTCTCGGATGACGATGTGAAATAATAAAGATTGCCCTCGAGAGCATAATCGTCATACATAACAAAATATGCATTGTCACAAATCATTTCATTCTGTCCGTCGGAATAAACAACATATAATTCCGTCATTCCGCTGTGAATTGCGGAACGCTTTTCATAGAATATATGAGAATTCTCCGCATCATTATAACAACGCAGACTTATAAGATCTCTGCAAATTTCAGTCGGTGTTCCGTTTTCAAATTTATAAAGAACACGGTTAGCGCCGTGCATCTTGGTGAAATAAACAGATTCACAGCCCTCAAGGGCATAAATCGACTCAACATTTCCTGAAAATGTTTCGATTTTGTTCTCGTAGATGTTGCAGACACAGCCTTCAAACGCACCTGCGCTGAAGTTTTTCTTAAGATAATAAATATTTCCTGACACAACATCATAACTCTCGCCTATTCCGATATCAATAATCTTTGGCTCGGTTATTTCGCTGCGTTTTTTTTCAATATAATACAAATCATACAGCCCGTCCGAATAAGAGGATTCAACTGTATAAAAAACTCTTTTATTTTCCGAATCATATTTAAAATTATTCGCCGTCTGTTCGGAAACGGTTTTCTCAAGCCCGTCAATTCTTACGGCGACAGAGCCTGATGATTTATAAACAATAATACTGTTGTTCTCGGGCTTTGAAAGCTTGACAAAATAAACTATAAGAACAACAACAGCAATCAAAACCACCGCTGCGGCGGCAACTGTAAGAATAATTTTCAGTTTATCGGGTATTCTCTTGTCCCTTGTGTTTTCCAATAAATACACCTTATCCTTTTAAACAGGCGGTTGCCCCGTTAAGGAGCAGCCGCCTTTAGAGTGAAATTTAACTTATTTCATTGAAATTGCCTGCTTAGCCTTTTCAACAATATTCTGTGCATCAAGTCCGTAAATATGAAGAAGTTCAACTGCAGGGCCTGACTTTCCGAAAACATCGTTTACACCGAGTCTGACAACGGGAACAGTCTTGCCGTTCTCGCACACAGCCTCTGCAACTGCGCTGCCCAGACCGCCGATGATGTTATGCTCTTCGGCAGTTACAATTGCACCTGTTTTTGCGGCAGAAGCAAGGATTGTTTCAGTATCAAGAGGCTTGATTGTGTGAACATTGATAACCTCTGCGCTGATTCCCTGCTCGGCAAGAATCTTCTGAGCTTCGATAGCTTCGCCTACCATAAGACCCGTTGCGCAGATTGTTACATCTGCACCTTCGTTGAGAACAACAGCCTTGCCCCACTCAAACTTATAATCTTCATCAAAAATTCTGGGAACGGCAAGACGACCGAATCTCATATAAACGGGACCGTCATAATTTGCGGCAGCTATAACCGCAGCTCTTGTTTCAATATCATCTGCAGGATTGATAATTGTCATTCCGGGAATAGCTCTCATAAGAGCAATATCTTCACAGCACTGATGGCTTGCGCCATCTTCACCAACGGAAATACCAGCGTGTGTTGCACCGATTTTAACATTGAGATGAGGGTAAGCAATTGAATTTCTTACCTGCTCGTAGGCTCTGCCTGCGGCAAACATTGCAAAAGTGCTTGCAAAAACAGTATAACCCGATGTAGCAAGACCTGCAGCAACGCCCATCATATTTCCTTCAGCAATACCGCAGTCAAAAAACTTTTCGGGATGAGCCTTTTTGAACATACCTGTTTTTGTTGCGGCAGCAAGGTCAGCATCAAGAACAACGACCTTATCATTTATATCTCCAAGCTCAACAAGAGCCTTTCCGTATGCATCACGGGTTGCGGTTTTAATAATATCAGCCATTTTTGTCACCGATCCTTTCCTTATGCCTCAAGTTCAGCAAGAGCGGCTGTAAGCTCGCTCATAGCCTGCTCATACTGCTCCGCATTGGGAGCTGTTCCGTGCCACGAAACCTGATCTTCCATAAACGAAACACCCTTGCCCTTAACGCTGTTTGCAACTATAACAGAGGGCTTGCCCTTAAACTCGGCTGCAGCGCAGAATGCTGCATCAATTTCGTCAAAGCTGTGAGCGCAGATTTCGATAACATTCCAACCAAATGACTTGAACTTTTCAGCAATGGGATAAGGAGAGTTTACCTCTGAAATCTTACCGTCAATCTGAAGTCCGTTATTATCTACAACAGCCACAAGATTATCAAGTCCCTTTGCGGATGCAAACATAGCTGCTTCCCAAACCTGACCTTCCTGAATTTCACCGTCACCGAGAATAGTGTAAACTCTGTTGCTCTTATTCGAAAGCTTTGAAGCAAGAGCCATACCGCAAGCGGTTGAAATGCCCTGACCGAGTGAGCCTGTGCACATATCAACACCTGCTGTGTACTTCATGCTGGGATGCCCCTGAAGCATTGAATCGCTCTTTCTGAGAGTTTTCAGCTCATCAACAGGGAAAAATCCGCGATGAGCAAGAACTGAATAAAGAGCAGGTGCGGCATGTCCCTTTGAAAGAACAAATCTGTCTCTGTCTTCCATCTGAGGGTTCTGGGGATCAATATTCATATGATGAAAATAAAGATATGTGACAATATCAACGCAGGAAAGAGATCCGCCGGGATGACCCGACTTGGCATTGAAAACGCCTTCAATAATCCCCATTCTTGCTTTACAAGCCTTGATTTTTAACTGTTTTCTGATAACTGCATCCATTGCAGCCACCTCCTGTTATAAAATGGATTACAAAATCTTTGGTTTATTTTTCCAAAGATTCAATATATTCAAGAAAATCCGCAACAGCACCGTTGTTGCAATGGCACGCAACAAACTGAGCGATTTCTTTCATTTCCTTCGGCGCCTGACCGCAACACGCAGGAACGGCAACGGTTTTCAGCATATCGTAATCATTAAAATAATCACCGATTGCTCCGACCTTTGAATCATCAATACCGAGTATCTCGGCAAGCTTCATAACTGCTGTGCCCTTATGAGTGTTTCTTGCAAGAATTTCAAAGCTTGCAACGGATGATGACATAAGAGTAAGGTCGGGATCAACCATTGATTCAAAATGTTTTTTAACTTTTGAAATGTGGAACGGAATTCCCGAAAAAATAACCTTTCCCCAATCCTTGCGGGGCACATCATCAATATTCTTTATATGCTGATGCTTCAGATTATCTGCAAGAACAAACCATTTGCCAAACCAACCTGAGCCGGTGATATATATTATATCCTTGGCAACAACTATAACATCAACCATCGGGAACTTTTTTGCCGTCTCAACGGCAAGGTCCATTCCTTCATCACTTATTGCGCTGAAATAAATCATTTCATTTTTCTTGAAATCATAGAGACCTGCGCCGTTAATAACAACTGCAGGTGTGCCGTCAATGGGCAATCGCCTGAAATGCTTTTCCATTGACTGCGGATTTCTGCCCGAAGCAAGAGTAAATCTGCCGCCAAGCTCAACAAATTTTTTTATTGCTTTTTCATTTCTTTCGGGCAGTCTTCTTGCCTTATTATTCAGAGTTCCGTCGATGTCCGAGGCAATCAACCAGCCCGAAAGAGATTTTTTATTATCCATTATTTCTTTATTCTCCCAAGAAAATCTGTAAAATATTCGGGTAACGGCGCTTCTTTTATAATATGTTCACCCGATGACGGATGAACAAAACCGAGAAGTCCTGCGTGAAGGCATTGACCGTTCAAAGAAGAAACTCCGTTTTTAGGTCCGTATACGGGGTCACCTGCTACGGGATGACCGAGATACGCCATATGAACACGAATCTGATGCGTTCTGCCCGTTTCAAGCTTAAGCTTTACAAAAGAAAAATCCTTGTATTCTTCAAGAACTGTGTAGTGTGTCACGGCGTTTTTGGAATTCTGATTTGTAACACACATCTTTTTTCTGTCGTTAGGATTTCTTCCTATCGGTGCATCAACAGTTCCCTGCTCATCCTTCAGGTGACCGTGAATAACCGCTCTGTACTCTCTGTCAAGAGAATGAACGCTTATTTGCTGCGACAAAGAAATATGAGCCGCATCGTTTTTGGCAACAAGAAGAAGTCCGCTGGTATCCTTATCAATGCGGTGAACTATTCCCGGTCTGACAACTCCGTTTATTCCCGAAAGATTACCCTTGCAATGCCACAAAAGTGCATTGACAAGTGTTGATGAATAATTGCCCGGTGCAGGATGAACAACCATACCTCTGGGCTTATTCACGATAAGCAAATCTGAATCCTCATAAACAATATCAAGAGGAATATTTTCAGGCTCAAGAGAAATTTCTTTCGGCTCGGGAACGGTGAATGAAATTTCGTCGCCGTATTTCGGCTTGAATCCTTTGGAAATATTCTTTCCGTTACAAGAAACAAGACCGTCAGAAAAAAGATTCTGAACAAACGAGCGTGAATAATCGCTGAGAGAATAAGACAGGAGCTTATCCGCCCTTTCACCTGCCGATTCGGCATCGATTCTTATTGATATCAGCTCGTTATAGGATATAGAATTAATCTGTTCAATCATTTTTATTGCCTTTTTTCTTTTGCTCACAGATCAGTTCATAAATCTGATATCCGATCATCAGAAACGCTCCTACGGTTATACAGCAATCAGCAAAATTGAAAACTGCAAAATCGATAAAAAGCGGTTCGATAAAATCAATTACATATCCGAGACGGAAACGGTCAATTACATTGCCCAGACCGCCCGAAATCACAAGCAAAAGACAAATATTCATAAATAACGGTTTGATTTTTTTTGATAGAAGAACAATCAGGCAACCTGCAAGAATTACAGATGTTAAAACTGCAAGAACAAGAGTATTATCCGAAAACGAGCTGAATGCCGCACCGGTATTCTCAACATAACGGAACTGAAATGCTCCGAAAAGGAACTCTGCAGGTCCATTGACCTTAACAGTAGTAACAGCTGCATACTTAGTAATCTGATCAATAATAGTCAAAACAGCAATTACAATTACAGAAACTGCCTGAAACATAAAAACCTCTCAAAATCAATCATCAAACATTGAATCAAAAAGCGATGTTATATCGTCATCGTCATCATCATCGGCTTCGTCATCACCGCCGATTGAATCAAGGTCAATTTTAAAACCTTCAAATATATCATCGTCCTCATCATCTTCATCGTCATCGTTTTCAAAAATAAACTCATCATCCGATGTCTGTTCTTCAACTTCGGCACTATCATCTGATTCTTCAACAGAAATATCAGGAACAAGATCATCAATGCTTGAGGGAATCGACTCAGGCAAAGTGATGTCATCAAAATCCATTTCGTCAATCAAGCTGAATAAATCATCAATTTCATCTTCCTCTGCAGGCTGTTCGGGAATTTCTTCAACTGCTGTCTCGGGTTCTTCGGGAACATAAACAACGGGTTCCTCGTCTTCTTCATCAACAAGCTCTTCAATCGGAGCATCGAATTCCTCAACTGTTTCTTCCGCAGGGACAACAGATTCTTCAATTGCGGCAATTTCATTTTCAATTTCATCCATCAGACTCTGACCAAAAGGAAAATCCGATGCAGTTTCATCTTCTTCAACCGCAATCTCAATTTCTTCTGCAATTTCTGCTTCTTCTTCAATTTCAGCTTCTTCAGGAATTTCGATTTCATCCTCAATTACTGTGTCAACTTCAGCTTCAACAGCTTCTGATTCCTCAATTACGGGAACTGAAGAAAGAAGGCTGAGCTGTTCTGTGCAAAGAGCAGCCATTGCGGTTTTAAACTCTTCGGATGAAGCCTGAAGCTTTGCAATTTCTGCAGTATAATATTCATAAAGCTTTTTGCTCTCGCAAACAATGCTTTCGCTTTCTGCGGTTGCATCGGCAATAATCTGCTCTGCCTTATCGTTTGCGGATGCAATTGTTGCGTCGGTTTCTGCCTGCGCTCTTTCGGTAAGAGAATTAACGGCAGTTCTTGCATTTTCAACAAGCCCTTTTGCTTCTTCCCTTGCATCCTCAACAAGCTTTGCAGCCTGTCTGTTTGCGCCGTCAAGAATAAGCTGTGATCTTGTTTCAGCATCGCCGATAAGAGTGTCTGATTTTATCTGAGCATTCTTTGAAATGGTTTCTGCCATTCTGTGAGCATCGAGAAGAGCAAGCTTTATTGCTTCCTCATCATTTCTGTAGCTTTCGATTTTATCGGCAAGAATGCTGATTTTCTTAAGAAGCTCGGTTTTTTCGCCGTTAAGAGTCTCGTATGACTCAGCAACAACCTTAAGAAAAGCATCTACTTCGTCTGCGCTGTATGTACCCTTGCTGACGGGTGTGAACTTTGCATTTAAAATCTGTTCTGTTTTAAGCATAATAAACCGCCTGTCCTCTCTGATTAATATTGCTGGTCGCCGCCCATGCCGCTGATTTCATCAAGAAGCTCGCCTGAAACGGGAACATTATAGGGTGTAATTATGTATGCTCTGCCTGCAACCTTTTTGAAATCGCCGTGGTTTGCATATGCAACACCGTAAAGGAAGTCGATGATTCTCTGCGAAACATCGTTGGGGCAGGTTTCAAGATTAAGAATAACAATTCTTTTTTCATTGAGAATATCCGCAACCTCGCCAACCTCTTCAAATCTGTCAATCTTCTGGAAAACCACATGAGGCTTGGGCTGACCTGCAGCAGGCTTTGATGTTGAATTGATGTTCACAACATTGCCCTGATTTGCATTTGATGTTCTTTCTGTTCTTGCGTGCTGAGACTGACGGGCTGACTGAGCAGCAGGTGCAGGCTCATAATCAAAATCATCCTCATATGCAGGCTCGGTATCCTCGATATAATCATCATCCGATACATTGATAAGCTTCATAAATTTTTCTTTTAAACCCATTGCTGATTTCCTCCTTAATTATCTGTAAATCCTTGCGCCGAAAATTGCAGAACCTACTCTTACAAGATTAGCGCCTTCAAGGATTGCATATTCGTAATCTCCTGACATTCCCATGGAGAGAACATTCATATTTATATTATCCATTTTTTTAGCTCCGATGTCAATAAACATACGGTGCATATTTGAAAAAATTGAGCGAATTTCCGACTCTTTTTCACAAATCGGTGCCACACACATCAATCCGTCAATGCATATACCGTCAATTTCTGAAATTTCACAAGCGCGTTCAAACAGTTCATCAGAAGAAAAGCCGAATTTGCTGTCTTCGCTGCCTGCATTGACTTCAAGCAGAATTTTGGTTGTTATACCTGCTTCAAGCGAACGCTTGCCTATTTCTTTTGCGATTGACAGAGAATCAACAGACTGAATCGTATCTGCATGACCGACAATTTTTTTAACTTTGTTGGACTGCAGATGACCGATAAGATGAACTTTGCATCCACCGAGATTCAGTTCAGACTCTTTGAGTAACAACTCCTGAACCTTGTTTTCGCCGATAAGATTGACTCCGCAGCTTATGGCATGATTGATAAATTTGCTTTCAACTGTTTTTGTTACTGCCATAAGCGATACATCCTGAGCTGTTCTGCCCGATTTGATTGCAGCTTCCGCTATATCGGAATTGATGTACTTAAGATTTTCCTCAATGGCGGCAAAACGCTCGTTATCCGACAACCATTCCATCTTTTAGCTCCTTTCCCGATATAATAACCTCATCGTAAAGCTTAAGATGAGTATATTCAAGCTTTATTCCGCTGTTTTCAGACGGTTTTGAAGCAATTATAAACGAATCTTCGGAATAAATAATATTAACACTTCTGAAGTTGACAATATTGCCTCTGCGTACAAAAACGCCCGAATTTCCATCTTCATCAAGCCTGACTGCATCCCTGTTGACTTTTAGACCCGTGTATTCATTCACAACAATCTTACCGTCAACAATTCTTAAATCGGTAAGACTGTCATTCATAAGATTACATCTGAAAACAACAAGAGATTCGTTGTCTTCGAGAGCCTTAACCTGATGAATATATGTCTTAATCTTCTCATTTTCCGAATTGTTGAATATAAGGCTTACCGATGAACCCTTTGACAATTCCGATACCTTTGCTGTTTCAACTACCGTTGCAACATACCAATTGTATCCGTCAATAATTTTGCCTATTGTACCTTCGGGAATTGAGGATTTTTCGGCATTGAAGGCTTCATCAAGTTTTTCTTTTGTAAGAAACTCAATATCAGCACTTGTCAGATAATTTTCGTAACCGTCAAGCTCACTCACAAAATAACCCGCTTCTTCTGCCGCAAGAATTTCGGTTGGAGTTGTGCTTGACTGTAAAACAGAAATTTCATTTTCAAGCTCAGCAATCTGAGTTGCGCAGTCAACCTCTTTGCCGAGAGAAATCTGCTTTCTTGAAAGCTTTTCCGCAAATGAAAGCTTATCGTCGCCAAGGTTTGAAAAATCATTTTCATAAACCGCATTTAAAAGGGCATTGAAATCATTGTTGATTTCTGAGTTGAGCTTGTTTATATCAACATTTGCAAGCTTAAGCTGACCATTGATTTTTTTATATGTCTCCAACTTCTGCTCAAGAGCTTTGACTTTAACATAGTTTTCAGCGGATGCTTCCGACGGAAAAATAGCCGCAATGGTGCTGCCCTTGCTGACTCTTTCGCCGTTTTTTGCAAGAGGCACGGTAACACCCGATGCCAAAGCCGTAAGCGGTGATTCATCTCGTATAATGTACATTTTTGCATCAACGGTTTCAAGCACGGTTTGCTCATATACCGTCTGAGTGGTGAAACTCTTGTTTGCAATGCTGTACATTTCCGCAGCAAAGAAAACTATTATTACAACAGCCGCCAGAACTGCAAGGATTTTCAGCAGCCTGTCCTTACTTTTCAAAACGCAAACTCCTTTCTGTATATTCACAGACAGCATTCACAAGGTCGTTGCCGTCCGTATAATCATCAATATAAAAAAACTTTATTTTTTCATCCCGCCTGAACCATGTAAGCTGACGCTTTGCATAGCGACGGGTCTGCATTTTAAGATTATCAATGCATTCATCAAGAGTTTTTTCTCCCGCAAAATAAGGATAAAGCTCTTTATAGCCGATTGCCTGACGGGCTGTTCTGCCCAAAGGCGATTCAAAAAAAGCTTTTGCTTCTTCAAGAAGCCCCGCTTCGAGCATGAGGTCAACTCTTTTATTGATGCGATTGTAAAGATACTGTCTGTCCTTTGCGTCAAGGCAGACTGCAATGGTTTTATAAGGCGAAGGATTATTCCGCGACTGCTCGTTCTGAACGGTTTTTGTTTTTCCTGTTGTATGATGAATCTCCAACGCACGGATTATTCTGCCCACATTGTTGACATGAAGATTCTTTGCAGCCTCGGGGTCAACATCGGAAAGCTCATCAAGAAGCACATGAGCGCCCTCTTTTTCCGCACGCTTTTTAAGGTAATCTCTGTATTCAAAATCCGTCTCATCGGGCAGAAATTCAATATTATCCGTCAGCGATGAATAATAAAGACCCGTTCCGCCGACAAGAACGGCAAGTTTGCCTCTCGCTGTAATATCGGATATCGCCTCGTTGGCAAGCTCGCAATACCTCGCAACGCTGAAAGCTTCATCAGGCTCAAGAAACCCGATAAGATGATGGGGAATCCCCTGCATCTCTTCTGCGGTGGGTTTTGCGGTGGCAATATCCATTCCTTTGTATATCTGCATAGAATCGCAGGAAACGGCTTCAGCGCCGAATCGTTTACACACCTCAACTGCAAGCGATGTTTTGCCCGACGCCGTTGGTCCTACAATAGCAATAAGCGGTATTTTAGACTCTGCCAAAATTCTTCTCCAGCTCTCTTTTAGTCATTTCAATTAACACAGGTCTGCCGTGAGGGCAGTAACGGATATCAGGCATTGAAAGCAACTGCTTTGCAAATCTTTCCATCTCAAGTCTCGATGTGAAATTGCCTGCTTTTATCGCACTTCGGCAGGCTACGGAATGGAAAATCCAATCAATCTTTTCAAATGCAACATCCTGCTTTTTTTCAACAAATCTGCCTGCAATTTCACAGATAACATCCTGAATATCATCAGCGGAAATTTCCATAGGACATTCTCTGACGATTACGCATCCGTTTCCGAAATCCTCGGCATCAAAACCTGCATCGGAAAGCAAATCAAGGTTATCGAGAATTGCGGAATATTCTTCCTTGGAAAGCGTGACGGTTACGGGCAACAGAAGTAACTGCGGTGTCCTTTCTCCGTTTTCACGCTTAAGCTTTTCATAAATAATGCGTTCATGGGCAGCATGCTTATCGATAATAAGCATTTTACCCTTGTATTCGCAGATTATATATGTTTTGAATGCCTCGCCGACAAGATGAAACTCTTCTTCATCAAAAGAGGTCTTTTCTTCTGCCTGCTGAACGCAAGGAACAACCTCTTCCTTTTTAGCGGCAGAAGGAGATTTCAGCAGAATATCTTCTGTTTTTTCCTCTGCCGTAACCTCTGCTGAAGGTGCGCTTGCAACAACAAAGCGCGAAGGAATATCAGCAGTTTTTTCTTCGGCAGGAACAACTCTTACCTGAGGCTGTTCAGGCATCTTTATAACGGGAACAACAGGTTCGGTTGTTCCCTTTTTGGGAATATGCTGCCAGAAATCCTGAGCAGGTTTGGGTGGAGTGCTGATTTTAAGCTGCTCAGGAGGTTTTTCAGGAGACCTGAAGTAATCCGCAACGGGTCGGTTTACCTGCTTCGGTGTATCACCCTTTGAAAGAGCATTTTTGCAGGCATAGAACACCGCATTGAATATTGCTCTTTCATCCGAAAACCTTACCTCTGTTTTTGCAGGATGAACATTGACATCAACCTGCGACGGATTAACATTGATATTGAGTACACAAGACGGAAATTTACCGACCATAACGGAATTTTTATATCCCTCACTGACAGCGGCACTTCCCGTACCCGTTTTAATAAGTCTGTTATTAAGAAAGAAAAACTGCATATTACGGTTAGGTCTTGATGCGGACGGCTTTGAAACATAGCCTTTTACTTCAATGCCGCCGCCCGAATACTCGGCAGGAATCAGATCGGACGAAAAATCCTTGCCGAAAATTTCGCGGATGCAAGTCAGCAAATCACCGTTGCCGCTGGTTATAAGCACTTGCTTACCTTCTCTGATAAATCTGAATGATACTTCAGGGTGAGAAAGGGCAATTCTGTCCACAACGCCCGCAACGGCATTAGCCTCGGTAACATCTTTTTTCAGAAATTTCATTCTTGCGGGAGTTTTCCAAAAAAGGTCACGCACAACAATTGTTGTACCCTTGGGACAGCCTGCATCATCAAGCAGAATTTCTTCGCCGGCTTCAATAACATATCTTGTGCCGATTTCTTCATCTGCCGCACAGGTCATAACATCAACCTTTGCAACTGCGCTGACACTTGCAAGAGCCTCGCCTCTGAATCCGAGAGTAAATATGCTGTCAAGGTCCTCGCTTGTGGAAATCTTGCTTGTTGCGTGGCTGACAAAGGCATTGCGGATATCTTCCCTGCCGATACCGCAACCGTTATCGGTTATTCTTATGTACGAAATACCGCCGTTTTTAATCTCAACGGTAATTGTATCAGCACCTGCATCAATAGAGTTTTCAAGAAGCTCCTTTACGACAGAAGCAGGGCGCTCAACAACCTCGCCTGCAGCAATCAGCTCGGCAAGATGCTTGGGAAGAACATTGATTTTTGCCATTATCGGAGCCTCCTTTTTATCAGTTATTCGCCTGCTTTGCAAGCTCGTAGAGTATACCCATTGCTTCAATAGGTGTAAGTGTGTTTACATCAATGCTTTTGAGTTTTTCAACAATGGCATCGGCATTTGATGAACCGAATGACATCTGCATTTCATAATCAGGCTGAGAATCTTCTCTTACAGGTGTTTTAAGACCGTCACATTCAAGCTCTTTAAGAACAACCTTTGCGCGTTCAACAACGCTGTTCGGAACACCTGCAAGCTTTGCAACCTCGATGCCGTAGCTGCCGTCTGCACAGCCTGAAACAATTCTGCGAAGGAAGGTTATGTCGTCTCCCCTCTTTTTGACTGCGATATTGTAATTTTTAACGCCTGCAACAGAATTTTCAAGTTCTGTAAGCTCGTGATAATGGGTTGCAAAAAGTGTTTTTGCGCCAAGCTTGCGCTTATCAGCCGAATATTCAAGCACCGCTCTTGCAATGCTCATACCGTCATAGGTTGAAGTTCCTCTGCCGATTTCGTCAAAAATAATAAGACTCTTTGAAGTTGCGTTTTTCAGAATATCCGCAACCTCCGTCATTTCAACCATAAAGGTTGATGAACCCGATGCAAGGTCATCCGATGCACCGATTCGGGTAAATATACCGTCAACAACGCAAAGTTCGGCGTTCATTGCGGGAACAAAGCTGCCCGCCTGAGCCATAAGGCAAATCAACGCAACCTGACGCATAAAGGTTGATTTACCTGCCATATTGGGACCCGTTATGATTGCACAGCGGTTATCGGCGCAATCAAGAGCGGTGTTGTTGGGTACAAAGGGGAAATCAATCATTTTTTCAACAACGGGATGTCTGCCGTCGGTGATAATAACTCTGTCCCCTGCGTTCATCGAGGGACAGCAATAGTTATTCTCTGCCGCAACCCTTGCAAATGAACATATAACATCAACCGCGGCAACAGCCGCCGCTGTTTTCTGAATTTCAAAAAGATGCTCTGCCGCCTTTTTCCTTACGGTGTCAAAAATCTCATACTCAAGCTTAACAATTCTTTCCTGCGCACCGAGAACTTTGGATTCAAGCTCTTTGAGTTCCTGAGTAATAAATCTTTCGCAGTTTGTGAGGGTCTGCTTTCTTATGTAATCCTCGGGAACAAGCTCCTTGAAGGAATTGGAAACCTCAATATAATAACCAAAAACACGGTTGTAGCCGATTTTAAGCTTTTTGATACCCGTTCTCTCCTGCTCACGGAGCTGGATATCGGCAATATAGCCCTTGCCGTTATTGAGAATATCCCGCAGAGAATCAAGCTCGGCATTGAAGCCGTCTTTTATCATTCCGCCCTCTCTGACAGAGAAAGGAGGCTCATCAACAATTGCACCGTCAATAACAGCCGTTAAATCTTCAAGCGGAAGAATTTCGCCGAAAAGCTCTCCGAGCAAACTGCTTTTGCAACCCGAAAGCAAAGCTTTCATCGCAGGCAATCTGCAAAGAGTTGATGAAAGACCTTTTAACTCCCTTGCATTTGCGGATGAATAGGCAATACGGGTAATGAGTCTTTCAAGGTCCTGACAGCCCGTCAAAGACTCAATCAGATCATCCCTCAAAGCGGGATTTTCAACAAGCTCATCAACGGCATTGTGGCGCTTGGTTATCTTTGCTATGCTGAGCAAAGGCTGTTCAAGCCAGCTGCGGAGCATACGCTTGCCCATTGATGTTTTGGTTTTGTCAAGCACCCAGAGAAGAGAGCCTTTCTTTTCTCTGTTGCGCATCGTTTCCGTTATCTCAAGATTGCGGAGTGTTGAAACATCAAGGCGCATAAAACTGCCTTCGCCGTAATAATCGATATTTTTTATGTTTTCAAGCTCAGATTTCTGAACTTCTTTGAGATAATCCATCGCGGAGCCGAGGGCGGAAACCGCACCGTCTGCTCCGTCGAGAGAAAGCTCGGAAAGAGAGCTGACATTAAAATGCTTTAAAAGCATTACGGATGCTTTTGAAAGGTCAAAGCAAGAATCATCGAGCAAATCGCAGGATGAACGGAGCCTTGTTTTAACAAAATCCGTTACCTGAGTAAGCTCAAGCACATCGGAGTTGATTATAATTTCGCTGGGACAGAATCTGCCAAGCTCATTTATAATTCTACGCTGTGAATTCTTTCTTTCAAACTGCGTTATATGAACGCTGCCTGTGGAAATATCGGCAAAGCAAAGACCGACAACTGTTTTGGACGCATAGATGCAAGCAAGGAAATTATTCCTGCCTTCATCAAGCATTGTACTTTCGATAACCGTACCGGGGGTAAGAACTCTCGTTACATCGCGCTTAACAATTCCCTTCGCAAGTGCAGGGTCCTCAAGCTGCTCGCATATAGCAACCTTATAACCTTTTGCAACAAGGCGTGCTATGTAGGAATCTGCGCTGTGAAACGGAACACCGCACATAGGGGCGCGCTCTTCCTGACCGCAATCCCTGCCCGTAAGCACAAGGTCAAGCTCAGCCGAAACTGTCTTTGCATCTTCAAAGAACATTTCGTAGAAATCACCGAGGCGGAACATAAGGATTGTGTCGGGATAATTCTCCTTTATCTGAAAATACTGTTTCATCATCGGGGTAAGCTCTGCCATGAATTTACCATACCTTTCAAAAATTCCCGTCGGGGCTGAGTAAAATCAGCCCCGTAAATTTATAGCTTAGTGACAGCCGCTGCATGATCCGCATTCGCCGCCGCAATTATGCTCCTGAGGAGGCTCGCAGGTTGCGGGGTCTTCACCCTGAAGGCAAAGAGCGAAAATGCCGTTGATATACTGCATAAGGCTGTCGATTTCTGCTCTTGCAGCCTCATATGCCTGCATATTGGGGTTTGCCATAATCTGAGTGTAGATTTCACCGAACTCTTTATCATAAGCCTGAAGCTTCTGCTCGTTCTTATCTTCCTTCTGTGCTTCGTGCTGGAATGACATCTGAACAAGCTGAATTCTTGCGATAAGCTCGTTGAGAGCTGTATCCTCTTCGTTAGCCTTCTGTGCAGCCATAAGCTTTGCGTAGCGCTCGTCCTGCTGAAGGGCTGCGCCGAGTTCTCTTGCTTTTGCAATTACATCCATTTTTTGTTTCTCCTATCTGTGAAAAAATTTATATAATACGTTTTACCGTCGTATTAACTTAATTCGCCTCTTAAAATCCAGGTAAGCGATTCCGTAACTCTTACATCCCTGAATGTTCCGATTACGGATTCATCCGCAGGGAATTCAATGATTATATTGCCCTGTGTTCTGCCTTCAATGAGTCCGCCTTTGCTTACGCTTTCGCAAAGCACTCTGTAGGTTTTGCCGACCATTGAAGCTGTGCGCTTTGCTGCAATCTTTTCCTGTGCATCAAGAAGTTCCTTAAACCACCTGCCCTTTTCCTCTCTGGAAACAGGATCGGGCATTTTTGAGGCAACGGTGCCTTCTCTTGACGAGAAAATGAAAGTATACATCGAAGTAAACTTTGCTTCCTCAACAAGGCTGACGGTTTCGAGGAATTCATCATAAGTTTCCCCGGGGAAACCGACTATAACATCGCTTGTAACCGAAAGCTCGGGCATTTTTGAATAAGCATAAGCGAGAAGGTCAAGATATTTTTCTCTTGTGTAGCGTCTGTTCATTGCATCAAGCACGCGGTTGCTTCCGCTCTGGAACGGCAGATGAAGATGCTTTGCAACCTTTTCGCAGGATGCCATTGTATCGAGCAGTTCATATGTGCAGTCTTTGGGATGAGAAGTCATAAAGCGGATGATAAAATCTCCCTCAATTGCATTTATGCGCCTTAACAGCTCCGAAAAATTGCAGCCGTAGTCGGGATGCTTGCCGTATGAATTGACATTCTGACCGAGAAGAGTGATTTCTTTATACCCTTGTGCAACAAGCTGTTTTGCTTCTTCAAGAATAATTTCAGGGTCACGGCTGCGTTCCCTGCCTCTGACATACGGAACAATGCAGTAGCTGCAGAAATTATTGCATCCGTACATTACGGGAAGCCACGCCTTGTAGCTGCTGTCGCGGTGAACGGGAAGCTCCTCGGCGATAACGCCGCTTTCATCAGGCAGTTCATAAACTTTTTTGCCATTACTTAAGCTGATATACAAAAACTCGGGCAATTTGTGAATAACGTGCGTTCCGAAAACAATATCAACAAAAGGATAGCTTTTTCTTATTTTTGCGGCAACGTGTTCCTGCTGCATCATACAGCCGCAAAGAAGAATTTTCATTCCTTTGTTTGCCGATTTCATACTTTTCAATGCGCCGACATTGCCGAAAACCCTGTCCTCCGCATGTTCACGGATTGCGCAGGTGTTATAAAGCACAAGGTCTGCTCCGTCAAGCTCATCAACAAGCTCATAACCCATCTCCTCAAGCATACCCTTGAGCCGCTCACCGTCCGCAACATTTCCCTGACAGCCGTAGGTGTGAACAAACGCCTTCGGCGGCTGTGCAAACTGCCTGTCAATTATACTGCGGACAAGCTGTGTATATTCACGCTGCCTCTGAATTTCCTCTGCGGGAACAGCAACGGATTTTTTATTATCAACTGCTGACAAGCCATATTCCTCCATATTGAGCATATATTTTGTATTATATAATAAAAAGCAGGATTATTCAAGTGTAAAATGAATAATCCTGCATCTTTTTTAAAAATTAATTATTTATTCATCAAACAGACTTTCTGCAAGGGCAAAATTATCGCTTCTGCGTTTCGATTCTTCGTCGGAATCAACATAGTAATATCCGTCATCCGATTCGCGCAGAACACTTCCCTCAGAATAACTTCCGACTATCATATCGGTTGACAAGAGAAGAATTTCCTCATCATCGCCTATGCAATATGCAACTTCTTCAACAATTCTGTCAATGCTGTAAAACATTGCTGTCACCTCACATATTTTCGTAATTGACAACGATTTCTTGTCCGTCACTCTGAATCACAATACTTCCGCAGATATCTGTTCTGTAAATCTCTTCTGTATGTTTTTTGATTCGCTTAAGTGCCGCATCGTGGGGATGACCGTAATCGTTATTTGCACCACAGCTTATAACACAGATTTCAGGCGTAACTGCATTAAGGAAATCTTTGCAAGAGGAAGAATATGAGCCGTGGTGACCTGCGTGAAGAACATCACAATCAAGATCGGCACCCGTATCAAGAACTTCCTTTTCTTCCTCTGTTTCGGCGTCACCCGTAAACAGGAATGTGTTTTCTCCGTAAGTAACTTTAACAACAACAGACATATTGTTGATATCCTCGGCGTCGTTTGTTACCGGACCGAATGTTTCAAATGTTGCGCTGCCGAGAGTATATGATGCGCCGACTTTTGACGCAATAACCTTTGCGCCTGAATTCTGAACAGCCTTGAGGAATGCCGTGTATGTGCTGTTTGTGGGAGTCTGCGCCTCGGTCAATCTGGGCATAATAATATTATCCGCCTCAAATTCCTCAAGCACCTCGGGAATACCGCCGATATGGTCGGAATGCTGATGAGTTACTATGATATAATCAAGCTTCTGAACTCCGACAGAATTCAGATAATTAATCAGCTGCTGTTCGTGACCGTTTTCACCTGCATCAATGAGCATATATTTACCTTCACATTCAACAAGCGAAGAATCACCCTGACCGACATCAAAGTAGCGAACATTGAGCATATTAGTTGTTACGGTTTCGCCAGATTCCCACGGATATTCCTCATCGAAAAACTTATCAAAATTATCCACGCCGAAAACTGATAAAATTAAAAAAATAACCACGAGTATAATAAAAATAATTTTTTTACTTTTTTCGCTTTTTGCCATAGTTGTTTCTTCCCCTTTCATTGAACTGCGGTCCGGATTTTTTATCGGGAATTATAAGGCACTTATCGCCATATCCGATAAGATCGTGCCTGCCTGCCTTGCGCAGCGCTTCACGGACAAGGTCTGCATTTTTAGGATTGAAATATTGCAGAAGCGCCCTTTGCATAGCCTTTTCGTGGGGATCTTTTGCAACATAAACTTCCTTCAATGTGTAAGGGTCAAGACCCGTATAGAACATACAGGTTGACACCGTGCCGGGTGTAGGATAAAAATCCTGAACCTGTTCGGGTCTTATGCCGATTTTCTTAAGAAAAAGTGCAAGCTCAACAGCTTCTTTGAGCGTACTTCCCGGATGAGATGACATAAGATAAGGCACAAGATACTGCTCCTTACCCTCTTTTTTTGTATAGCGGAAATAACGCTTGGAAAATTCAAGATATGCCTCAATATGCGGCTTGCCCATTTTATCAAGAACAGCGGCTGAACAATGCTCAGGCGCAACCTTAAGCTGACCGCTTACGTGATGAGCAACAAGCTCTCTGAAGAACGAATCATCCTTATCTGCAAGCATATAGTCATAGCGTATACCCGAGCGTATGAAAACTTTTTTGACTTTAGGCAAAGAACGGACTGTACGCAGAATATCAAGATATTCCTCGTGATTTGATTTAAGATTGGGACAAATTGTTGGTGCAAGGCATTTTTTGCCCTTGCAGAGTCCCCTTTTCTCCTGACCGTCGCACGACGGACGGCGGAAATTCGCAGTCGGACCGCCGATATCGTGAATATAGCCCTTGAAATCGGGAAGCTGAGTTAAAAGCTTTGCCTCATTCACGATTGATTCTTTGCTTCTGACAGAAATATATCTGCCCTGATGAAAGGCAAGTGAACAGAAATTACAGCCGCCGAAACAGCCTCTGTTATGTGCAATTGAAAAACGGACTTCTTCAATGCCCGGCACACCGCCGTCCGCCTCATACATAGGATGATAAGTCCTCATATAAGACAAAGCATATACATCATCAAGCTCCTGCTGTGAAAGAGGAGTTGCAGGCTGATTCTGAACAAGCATACGGCTGCCGTGACGCTGTCTGACAGCTTTCCCTCTGAAAAAATCCTGTTCATCCTGCTGAATACGGCAGGAAACCGCATATTCCTTTTTGGAATTGCAGACATTCTCATAGGACGGGCATTCCGTGCCGTAATAAGGAGTTTCGCGTACATCAACGCTGTAACAAGTGCCTTTTACATCACGGATATCAGCTATATTTTCACCGTTGTTAAGTCTTTGGGCAATTTCAAGAATAGAACGCTCACCCATACCGAAAGAAAGCAAATCCGCCTGAGCATCAAGCAGAATTGATCTGCGGATTTTATCATCCCAATAATCGTAATGGGCAAAGCGGCGCAGAGAAGCCTCAAGACCGCCGATAATAATAGGCACATCACCGTAAGCTTCTCTGATTCTGTTGCAATATACAATAACTGCTCTGTCGGGTCTCAAGCCGCATTTGCCGCCCGGACTGTAGCTGTCCGAACTGCGTTTTTTCTTTGCGGCTGTGTAATGCGCAACCATTGAATCAATGTTTCCGCTGCTGACAAGAAATCCGAGTCTCGGTTTGCCGAAGCGCATAAAATCAGCCGTACCGTGCCAATCAGGCTGAGCAAGAAACGCAACTTTGAAACCCGAATTCTCAAGAACACGGGTTATTATTGCAGCACCGAAAGCAGGATGGTCAACATACGCATCGCCGCTGACATAAACAAAGTCAGCCTGCGACCATCCCGCGGCATTCATTTCTTCTTTTGTGACTGGCAAAAAGCCCTTTGAATTATACAAAGTCATCATCCGATCCCGAATAATCGTCATCATCCGCAAAAACATCGTCTATATCGGGTACACCTGCACCCTCAGCCAACGCCTGCATTTCATACCATTGCTGTTTTGAAATAAGAACTGCTCTGGGCTTTGCACCCTCGGAAGGACCTACAATGCCCTTTTCTTCAAGCTGATCCATAACGCGCGATGCTCTTGCGTAACCGAGCTTAAGCTTTTTCTGAAGCATAGTTGTTGATGCACCGCCTGCATTGACAACAACCTCAATTGCGTCGTTGAGCATAGGATCCCACTCTGCGTCATCCTCATCGTCAACAGACTTTTTCTTTGCATTTTCTGCTGCTGCAGCTTTGGCTTCAATTTCGTGAATTGTTTCTTCATTATATGTTGTCTGAGCCTGAGATTTGATATGAGAAACAACTCTGTCAACTTCCGCATCAGAAATGAAACAACCCTGAATACGGGTGGGCTTGGATGATGAAACGGGATGGAACAACATATCGCCGTTGCCGAGAAGCTTTTCCGCTCCTACTGCATCAAGAATCGTTCTTGAGTCAACCTGCGAAGAAACAGAAAGAGCAATTCTGCTGGGGATATTAGCTTTGATGATACCTGTAATAACATCAACGGAGGGTCTCTGAGTTGCAAGAACAAGATGTATACCTGCAGCTCTCGCTTTCTGCGCAAGGCGGCAGATTGAATCTTCAACCTCTTTGGGCGAAACCATCATAAGATCGGCAAGCTCATCAATAAAAATAACAATCTGATGCATTTTAACAAGGTCATCCCTTGTTTCGCAAAGTCTGTTAAAGCCCTTGATGTCTCTTACACCGTTTTCAGCAAACTGCTTGTATCTTTTATCCATTTCGCCAACCGCCCAGCCAAGCGCACCTGCAGCCTTTCTGGGGTCGGAAACAACAGGAACTTCAAGATGTGCAATGCCGTTATAAATCGTAAATTCAACCATTTTGGGGTCAATCATAAGAAGCTTGACCTCATCAGGCGAAGCATTATAAAGTATGCTGACAATCATAGAGTTAAGGCATACGGATTTACCCGAGCCTGTTGTACCTGCAACAAGAAGATGGGGCATTTTGGCAAGGTCGGCGCAGATAATTTTACCTGCAATGTCCTTACCGAGAGCAACGCAAAGCTTGCTTGTTGCCTCCCTGAAATCAGGCGTATCAATAATTTCACGCATTGTAACCATTGACTTGGCGCTGTTGGGAATCTCAATGCCGATTGCAGCTTTTCCGGGAATAGGCGCTTCAATACGGACACTTGTTGCCGCAAGACGGAGCGCAATATCGTCTGCAAGTCCCGTGATTTTATTGATTCTTACACCTGCTTCGGGTACAAGCTCATATCTCGTTACGGAAGGTCCTCTGCAGATATTGGTAACCTCAGCGTTAATCTTAAAGCTTTCAAGAGTAGAAACAAGCTTCTTTGCACCAATCTGCATTTCGTTAACGCTGTCGGTAGAACTGCCTTTTTCTGCAAGATTAAGCAGTTCAACAGACGGAAACACATATTCAGGCTCGGGGATAACCTCGGAGATTTCTTCATCACCCTGTTCTGAAATTTCTTCTGTTATGTGAGGCGTAACCTTTCTTCTCTTTCTCGGTTTTGCTTCTTCAAGAGCTGTTTCAATTGTTTCTTCAACAACATCGGATTCCGAAAAATCGGGAAGACGGACAACGGGTATTTCGGGCATGGGAGGCTCCTCAACGGGAGCAAATGTTGATTCGTCGGTTATAAAATTATCCTCAAAGTTTTCAACCGAAACGGTGGGCTGTTCGGGAGGATTGAAAGGCTTTTTTGATTCCTCGGCTTTTCTTTCTTTTTCTTCCTGAACACGCTGCGCATGCTGCTCAATCTTTTCGCCTGCAAATTCACCGACTTTTCTGACAGGCTTCTTGACAGCGTTGAAAACCTTGCCGAGAGAAATTCTTGTAAGCAGCATTACGCTGACAATCAAAAGAAGAATAAATGTAAAAGCTGCGGGAATTTTTCCGAAAAGCGTAGCAACAAGTCCGCCGAAAATCGCGCCGAAAATTCCTCCGCTTGCAAGTTTCGGAGAATTAGCCCATATATCCGAAAACTGCTGTGTAAGAGTTGTGTCTCTGAGATAATCGTTTGTGTTTGAAAAAATATGTATCGAACCGCTGAGAAGTGCGGTAAACACAAAGATTATCAGCAGATTTTTCGCAATACTGCTGACGGGCTTATCCATTGCAAGAATAACAACGGCATAGATAAGCGCAGCGGGTAAAACCCATGCAAAAAATCCGAAAAGCGCAAACATACCGTTATGCATACTCATCCATACACTTTCGCCCTCAATAAAAACAACGGCGGCAAGAAAAAGCGCAACGGCAAAAAGAATCACGGCATAAGTCTGACGGCTTATACCCTGTGACACGCTTTTTTTTGATGAAGAATTTTTTGCTGAGTTTGTTTTTGAATTTGATGCTGCTTTCTTTTTTGCGGCAGGTTTTTTATTCTGGGAATTTGCCATTTATTTCATCCTTTCGGAAATATTATTCCTTTTTATTTTTATCAATCATTTCATATAGACAGTTGAGCGCATCGGAAAGACTGCCGAGAGAATCAATCAACCCCTCATTAACAGCAGCTTCGCCGCTGAGCACCGTGCCAACATCCATTACAAGCTCACCCGTTGCAAGCATCATTTCACGGAATCTGTCAGGTGAAATATCGGAATTATCGGAAACAAAGCGGACTATTCTCTCCTGCATCTGCTCAAAATATGACAGAGTCTGCGGAACACCAAGCACAAGGCCGTTCATACGCACGGGATGAATTGTCATTGTTGCAGACGGTGTTATAAACGATTTATCAGTTGAAACAGCAAGAGGCACACCGATTGAATGACCGCCGCCAAGGACAAGGGAAACCGTCGGGGTTTTCATTCCCGAAACAAGCTCTGCAATTGCAAGACCCGCTTCAATATCGCCGCCCACGGTATTAAGAATCATAATCAGACCGTCAACCTCGTCGCTTTCTTCAATTGCAACAAGCTGAGGAATCACATGCTCATATTTGGTTGTCTTATTCTGTGCGGGCAGAATATAATGACCCTCAATCTGACCGATAACCGTCAGACAATGAATAAGATGTTCGCCTTTCCTGACGGTTACGCTGCCCGACTCAACAATGCTGTTGAGTGCCGGTGAATCTTCATCACCCGAACTGCTTCCGCTGTTTAAATCGGGAGCCTGCCACGGAGGAGTCGGAAGAAAAAAATTATTCTTTTTGTTTTTATTGCCGCTCATTGATATGCACCCTTTCAGAAAAATAAACACAATTATTATTCCGCAAAGAGCAGACAATAAACCCAATTTTACACGATAAAGATTATACCATTATTTAAAAGTTATTGCAATAAAAAACTCAATATTTTGTTACTAAAATATATTTTTTTGAAACATTTTGTGTTTTATATTACATTATATAATAGCATTTGCAATTTCAGTTGTATAATAAAACAGTTTTTTATTCCATATTTTCGCAAGAAGAATAAAATATTTCAAAAAACCGCTCGGGTTCAGATTAACCCGAGCGGTTGATTATTTAGAGATTTAGAAAAGTCCGCTGATTTTGCCGTTTTCGTCAACATCTATTTTCTCTGCGGCAGGAACTTTGGGAAGTCCGGGCATTGTCATTATATCGCCCGTCAGAACTACGATAAAGCCTGCACCTGCGGAAATTTTTACATTTTTAATTGTTACTGTAAAGCCTTCGGGTGCGCCGAGCTTTGCAGGGTCATCGGAAAAGCTGTACTGAGTTTTAGCCATACATACGGGAAGGTTTGCATAGCCCATTGCCTCAATTGCGGCAATCTGCTTTTTGGCAGCAGGAAGAACGCTGATTCCGTCGCCGCCGTAAACCTTCTTTACAACATCCTCAATCTTGCTTTCAGTGGTGCCGTCAAGCTCATATGAGAAAGTGAAATCATTGGGCTGTTCGCAAAGTCTGACAACTTCTTCCGCAAGCTCAACACCGCCGTTGCCGCCCTCTGCCCATACATTGGAGAGAACAACATTAACGCCGAGTTCCTTGCACTTTTCAATAATAAGATTAACCTCTGCATCGGTGTCCGTGGGGAAACGGTTAACGGCAACAACCGAGGGAAGCTTATAAACATTCTTGATATTTGAAACATGACGGAGAAGGTTGGGAATACCCTTTTCAAGCGCTTCAAGATTTTCGCCTGAAAGCTCTGTTTTGGGAACTCCGCCGTGCATTTTGAGCGCCCTGATTGTTGCAACAACTACAACCGCCGAGGGAGTAAGACCTGCATAACGACACTTGATATCAAGGAATTTTTCAGCACCGAGGTCAGCACCGAAACCTGCTTCTGTGATTGCATAATCGCCCAGCTTCATTGCAAGCTTTGTTGCCATAACAGAGTTACAGCCGTGTGCGATATTTGCAAAGGGACCTCCGTGAACAAGTGCGGGAGTACCCTCAAGAGTCTGAACAAGATTGGGTTTAAGAGCATCCTTGAGAAGCGCAGTCATTGCACCGGCAGCCTTGAGTTCGCCTGCGGTTACGGGCTTTTCATCATAAGTATAGCCGACAATTATTCTTGAAAGTCTTTCCTTAAGATCGGTTATTGAGGTTGCAAGGCAAAGAACAGCCATAATTTCAGATGCAACGGTAATATCATAACCGTCCTCTCTGGGTACGCCGTTAACTCTGCCGCCGAGACCGTCGGTAACAAAGCGAAGCTGTCTGTCGTTCATGTCAACACAGCGCTTCCATGTAATTCTTCTGGGGTCAATATTAAGAGAATTTCCCTGATAAATATGGTTATCAAGCATAGCGGCAAGGAGGTTGTTGGCTGCACCGATTGCATGGAAGTCGCCTGTAAAATGGAGGTTAATATGTTCCATGGGAACGACCTGCGCATAACCGCCGCCTGCTGCGCCGCCCTTTACGCCGAAAACGGGACCGAGCGAAGGCTCTCTGAGAGCAACCATAACATTTTTGCCGATTTTTTTCATACCGTCGGCAAGACCGATGGTTGTTGTTGTTTTGCCCTCACCTGCAGGAGTGGGAGTAATCGCTGTTACAAGAACAAGCTTGCCATCCTTTTTCTCATTTTCATTGAGAATGGAGAGATCAACCTTTGCCTTGTAGTTTCCGTACTGCTCAAGATACTTTCTGTCAATACCTGCGGCATCAGCAATTTCGGTTATAGGCTTCATTTCAACAGACTGAGCAATTTCAATATCTGTCATCATAGTTTTCAGCGTCCTTTCGCTTAAATTCATTACTATATATTGTGCATTAAATTTCAGATTTTGTCAATATATCCTCATCGGTTTTTTATTATTCTACCAAAGAAATACAAAACATAAAATTTGTGCAAACAACCATATTTGTCTGAAATAAATGTTGTTTTGTGAAAATCAATGTGATATAATATCATTCGGAAAATTATTTGAAGACGGAGGTCTTGTCAATGAATTACGATGTCGCCGTTGTCGGTGCGGGTGTCATAGGCTCACTTATCGCCCGTGAACTCAGCCGTTACAATCTGAAAATTGCGCTCATTGAAAAATGCAACGATATGGCAATGGGTACTTCAAAAGCAAACAGCGCTATTGTTCACGCAGGCTTCGATGCAAAACCCGGTTCACTCAAAGCGAAATTCAATGTTGAAGGAACTGCGCTTATGCCCGAGCTTTGCAAAACGCTTAGCGTACCCTTCAAGCCTGTCGGCTCGCTTGTTGTTGCTTTTTCGGATGAAGATGTTGAAACTCTCAACTCCCTTCTTGAAAGAGGAAACATAAACGGTGTACCCGGTCTTGAGGTTTACGATAAAGCCAAGCTCAAGGAAGCTGAGCCTTATATCAGCGACGAGGCAAAAGCCGCTCTCTGGGCGCCCTCCGCAGGAATTGTTTGCCCTTATGAACTCACAATCGCCGCGGCTGAAAATGCAGTTGTCAACGGTGCTGAATTCATAAGAAATTTCGAAGTTAAAGACATTGACTTTGACGGCGGAATATTCACCGTTTCAAACGGCGAAAAAGAGATAAACGCTAAATATATTATCAATGCCGCAGGTGTATATTGCGACGAAATTGCGGCTCTTATCGGAGATAATTCAATACACACAACACCCCGTAAGGGTGAATATATGCTTTGCGACAAATCGGTAGGTCACCTTGCAAATCACACAATTTTCCAATGTCCCTCAAAAATGGGTAAAGGCATTCTTGTTACTCCTACCGTTGACGGTAACCTTCTTCTCGGTCCGAGCGCGCTTGATGTTGAAGATAAAAACGATGTTGCAACAACTTCTGAAAAGCTTTCAGATATCCTTAATATTGCAAAAAAATCTGTTCCCTGTCTTACTACAAGAGAGGTTATCACTTCTTTTGCAGGCTTGAGGGCGCACTGTGACAGAAATGATTTTATAATTGAACCGAGCGAAAAGAACGCACAATTCATTAATGTTGCAGGAATTGAATCGCCCGGACTTTCATCCGCACCCGCAATCGCACTTTATGTTAAAGATATTATCCTTAAATCAATGTCCGCTGAAGAAAAAAGCGATTTTAATCCCGTTAGAGAAGAGCCTGTCCGCTTCAGACACATGTCAAATGAAGAGCGCAAGGCACTTATCGAGAAAAACCCTGCTTACGGCAGAATTATATGCCGCTGTGAAACAATCACAGAAGGCGAAATTCTTGACGCAATCAATGCTCCTGCAGGTGCGAGAGATGTTGATGGCGTTAAAAGAAGAACAAGAGCAGGTATGGGAAGATGCCAGGGTGGTTTCTGTGGTTCAAAGGTTGTTGAACTTCTTGCACAAGAGCTTGGTGTTGAAATAAATGAAATCACAAAATTTGGCGGAGATTCCAAAATACTTTACGAAAGAACAAAGTGAGGCGGAGATTATGCTTAATTATGATATTGTA
>JAZQXJ010000009.1:0-17223 GCA_045632815.1 Acutalibacteraceae bacterium | reverse complement strand
CGTCTGACCACTGGCAGTTGATAAGGAATACACCGCCGGGTTTAACATCGTTAACCATCTTGAATCCCTTAACAACATATGAGGGATTATGACAAGCAACGGAGTCAGCCTTGTTGATATAATAGGGGCTCTTGATTGGCTTATCGCCGAAACGGAGGTGAGAAATTGTGATACCGCCGGTTTTCTTAGAGTCATATTGGAAATATGCCTGAACATACTTGTCGGTGTGGTCACCAATAATTTTGATAGAGTCTTTATTAGCACCAACGGTACCGTCACCGCCCAAGCCCCAGAACTTGCACTCGATTGTGCCTTCTGCAGCTGTGTTGGGAGCTTCTTTCTCTTCAAGTGAAAGGCCTGTAACATCATCAACGATACCTACTGTGAACTGATTCTTTGAATCTTCCTTAGCAAGTTCTTTGTATACTGCGAATACACTTGAGGGAGGAGTATCTTTTGAACCGAGGCCGTAACGACCGCCGATTACTTCAATATCTGTTCTGCCTGTAAGTGAAAGAGCAGTAACAACATCAAGGTAGAGAGGTTCACCGAGTGAGCCGGGTTCCTTTGTTCTGTCAAGTACTGCGATCTTCTTACATGTTGCAGGGATAGCAGCAGCAAGATGTTTTGCTGAGAAGGGTCTGTAAAGACGAACCTTAACAAGACCGACTTTTTCGCCCTGAGCTGTGAGGAAATCAACAACTTCTTCTGCAACGTCATTGAATGAACCCATAGCAACGATAACCTTTTCAGCATCGGGAGCACCGTAGTAGTTGAAGAGCTGATAGTCAGTACCGAGCTTAGCATTAACCTTACCCATATATTCTTCAACGATAGCGGGAACTGCATCGTAATACTTGTTACATGCTTCTCTGTTCTGGAAGAAGATATCGTCGTTTTCGTGAGAACCGCGCATAACGGGTCTCTCGGGATTGAGAGCGCGCTTACGGAATGCTTCAACAGCGTCCATATCGCACATTTCCTTGAGGTCCTCGAAATCCCAGATTTCAATTTTCTGGAGTTCGTGTGATGTGCGGAAACCGTCGAAGAAGTTGATGAAGGGAACTCTGCCCTTGATTGATGCAAGGTGTGCAACAGCGCCGAGGTCCATAACTTCCTGAGTGTTTGTTTCAGCGAGCATTGCGAAACCTGTCTGACGGCAGGCATAAACGTCTGAATGGTCGCCGAAGATGTTAAGAGCGTGTGAAGCTACGCAGCGTGCCGATACGTGGAAAACGCTGGGAAGAAGCTCACCTGCGATTTTGTACATGTTGGGGATCATAAGAAGAAGACCCTGTGATGCAGTGTAAGTAGTGGTGAGAGCACCTGCTGCAAGTGAGCCGTGAACGGTACCTGCTGCGCCTGCTTCTGACTGCATTTCAGCAACTCTTACTGTTGTGCCGAAGATGTTCTTCATGCCCTGTGCTGACCACTGGTCAACATAGTCTGCCATGGGGCTTGACGGAGTGATGGGGTAGATGCCTGCAACTTCTGTGAAGGCATATGACACCCATGCAGCAGCGTTGTTGCCGTCCATGGTCTTCATTTTTCTTGCCATAGTCTTTTTCCTCCTAAAAGATATTGAATATTATAAGTGAAATAATAATACACCACTGATAATACTATCACTTTTCTTTCAATTTGTAAACCCTTTAAATATTCCAAATTCAACAACTTTTTATAAAAATATTTGTATACTATTTCAACAAGTATGTATTAATATGTAGAAATATGGCTTTGTTGTGAATGGTTTATTGACATTTTGTATTTTTAGTGGTAATCTTATAGAGTATATTTGTGTCAGGAGGTATATTTAAAATGACATTACTTCAGCAGATCTCATTCAAGATTTTCACGCTTATCATTACAATTATGTATTCGTTCAACGGCGGTCTTGTTGCACCCTCAACGGCAGAGCCTATTCAGGCGAAGGACCCCGACAGCGTCAAGATGGTTTTTGCAACAATTGCAGACCCTCAGGTTTCCAACTATATGTTCGGCAGATATCAAGCTTTTCAGGAGGCTTGCATGGACCTCAACAATGCCGAATGTGAGTTTGATGCTGTTGTAGGCATCGGCGACATTGCGGAAAACGGACTTCTTGAGGAATATCAGCTTGTTTATAATGAAATCAACGGTATGGGCAAGCGCTTTATTATGGCATCGGGTAACCACGATATCAGACTCCGTGCTTACAGCCAGAGCTACAGCCGTTTTTCGAATTTCACAAATTCACTCAACAGAGATGAAAGTATGACTGAAAACGCTTATGCAGAAGGCAAGTTTGCTTACACAGAAGTTGTCAACGGCTATAAATTCATCGTTATGGGCTCGGATAAAACCGAATTTGAGGAAGCTTATATCAGCCCCGAGCAGCTGGAATGGCTCGATAATGAACTTGCAACAGAAAAGGGCAAGCCCGTATTCGTTGTTCTTCATCAGCCCCTTAAGCTTACCCACAATCTTCCCACAACCTGGGGTAACGGCACAAACAAGGAAGCAGGCTCGGTCGGCGACCAGAATGACGAAATCAAGGCTGTTCTCGCAAAGCACGCAGACGACAGCACCGTAATTCTCATAACAGGTCATCTTCACGCAGGCTTCAGTCAGTACAGCTACGAGCAGATTGACGGCTTCCATTCCTTCAATATTCCTTCGCTTGCAATCGAAAACAAGGATGGCGAAGAAGGCGGAAACGGCTCAGGACTTACATACATTGTTGAAGTTTATAACAGCAAGGTTATCTTCAGAGCAAGAAACTGCAGAACAGGCGAATGGCTTCCCAAGTGGGATGTAACAGTTCCCGTTAAATAAGGATAAAACGGTTCTTAACCGTTTGAATATTGAACCAACAACGAAAGGAAAACAGATATGAAAAAGAATTTTCTCAGAATTCTCAGCGTTGTGCTTTGCTTTGCAATGCTCGCAACCTGCGCAATTTTCCCTGCATCGGCTGAAGACGAAACAGCCGCTTCAGGCACAACACCCACCCGTATTTCAGTTGCGGTTAACGGCGACCCCTCAACACAGAAGGGTATCACCTGGTACACCAACGAAAACACATCAAGCGTTGTTGAAATTGCAGGCATTGACGGCAACCCCGTTACAAGCTGCACAGTAACATACGATGAAGTGTTTGAGTGGGAAGGCAAGTATGTTCACAAGGCTCTTGTTTCCGACCTTACTCCCGGAACACTTTACCTTTACCGCGTAGGTAACGGCACGGATTTCAGCGATATCGGCAGATTCATAACCGATAACGATGACGACAAGTTCAGTTTTGTTACAATTGCTGACATTCAGGCAGGCAACCTTGAAAACTTCAAGAAGGGTGCAAAGGTCGCTCAGGCAGCTTTCAATACTGTTCCCACAGCTGAATTTATTGTTAATTTGGGTGATTTCACAGACGACAGCACCAATGAAGAATGGGATAACTACGACACCGCAATGAAGAGTCTCAACCTTGCAACAACAATCGTTCCTGTTTCAGGTAACCACGACGGTCTCGGCGTTGAATACTGGTTCAACAATATGTTCAACCTCGACACAAGCGAAAGCGTTCAGGTTAAAGACGGCGTAAACTATTCATTCGATTACGGCAATGCTCACTTTGCGGTTCTTAACACAAATGATCTTCTTTCAATTTCAATTCCTCAGCTTAACTGGCTCAAGAATGATATGAACAGCACGGATAAGGATTGGAAAATCGTTTTTCTCCACAAGTCACCCTACTCACTCGGCAAGGATGCAAAATGGCCCGATGCTCTTTATCTTCAGGAGTCGCTCACAAGAGTTCTTGATGATTGCGATGTTGACCTTGTTATGGGCGGTCACGACCATCAGTACCTGAGAACAAAGGCTCTCAAGGGCAACAAGGTTAACGATGACGGAACTGTTTATGTTCTCAGCGGCACAGCAGGCACAAAGAGATATGAAATCCGTGAATTCCTTGCAGGTTACTTCCTCAAGACAGAATGGATCGGCGCTCTCACAATTCAGAAGAACGGCTACGGCAACTACTGGGACGGTCAGGATTGGGATCAGACAAACCAGGCTTACACAGGCGGTATCTTCAACGCAATTTCAATTGACGGCGGCAAGCTGACATTCAAATCATATGTCCTTTCAGATCCTCTTACAGACGAAGAAGGCAATATAATTGAAGGCTCAGAGCAGACCCTTACTTGCCACGACAGCTTTACTCTTGAAAAAGAAACAGGCAAGAATCAGATCACATTTACGGGCGACAACACCACAAGCGAAGCGGAATACAACGCACTCGTTGTTCCCAGCTTTATGGCTCTTGCAGCTTACACATTCACAAGCTGGCTTCCCAGATTCCTTGTTATGGTACCCGCACTTCTCAAGAGTGTAATTGTTGACGATGTATTCTGATTCGGATTGTCTCACTAAACGAAGAACAAAAGAAACCTTATAAAAAAGATACGCGGCTTGCACGAAATACCGTGCAAGCCGTTTTTTTATTTCTTATCTTTTTCAATTGTCTGCAGAAATTGATTGGCAAGACCCACAACCTCTTTTGCGCCGAGCTTTGATGCAAGGCGGCTGACGGGCTTGAGAGGAATTTTGCCCACATATTGCAGGGCAGGGTGGTCAAGCGTTATGCCTGCCTGATTCTTTATGATATTCTGCACCTCGGAGTTAAAAAGAATATCGCCTACGGTATCGTCAAGCGAAAGTCTGTCGGGGTCAATGTCCTCGCTTGAGTTAAACCAGTTGCGCACAAAGGATTGCGCACCCTCGGGCAGGGAGTATGACGGATTGGGGGTGTCTGTGCCGTTTACGGTGATTTTATGGGTAAGCTTGCCTGCCTTTGCGGTGATAACATTCTTGCCCTCTTTGATTACTGCGTCAAAAACAAAAATCTTGTCGCCCTCAAGCTCGGCTGTTTCGCCGTTGACGGTGAGGCTGATTTTATCGCAGTTTGAATAAACCTTGATTTTCTGCTCGCCCGTGGGTCTGTCGACAAATCTTTCGCCCGCAATATGAACGAATTTTTCGTCTGACCAATGAGCTTTATAAACATAGAAAGAATCTTTCTTTATTTTTCTGTCAAAGGTGACGAGACCCTTGTTGTTGCGACCTCTTACGCCGCCCTCGTTGCGGAGCGCCGAGCCGAAATCGAACATATTCCATACATATGAGCCCCAGAGCCATTCTCTTTCCGCAATGGTTTTTGCGTAATGCTCGTGGTAATATGCCTGATATTCCTCGGTGTAATCGCCCTGCACGGGGTCTGCGGAGTGGAGAGCCGTGTTTGCTTCTGCGCCGTATTCGGAAAGGCAGAGCTTGATATGCGGCTTTTTCTGATGAAATTCATCCAGCCAGCTGTCAATGCGGTCAACCGTCTGGGCGTACCAGCCGAAATAATGGTTATATCCGAGAATATCGGGAATATCGTTAAGCTTTGAATTCGCGGAGCAGAAAGCAACCTGCGCCGTTGCGGTGGGTCGGGTTGAATCGAGAGCGTGAGCAATGTTATTAAGTTCATTGATGCCGTCATTTATCGCAAGACCTGCGCCGCCGATTGAAATTTCGTTGGCAATGCTCCAGCAGAAGATTGAGGGATGATTGAAATTCTGTCTGATAAGCTCTTCGAGCATAAACTTTGCCTGCTCCTGCTTTTTCTTGCTGAATCGGGAAATAACGGGTATTTCAGCCCACACAAGGAAGCCTTCCTCATCGCAGAGGTCATAGAATTTTTCATCGTGCTGATAATGTGCAAGGCGGATTGAATTTGCGCCCACATCTTTGATGAGTTCAATATCTTTTTTGTGTTCCGCATCGGTCAGAGCGTTGCCTATGCCCTCCCAATCCTGATGCCTTGAAACGCCTTTCATTTTGATCTGCTCGCCGTTGAGGAAAAAGCCCTTTTCGCTGTCAAAATAAAATTCGCGCACACCGAAACGGTCGCTGATTTCGTCAATCACCTCATCGCCGTCCTTGAGTTTTGCGGTCATTGTGTAAAGATAGGGATTCTTCATTCCGTTCCAAAGCACAGGCTCATCAATGAAAAGCTTTACCGCATCAACATCGGCATCAACCTCTCTTTTTGCAACCTCGTTGCCCTCGGCATCGGTGATGACAAATTCCTTTGTCAGTCCCTTGCAGCTGCCTTCAATGAGAGTTTTTACAAAAACTCTGCCGTCCGCCTTTGGGGTGATATACATTCCGCAAAGGCTCATATCGAGCAGCGAAAAATGCGATTTTGCAACATCGCTGATTATGTTCACATCTCGGTAAATACCGCCGTAGAAGGTGAAATCCGCCATTTCGGGATAAAGAAATTCGTTTCCGTTGTTGTCAACGATAATCCTGATTATATTGTCCTCATCTTTGAGGAAATCCGTGATTTCAAAGCGGAACATTGCGTAGCCGTTTTCATGGCTGCCGATATAAATACCGTTCACAAAAACCTCGGCAACGGTATTTGCACCGTTGATTTCGAGATAAACTCTGCCGTCGTAACGGGGGATTGCCCTTTCATAAACGCATCGGCAGCGGTCATAGGTTTCTGCACCGCCCTGACCGTCAAGGTTATTCCAGGTATGGGGCAGATTTATTTTTTCGGTTACTCCGTCCTTTGAAAAATCCCAGCCCTCGTTAATATTTATAATTTTTCTCATTTTTATTTACCTCAATATCCGTTGATTTCTTTTCTCTGCATTGCGCCGAGGATTTTGCTGCGTACATCGCCGTATTTCTTTTCAAGAGTGCTGAGCATTTCCTTGACCTCCTGCCTTTCGGTTGTGCCGTCGGCAGGGCAGTTGCTTTTCACTATGGGCAGATTTTCTTTGCGTACAACCCTTGCGCAGTCGCTTTCCCTTGCAAAAATCATAGGTCTTATCATATAAATATCCTTGCGCGAAAGGTAGGTTACGGGCATAAAGCAATCAAGAGTGCCGCCGTTGAAAAGATTCATAACAAAAGTTTCTGCAACATCGTCAAGGTGATGACCGAGAGCGATTTTGTTGCAGCCGTGTTCTTTTGCGGCATCGTGCAGAGCGCCTCTGCGCATCCTTGCGCAAAGACTGCAGGGGTTGCTTTCTTTTCTGATGTCAAAAATAACCTCGGCAAGCTGTGTGCGCTTGATTACATATTTAACATCAAGCTTGGCGCATAGCTTTTCAATCTGCGAAAAATCGCCGTCAACTCCGCCGAAACGGGGGTCGAGGGTGATTGCGATTATTTCGAATTTTTCGGGGTAAAATCTGCGGAGATTCGCCATTCCTGCAAGCAGGGCAACGGAATCCTTGCCGCCCGAAACGCCGATTGCAATTCTGTCGCCCTCTTTTATCATTTCGTATTGCTGGCAGGCGGCTCGCATATGGCTGAGCAGTTTTTGCATAAAAATCTTCCTATTCTATGGTAACGGACTCAACGCTTACCGCCTTGCCCGTCTTATTGTCAATTTCGAAAATACAGCCGTTCATTATGCATTCGCCCTCGGCTGTGTCAAAGCGTGCAGGCATACCCGTCCTGAGCCAATCTATTGATATTTCGGGCTTTACGCCAAGCACGGAATGCTTCGGTCCCGTCATACCGATATCGGTGATGTATGCCGTGCCTTTGGGGAGTATGCAGGTATCGCCCGTTATAACGTGGGTGTGAGTGCCGAAAACGGCAGATACCCTGCCGTCAAGGTAAAAGCCCATCGCTCTTTTTTCAGCGGTTGCCTCGGCGTGAAAATCAACAAGGGTTATTCTGCAATCCGAAAGCCCGGGCAGAATTTCATCAACAACGGTAAAGGGATTGTTGCATCTGTCCATATAAACCATACCCGAAAGGTTGATTATGCCCACTTTTATGCTTCCCATATCCACAACCGAATACCCCTTGCCGGGGTTGTTGTCGGGGAAGTTTGCGGGGCGGATAATATCGTCTCTTTCGTCCAGCATTTCATAGAATTCCCTGCGGCGGTAAACGTGGTTTCCCGTTGTTATAAAATCCACACCGCTGTCAAAAAGATACTGCGCCGAAACGGGGGTTATTCCGTTGCCGACAGCGGAATTTTCGCCGTTTGCAATGCACAAATCAATTTTTTTGAGCCTTTTGTATGCAGGCAGAACACTGCGCAGAAATTCGCAGCCCTTTGCCGAAACAACATCGCCAATTACGAGAATATTCATTTAAATATTCCTTTCCATTCAAAAAACGGGGCTGCAAACCGCAGCCCCTATATAGTTTATTTTGCGTAGTCGATAGTTCTGCTTTCTCTGATAAGGTTAACCTTGATCTGACCGGGATATTCCATGCTTTCTTCAATCTTTTTGGCGATATCCCTTGCAAGAAGAACCATAGTGTCATCATTGACAACCTCGGGCTTAACCATAATTCTGACCTCGCGGCCTGCCTGAATGGCAAATGAACGGTCAACGCCGTTGAATGATGTTGCAATTTCTTCAAGCTTCTGGAGACGCTTGATGTAGTTCTGAACATCCTCGCGTCTTGCACCAGGTCTTGCGGCGGAGATAGCATCTGCTGCCTGAACAAGAACAGCGGTGATTGTCTTTGCCTCAACTTCACCGTGGTGAGCCTTGATTGCGTGAAGAATGTTGTCATTTTCCTTGAATTTCTTAGCAAATTCAACGCCGAGATCAACGTGCGAGCCTTCCATTTCGTGGTCAAGCGCCTTGCCGATATCGTGAAGAAGACCTGCTCTTTTTGCGGTTTTGACATCGGTGCCAAGTTCCGCTGCCATAAGACCTGCAATGTATGAAACTTCAAGTGAATGCTTGAGAACATTCTGACCGTAGCTTGTGCGGTATCTGAGTTTACCGATAAGCTTGACAATTTCTGGGTGAACATTGTTGACGCCTGCATCAATGAGTGCGTGTTCACCTGTCTGCTTGATTGTTGTTTCAACCTCGCGCTTTGCCTTTTCGTACATTTCCTCGATTCTTGCGGGATGGATTCTGCCGTCCGCAATAAGCTTTTCGAGGGTGAGTCTTGCAATTTCTCTGCGTACGGGGTCAAAGCTGGAAACCGTGATAGCCTCGGGTGTGTCGTCAATGATAAGGTCAACACCCGTAATCATTTCAAGTGTTCTTACGTTTCTGCCTTCGCGGCCGATGATTCTGCCCTTCATTTCATCGTTGGGCAGAGCAACAACGGAAACGGTTGCCTCTGCAACGTGGTCCGCAGCGCAGCGCTGAATGGCTGTTGTAAGGATTTCTCTTGCGAGAGTGTCTGATTCGTCCTTTGTTCTCTGTTCGTATTCCTGAATCTTAACAGCCTTTTCGTGGTTAAGCTCTTCATCAAGAATGCTGAGAATGTGTTCTTTTGCCTGCTCCTTGGTAAAGCCTGAAATTCTTTCAAGCATTTCGAACTGGCTTTTCTTTATGCTTTCAATTTCTTCAAGGCGTTCGTCTGCGGTCTTGATTTTTTCGTCAAGCACCTCATTTTTCTTTTCAAGGGTTTCGCTCTTTTTATCAAGAGTTTCTTCCTTCTGATTGATGCGGCGTTCAAGCCTCTGAACTTCGTTGCGCCTTTCGCGAAGCTCTTTTTCTGTTTCTGTTCTCTGCTTGTGAATTTCATCCTTTGCTTCGAGGATGGCTTCTTTCTTCTTTGCTTCGGCTGTTGAAATGGCGTCGCTGATGATTTTGTTTGCTTCCTGCTCAGCGGAGCCGATTGCAGCCTCTGCAACCTTCTTCCTATGTAAACCGCCGAGTACAAAACCGAGAACAAGACCGATTATAAGTGCTGCGGCAGCAATAAGAATTGCAATCCAGATTTTCAAGTTTTCGTTTTCCTCCTTTACAGACCGATTTTTTGACCTTTTATAAAAGTCATATGAAAAAAGATTAATGAAAATCAACCAATGGTGTTTCAGAACGCAAAAACGCTCATCTTGGCACAATATAACACCATTGTATTAATAGTATACTTTTAAGAGGATAATGTCAAGTTTTTTATTGATTTTTCATTAAAAAATATATTGACTTTAAAGTTAATGAGTGATAATATTAAAACAATATCAAAATCGTTGAAGCAGAAGGCTGTTTGCAACAGCATTTTATCAGAGAGCCGCCTCACGGGCTGAAAGGGCGGTAAAATGCCGCAAATCGCTACCGCCTGCCGAGAGCCGCCGTATAGTAATCACTAATTAAATTGAAATCCCAATTCTCAACGGCTATTTTTCCGTCACAAATGCCCAAAATACTCGTTAATACACAAAGTATTGCCTGCGTTTTTTTGCATTTCTGACAAAAAACTATCTCGTCGATAATTGCAATCCGATTTAATCAGCGCTTACTCAAGGCGTGCCGTATCAACTGCGTTAAAGTTGCCAGAGAGCCGATTTTTCAGTCGGAATTACGGGTGGAACCGTGGAGTATATTATGCTTCATCCTGTTTTTGCAGGGTGGAGCTTTTTGTTTTGTAAATTATGGAAAGGATATGATAAATATGATTAATGTAACACTCAAAGGCGGTGTCGTAAAGGAATTTGAAAACGGCACAACCGCTATGGATGTATGCAAGAGCCTCGGTATGGGTCTTTACAAAGCCGCTTGCGTATGCAAGATTGACGGTGCTGTATGCGACCTGAGAACAGCTCTTGAAAAGGACTGTGAGCTTGAAATTCTCACTTTTGACGATGCAGACGGCAAGTGGGCTCTCCGCCACACAGCATCACACATTCTTGCTCAGGCTGTAAAAAGACTTTACCCCAACGCAAAGCTTGCAATCGGTCCTGCAATCGACAACGGTTTTTACTACGATTTTGATGTTGATGTACCCTTCACTCCCGAAGTGCTTGAAAAAATCGAAGCAGAGATGAAGAAAATCGTCAAAGAAGGTCTCGCTCTTGAAAGATATGAGCTTGACGCTGACGAAGCAATAAAAATGATGGAAGAAAGAGGCGAAACCTTCAAGGTTGAGCTTATCAAAGAACACGCAGGCAAGGGCGAGAAGATTTCATTCTTCAAGCAGGGCGAATTTGACGAGCTTTGCGCAGGTCCTCATATCCCCGACACAAGCAGAGTAAAGGCATTCAAGCTGACCTCCTGCACGGGCGCATATTGGAGAGGCGACTCAAATAACAAGATGCTCCAGAGAGTTTACGGCACAGCTTTCACAAAGAAAGAGGATCTGGAGGCTCATCTTGAAGCAATCGAAGAAGCAAAGAAGCGTGACCATAACAAAATCGGCAGAGAACTCGGTTTCTTTACAACTGTTGATTCAATCGGTCAGGGTCTCCCCATCCTTATGCCCAAGGGCGCAAGAGTAATTCAGCTTCTTCAGCGCTGGGTTGAAGATGTTGAGCAGAAGAACGGCTATCTTCTCACAAAAACTCCCCTTATGGCAAAGAGAGATCTTTACAGAATTTCAGGCCATTGGGATCACTACCGCGACGGTATGTTCATTCTCGGTGATCCCGATGACGAAGAGAAGGAATGCCTTGCACTCCGTCCCATGACCTGTCCTTTCCAGTATCAGGTTTATCTCAATGCTGCAAGAAGCTACCGTGATCTTCCCATGAGATTGGGCGAAACCTCAACTCTTTTCCGTAACGAGGATTCGGGCGAAATGCACGGTCTTATCCGTGTCCGTCAGTTTACAATTTCAGAGGGTCACCTTGTTATCAGACCCGACCAGCTTGAAGAAGAATTCAAGGGCTGCCTGAGCCTTTGCAAGTATTTCCTCGGAACAATCGGTATGCTTGATAAGTGTACTTTCCGTTTCTCGCAGTGGGATCCCGATAACACCAAGAAATACGAAGGCACCGCAGAGCAGTGGAACGCCGCTCAGGAGACAATGGGAAAAATCCTTGATAACCTCGGCGTTGACTACGAAATCGGTATTGACGAAGCCGCATTCTACGGTCCCAAGCTTGACATTCAGTATAAGAATGTTTTCGGCAAAGAGGACACAATTGTTACAATTCAGATTGATATGCTTCTTGCAGAAAAGTTCGGTATGTATTATGTTGATACGGACGGACAGAAGAAGCTTCCCTATATCATCCACAGAACAAGCCTCGGCTGCTACGAAAGAACACTTGCTTATATTCTTGAAAACTTTGCAGGTGCGCTTCCCCTCTGGCTCTCACCCGAGCAGGTAAGACTTCTTCCCATTGCAGACCGTCACCACGCATATGCAAAGGAAGTTGCCGCAAAGCTTGAAGAAATGGGCATCAGAGTTTCCGTTGACGACAGAAGCGAAAAAATCGGCTACAAAATCCGTGAGGCACAGCTTGAAAAGCTTCCTTACATGCTTCTTGTTGGTGATAAGGAAATCGAAGACGGCGCAGTTTCCGTGCGTAAGAGAGGCGAGGGCGATATCGGCGCAAAGAGCGTTGACGAATTCATCGCATCCGCATTGGCAGACATCGCAAGTAAAAAGATTTGGTAATATTATGCGGCAGGCGCACACATACCGTGTGTGTCTGCCAATTTTTTTATAAAAAATTATAGATTTTATGTTTATAGCGTGATATAATATATTATCAATTTTACGGACTGATAATTTATGGAATTGCCGAAAAGGAAACATCCGAGATTAAAGGAATATGATTACGGACAAAACGGTTGCTATTTTGTTACGGTTTGTGTTAAAGACAAAAAGCATTTGTTGGGCAAAGTTGTTGTAGGGCGGGATGCCCACATCCCGCCGACGGTATATTTATCTGAAATCGGCAAGGCTGCGGATAAGTATATTCGCAATATAAATTCCGTATATCACAATGTAAGTGTTGAGAATTATGTAATAATGCCAAATCATATCCATATATTGCTTTTGCTGCATGAAACTCCGTCGGATAACGGCGGGATGAGGGCATCCCGCCCTACACTGTTTACCATTATCAGGTCATTTAAGACTATGGTTACCAAGGAAATCGGATATTCAATATGGCAGGATTCGTATTTTGACAGAATAATTGAAAATGAAAACGGATATCTTGATGCGTGGCAATATATTGACGAAAATCCGTTAAAATGGATTTTGGACAAAGGTGAAGATTACTAAAGGAGATGCAAAAATGATACTTTCTGATAAAACTCTGATGAAAATGCTTGAGGAAGGCAGACTTGTGGCGGACCCTATTGAGCCTGCGCAGATTCAGCCTGCAAGCATTGATATCCGCCTTGGCAACACCTTCAGCATTGTTAAAGATTCCTCAACGGGAATCATAAACCTTGAGGATAAAATCGAATACGAAACCATTGAAACGGATACATACGTGCTGCTTCCCGGTCAGTTTGTTCTTGCAACCACAATGGAATATTTTGAATTGCCCGATGACCTGACAGCCTTTGTTGAGGGCCGAAGCTCACTTGGAAGAATGGGTCTGTTTATCCAGAATGCAGGCTGGGTTGACCCCGGCTTCAAGGGAGAAATCACCCTTGAATTATTCAATGCAAACCGCTGTGCAATTCAGCTGAAGGCAGGACGCAGAGTGGGTCAGCTTGTTTTTGCAAAGATGGATGAAAAGGCGCTCAATCCCTATAACGGCAAATATCAGGGTCAGCGCGGCGCAACGGGCTCAAGAGTTTTTATGGATAAGGAAATGAAATGAAAAAAATTGATATTCTGAAAACTGTTGCAAATCTTTTTGAATTCAGAATCATAACCGATGAAAACGGCAATGAGTATGTAGTTTATGTGGACTCTTCTATGAATGAAGTCGGTTTTGAGCCTGAAGATAAAACGCAATTTGAAGCTGTTGAAAATCACGTTCATCTGATTGACAACGTTAAAAAATCCGATTTTGAAGAATTGATTGAGATTGGCAAGGCTATAGGCGAAACACAGCTGAGCGTTCTCAAATCAAAATACCCCGATAAAGAATTCTGCGTTTTTGTGACGGTTGATATCGGAGAGGCAATGATAATAAGATTTCATCAGGTTTGGGAAAACGAGCCTGTTTATTATAATCCTGATGATTTTGATTCGGATAAAACAAGAGTATTGATGTTCAGAAAATAAATCTTTTACGGAAGGATGATACATATGAAATATGCAGTAGTGCTTTATGACGGAATGGCGGATTATCCCGTTCCTGCACTTGGCGGCAAAACTCCTATGGAGCTTGCAAAAAAGCCTAATTTTGATGCACTTGCTCAGAAGGGCAGAGTGGGTCTTGTAAAGACAGTTGCCGACGGTCTCAAGCCCGGCAGTGACGTTGCAAACTTAAGCGTTCTCGGCTATGACCCCAAGGTTTGCTACACAGGCCGTTCTCCCCTCGAGGCTGTAAGCATCGGTGTTAAGATGAAAGATACAGACGTTGCTCTGCGTTGCAACGTTGTTACACTCAGCGACGAAGAAAACTACGAAGATAAAACAATGATTGACTATTCCGCAGGCGATATCTCAAGCGAGGATGCGGCGGAAATAATCAAAACCGTTCAGGAGCATTTCGGCAACGATGAATTCAGATACTACAACGGTGTCAGCTACCGTCATTGCCTTATCTGGGATAACGGCACAACCGACCTTGGCAAAATGACTCCTCCCCACGATATTTCAGGCAGAGTGGTTGGCGAATATCTTTCAACCGCACCCAATGCGGAAAAGCTCATCGCAATGATGAAAGAAAGCTACGATCTGCTCAAAGACCATCCCGTAAACAAAAGAAGAATTGCAGAGGGCAAGGCTCCCGCAAATTCAATCTGGCTCTGGGGCGAGGGCAGTAAGCCTGCACTTTCCGATTTTGAAGAAACCTATGGAGTCAAGGGCAGCATTGTTTCTGCAGTTGACCTGCTTAAGGGTATCGCAATCTGCGCAGGTATGGGTGTACCCGAGGTTGAGGGCGCAACGGGCTACATAGACACAAACTTTGAGGGCAAGGCTCGGGCGGCTGTTGACGAATGGAAAAACGGCAAAGACCTTGTTTATATTCATATCGAAGCTCCTGACGAGTGCGGCCACAGAAACGAGCCTGAAAATAAAATCAGGGCAATCGAGCTTAGCGATGAGCGTGTGCTGCCCATCATTCTTGATTACCTTAACGGCTGCGGCGAGGACTATAAAATTATGATTCTGCCCGACCACCCCACACCCATTGTTACGAAAACTCACGCAAGCGACCCCGTACCCTTTATGATTTACCACAAAAACGACGAGGTTGAGGGCGTTGAAACAATAAATGAAATCACAGCCAAGGCAACGGGCGATTTTGTTGAAATCGGCTGCGGACTGATGAAAGAATTTCTGGAGGCATAAAAATGAGCTACAAAATTAACACAAAATGTATTTTAAGCGGATATTCACCCAAAAACGGCGAGTCAAGACAGGTGCCTATTACTCAAAGCACAACATTCAAATACGATTCAAGCGTTGAAATGGGCAAGCTTTTCGACCTTGAGGCTTCGGGCTACTTCTACACCCGTCTTGCAAACCCCACCAACCATGCCGTTGCCGCAAAGATTGCCGACCTTGAAGGCGGCGTAGGCGCAATGCTTACCTCGTCGGGTCAGGCGGCTTCATTCTATTCGATTTTCAACATTGCAGGCGCAGGCGACCACGTTATCAGCGCATCAACAATTTACGGCGGCACCTTCAACCTTTTTAATGTTACGATGAGAAAGCTCGGCATTGATTTCACTTTTGTCAGCCCTCAGGCAACCGAGGAGGAGCTTAACGCCGCTTTCAGACCCAACACAAAGGCTGTTTTTGCGGAGTCACTTTCAAATCCTGCTCTTGAAGTGCTTGATTTTGATAAGTTTGTCAATGCGGCTCATTCACACGGCGTACCCCTTATCATCGACAACACATTCCCCACTCCCGTTAACTGCCGACCCTTTGAGCTTGGCGCGGATATCGTTATCCACTCAACAACAAAGTATATGGACGGCCACGCAACGAGCGTTGGCGGCGTTGTTATTGACGGCGGTAAGTTTGACTGGACACAGAACGACAAATTCCCCGGTCTTACAACTCCCGATGCATCATACCACGGAATTACTTACACAGAGCGTTTCGGCAATGCGGCTTACATCACAAAGTGTATGGCTCAGCTTATGCGTGACCTGGGCTCAATTCCCTCGCCCTTCAACGCATTTCTCCTCAATCTCGGTCTTGAAACTCTTCCTCTCCGAGTTGAAAGACATTGTTCAAATGCTCTCAAGGTTGCGGAGTTTATCCGTGACAGCGGCTGTGCAATTGAGGTTACTTATCCCGGTATGGAGGGCAGCAAGGGCTACGAGCTTGCGCAGAAGTATATGCCCACCGGCACAAGCGGCGTAATTTCATTCAGAATCAAGGGTGGCAGAGATGCCGCAACAAAGTTTATGGACAGCCTGCAGATTGCCGAAATCGCAACTCACGTTGCCGATGCACGCACCTGCTGTCTCCACCCCGCAAGCACAACTCACCGTCAGCTTACAGCTCAGGAGCTTATTGATTGCGGCATTTCGGATGACCTTATCCGCCTTTCTGTCGGTATCGAGCATGTTGACGATATTATTGCCGATGTTAAGCAGGCACTTGAAGCATCGCAGGCATAAAAAGCGGAGCGGAGGAGCAGAATGGAAAGAAAATTACGTTCGGTTACTCAGCATATAGCTCTTGCTGTTTTTCTTGAAACAACGGTAAATGCACTTTTTTCTGCGCTGTTTCAAGGTTTTTTGAAAATTTTTTATTCGGATTACGCTCATCTTACCGTGTGGGGCGATGTGCTGGCAATTGTGTCGGTCATAATTTCATTTATAATTTATGACAGCTTCGCTCACGCCGCCTATCACAACCGCAGGGACAGGCTGATGTTTCTCGGAGTGGTTTATGTTGCGTCAAAAGCGGCAAGCATTGTTCACTACCTCGTCGGCATACTTGCCGAGCTTTTCCCTGTGATTGCGGGCGATACGGCGCAGAGCATCGTTTTCACAATATTTGAAATCGGTGTTGACGTCATAGCCGCCGTATGGCTTATGGGCTATTTCGATAAAAGATTCAGAAAAGAACATATAGAATAAGAAAACGGGGCTGTGAAAAACGAAAGTTTTTTTCACAGCCTTTTTTAAGGGGATAGGAAAAAAGATGCAGAACGGACAAACCGAGCAGAAACAAGGCTTCAGCCTTGTTTTGCTTGCCCGAAGGCGTACAAAAATACGTCGAGTGGCGAGGTTTGTTCGTAGCATAAAACATAAAATAAATAACAATTTGTACTTTTTAAATATTTTAAGGGGTTTCTGCAGTTTTATAACCTGCCGAAACCCCTTGATTTATATTGTTTTATGCGGTCTGCGCTTTTTTAACATCCCC
>JAZQXJ010000008.1:0-2507 GCA_045632815.1 Acutalibacteraceae bacterium | reverse complement strand
AAGGCACTCCAGAGCTTTGTTGACGATATGAGTAACTGGTATGTACGCCGCGGCAGAGAGCGTTTCTGGGCGCAGGGACTTGAGCAGGATAAGATCAATGCTTATATGACTCTTTACACAGCTCTTGTAACCGTTGTCAAGCTTGCTGCTCCCATGATTCCCTTTATGGCAGAGGATATTTACCGCAACCTTGTTTGCAATGTTGATAAGAATGCACCCATCAGCGTTCACCTTTGCGATTATCCCGTTTCGGATAAGGCATTTGTTGACACAGAGCTTGAAGCATCAATGGATGAAATTCTTAACATTGTTGTTCTCGGCAGAGCTGCAAGAAACACAGCAAACATCAAGAACAGACAGCCTCTCGGCAAGATTTTTGTCAGCGCACCCAAGGTGCTCGGCAAGGAATACTGCGAAATCGTTGAGGATGAGCTTAACATCAAGGCTCTTGAGTTTGTAACAGACTCATCAGGCTATGTTTCATATAACTTCAAGCCCCAGCTCAAGACACTCGGACCCAAGTACGGCAAGCTTCTCGGTGCAATCAGAGAGTATCTTGCATCACTTGACGGCTCAGCCGCAAAGGCAGAGCTTGAAGAAAAGGGTGCTCTCACATTCACCGCAGGCGATACCGAAATTTCACTTGCAGTTGAAGACCTTCTCATCGAAACCGTTCAGAAGGAAGGCTTCCAGGCTGAAAGCGGTAACGGTGTTACAGTTGTTCTTGATACAAACCTCACAGATGAACTCATTGAAGAAGGCTTCGTAAGAGAGCTTATCTCAAAGATTCAGACAATGCGTAAGGACGCAGGCTTTGAGGTTATGGATACAATCAAGATTTATGTAAGCGGTAATGAGAAGATTGAAGCAATCTTCGGTGCAAACGCAGATGAAATCAAGCGCGATGTTCTTGCAACCGATATTATCACAGCTGAAGGTGGCTCATACACCAAAGCTTGGGATATCAACGGCGAAAAAGTAACAATGGGCGTTGAAAAGAACTAAACCAAAAGACCGTGACAATCGTCACGGTCTTTTTTGCTCGTTTAAGGAATTAAATTACTTGCATTATAAACTGATATATGTTATATTTAATCTATATTTTTTTAAGAGGTGCAGATATGAAAAAAATATTGAGCATTGTACTTTCGGCAATTCTTCTTGTAACATCTCTCACAGTTGGTTTCACCGCATTTGCCGCAGAGGATGAAATGAATTTTGCCGTTGCATCCGACCTTCATTACAATGTTCCGAGCGAAGAACTCGAAACAATCATTGAGGGCGAAGAAATCTATTGGTACGCAAACCGCAGAGCCGCAATGGAGGAAGAAAGCGGTCTTATCATCGATGAATTCCTTAATCAATGCGCCGAGGACGATTCGGTTGAATTCGTTCTTATTTCGGGCGACCTTGCAGATAACGGCAAGTCAGTCCATCAGGAGCATATCGATGTTGCCGCAAAGCTTGCAAAGTTTGAGGCGGAAACGGGCAAACCCATCTATGTTATCCCCGGCAACCACGATTACGGCATCGACTGCGCGACAAATCTTGAAGATTTCACAAGAGTTTATGCGGATTTCGGTTACAGCGAAGCCCTCACAACTCTTGAAGGCACGGCATCATACACAGCCGACCTTAACGAAAAATACAGACTCATCGCTCTTGACAGCAACGACCCCTCAAAGTCAACCGAGGACGGTATGAGCGCAGAAAAGCTTGAATGGGTGTATGAGCAGGCAAAGCAGGCAAAGGCAGACGGCAAATATCCCATCCTTATGATGCACCATAACCTGCTTGACCACCTTCCCGTGCAGAGAATTCTCAGCAGAAACTTTATCGTAAGATTCCATTACACAACAGCAACCCTCTTTGCCGATTGGGGCATCAAGCTTGTTTTCACGGGTCACGAGCATTGCAGCGACGCCGCTGTTTATACAAGCTCAACGGGCAATGTTATCTATGACTTTGCAACAACAGCACTTACGATGTACCCCCTGCAGTACAGATATTTCACCGTTACAGACGATGAAATCAAGTATGAGGCAAGAACGGTTGATTCAATTGACACCGATGCGCTCGTTGCGCAGACAGCAGGCTACACTCAGGAGCAGATTGACCTTATGAATGAGGGTCTGAATGACTACGCAAAGGGCTTCCTCAAGGCAGGTGTTCAGTACAGACTGGGTAAGGGCTTCCGTATGGAAGAAATGGGCATTGCAGAGGATGCGTTCTACTATGACCTTGTTGAAACCGCAGTCGGCGGACTTGTTAAAATCCTTGAAGACCCCCTCTACGGTGAGGGCGGAATTCAGGAGCTTGCCGCAGGATATAACCTTGATATTCCCGACAGCGAATATGAAAACGGCTGGGATATCGTGACCGAGCTTGTTTCATGGCACTATGCAGGCAGCGAGCCTTATGAGCTTCACAGCAGAGATATCACAATTTTCCTGCGCCTTGTATCTCTTCTCCTTAAGGATGACCTTGCAACAATTGCAGACGATGTT
>JAZQXJ010000007.1:0-18318 GCA_045632815.1 Acutalibacteraceae bacterium | reverse complement strand
AAATAAATACCCACTTTAATGGTTATATTATACCATTGTTTTTTAAGTTGTCAACAAAAAACGGTGGGAGAATTCCCCCACCGCTTTAATTATTGAATTACATAAGAGAAAGATAGAGCGCTTTGATTTCTTCAACACTTGTGTCTCTTGGGTTACCAGGACGACAAGCATCTGCGAATGCTGATTCTGCAAGGAAGTCAATATCTTCTGCTTTAACGATTTCTTTAAGGTCTGTTGGGATACCAACATCAACTGAAAGCTGTTTAACCGCGTCAATTGCTGCTTTTCTTGCATCAGCGAGGCTCATAGCGTCAACGCCAGCTACGCCCATTGCCTTTGCGATATTTCTGTATTTTTCACCTGTTGCGGGTGCGTTGTATTCCATAACCGTGGGAAGAATGATTGCATTTGCAACGCCGTGAGGTGTGTCATAAAGTGCGCCGAGGGGGTGAGCCATTGAGTGAACAATGCCGAGACCTACATTTGAGAAGCCCATACCTGCAACATACTGACCGAGAGCCATTCCTTCTCTGCCGTCGTCTGTGTTTGCAACTGCGCCTCTGAGGCTTCTTGCGATGATTTCAATTGCCTTGATGTGGAACATATCGCTGAGCTCCCAAGCGCCCTTGGTGATGTAGCCTTCAATAGCGTGTGTGAGAGCGTCCATACCCGTAGCGGCTGTGAGACCTGCAGGCATTGTTGACATCATATCAGGGTCAACAACGGCAACAACGGGGATATCGTGAACGTCAACGCAAACCATCTTTCTGTTGTTCTGAGCGTCTGTGATAACATAGTTTATTGTAACCTCAGCAGCTGTGCCTGCTGTTGTGGGAACTGCAATGATGGGAACGCACTTGTTCTTTGTGGGAGCAACGCCTTCAAGTGAACGAACATCGGCAAATTCGGGGTTGGCAATGATGATGCCTACTGCCTTTGCTGTGTCCATTGATGAGCCGCCACCAACAGCGATGATGCAGTCTGCGCCGCTTGCTTTGAAAGCTTCAACGCCTGCTTGAACATTCTCGATTGTGGGGTTAGCCTGAATTGTGCTGAATACATCGTAAGCGATGTCTGCACCATTAAGAACATTGAAAACCTTGTCTGCAACGCCGAATTTGATGAGGTCGGGGTCGCAGCAAACAAGAGCTTTTGCAAAGCTTCTTGCCTTGAATTCATCGGCAATAGCGGCGATTGCGCCCTTGCCGTGGTATGATGTTTCGTTGAGTACAAATCTGTTTGCCATTTCAGTTTCCTCCTATTGATTAAAGGTTAAGAAAATCTCTTCTGTATACATCTTCAAGCTTGAATGCTTTAACGATTTCAACAAGGTCGGGGTCTGTGATTGTGTTTACTCTGGGCAGGTGAGCGGTCATCATATAAAGCTGAGCAGCCTTTTCAACTGTTTCGATAAGACCGAAAGCTTCGTCAAGGTCCTTGCCGCAGCCGTAGATGCCGTGCTGACCCCAGATAACAAGGCGGAATTCCTTCATCTTCTCTGCAGTTGCGATACCGATTTCGTTAGTGCCGCAAACCATCCAGGGAAGAACGCCGATGCCGTCGGGGAAAACAACCATACACTCGGTGCACATTTCCCAGAGTGAATGAGTGAATTTCTTTTCGCTCAGCTCGTGAACATAAGTCATTGCAAGTGTGTTTGTGGGATGGCTGTGCATAATGACTCTGTTTTCGGGGTTCTTTGAAAGTCTTGAAATGTGGCTCATAAGGTGAGCGGGAAGCTCTGATGTGGGTCTGCCGCCGTCGCTGTAGCCCCAGAGAACTTCTGCTGTTGTGCCGTTTTCTGCAATTTTGATGATACCAAGGTTGTTTTCGGGGTCATCTTCAACATTCTTGAAGTATTTGCCCGTGCCTGTAACAATAAAGATTTTGCCTGCAAGAACGCTTGCGTCAAAGCCCATATCGAAGCTTCTGATGGGAGCGTTAATGTCAAGATACTCAGCAACCTCGTCATTTTCAAGCATAACGCTGATGTTACCGCCGTTTCTTTCGTCCCAGCCCATACGGTACATATTTGCAGTTGCCTTGCACATTCCTACCACAAAGGGTGCTTCCATAATATTTTTCATTTTCTGTTCACCAATACCTTTTCTTCATATTCTTTAATGCTGCCGATATAGCAGCTTTCTGTGCCTTGTCTTTCAAGAAACTCTGCCCATACATCGCCGAGGGGCATAGTTTTCATTTCTTCGCTGAGTACCATAAGCTCCGTGAATTCTGCATTGTCCTGAAGCTCTTTCATCTTCTGTGAAGGCTGAAGGAGAGCAAAAAGCAGAGCCTTCTGAACATTTCTGACGCCCGTTACCCAAGCGCTGATGCGGTTGATTGAAGCGTCAAAATAGTCCGTTGCGATAAATACTCTGTCGAGCGCATCGTTTCTGACGATTTCTTTTGCAATTTCTTTTGTTTCATCATCAAGGATAACAACATGGTCGCTGTCCCAGCGCACGCCTCTTGTGATATGCAGAGCGATTTTGTCGCTGAATGCAAGCATTGAAGGAATCTTATCCGAAACAAGCTCTGTGGGATGATAATGACCGTTATCCATAAGGGGAGTAATTCCCTTGCTGATTGAATAGCTCAGGCAGAATTCAGCCGAACCGACCGTGTAGCTTTCAAGACCGATGCCGAAAACCTTTGACTCAAGAGTGATATAAACATTGTTCTTGTCATAAGGTGTCTCAAGAATTTCATCAAGTGATTTCTTGAAACGCAGACGGGGTGAAAGTCTGTCTGCAGGAATATCCTTGTAGCCGTCGGGAATCCATATGTTCATAACGCAGGGATAACCCGTTTCCTTTGCGAAATAATCGGAAATCTCAACGCATCGCTTGCCGTGTTCAACCCAGAATTTACGAACGGTTTCGTCAGGTGACGAAAGGGTAAGACCGTCTTTAACCATAGGATGCGAGAAGAATGTGGGGTTAAAATCAATGCCGATATTTCTCTCTTTTGCAAACTCAACCCATTTTGCAAAATGCTCGGGCTTAAGAGCGTCTCTGTCCGCTCTGTTGCCGTCAAAAATTGCATAGCAAGCGTGAAGATTCAGCTTCTTTTTGCCGGGGATAAGGCTGAACGCCTTGTCAATATCCGCCATAAGCTCATCGGGTGTTCTTGCCTTGCCGGGGTAATTGCCGGTTGTCTGAATACCGCCGGAAAGAGCATCGTCGCCGTCAAAACCGCCTACATCATCGCCCTGCCAGCAATGGATTGAGATTGTTGTATCGCCAAGCTTTTTGAGTGCGGCTTCGGTGTCAATTCCGAATTTGCCGTAAAGCTCTTTTGCGCTTTCGTATCTGGTCATAACAAACCTCCTGTATATTTAATCTATACATATAAAATAATACTACTGTTTTTCTTTTGTGTCAATGGATTTATTTTAATTTGAGCGCCGTAACGCCCGATTTCATAACAATCTTTCTGAGTGTGGGGTTATACATAAACGGGCATTTCAGATTCTTGGCAAGGAGCTTTGTTTTTAGTTTTATTACTTTGATTGCATATCTGCCGTGAATGTTTCCGCCTTCTTTTATTGAATCGCTGAGTGCTACTGCGCTGTTTATTGCGCTGCTGATGCCCTCGAGCGAGCTCGGGCTTATAAATCCTGCGGCTTCACCGATAAGAAAAACATCGTCGCCGCCCGTGCAGAAGCTTGCGGGGGAGGAGGGGCGCAGCACAAGACAGCCTTCTGTTTTGACGGGATTTTTAAGCTCAAGTCCAAAATTTTTCATCTTTTCTTTTTGCTTTTCAAATCTTTCGCGGCAATGCTCAGGCTCATATGCACCGCCGAAAATCACATAATTATCTTTATAGATTGACCATGAGCAGCATGCACTTGTTTCAGGGTCAAAAATGCAGGAATAAAACGGGTCGGGTGTGTTTTCGTCAATGTCAAACCATTGCTGAATTGCAACATACTGCCTTGTTTTAAGCTTTGGGAAAAATGTACGCCTTACATATGAATTTGCACCGTCCGCACCTACAAGATACCTGCTTTTTGCGGTGAATATTTCTCCGCTTTCGCTTTTGCATACAGCCTCAAAGCCGCTGTCGGTTTTTCTGCAATCGGTAAGCCTTGCACGCTGAATTTCAACATTGCTGCCGCTTTGAGAAACCAACCACTTGTCAAATTTATCACGGTCAACATTGATATACATTCTTTGATATCTTCTCACGCAGTTTGTTTTCATATCTATTGTGCGCACGGAAAAAATCTGAGGGTCAACAAGTATTTCTTTAGGCAAGGTAAGCTCAAAGCTTGCCAATGCTTTTTGCGCATCGGGCGCCAGCAATCCGCCGCAGGGTTTGGGATTAACTGTGCCGTCAAGCAGAAGTATTTTCATATCTTTCGGAGCAGTCATTGCAAACGCTGCGCCTGCAGGACCTGCACCGCATATGATTATATCGTATGTTTTCATTTCTTTTCTCCGTAATTTTACTTTAAACAGCAAATTTTGCTGTCAGGGTAATAATACTCCCAAAAGCCTTTTATGTCAACGCTGTCAAAACTCAATAATCACTTGATTTTTTCTTACAGATATTGTAATATAATAGAAAATAACTGATAAAGGAATGAAAATATGTCCGATTTCAGATATAAAGTTTCGGTTGTTATTCCTGTTTATAACTGCGAAGAATATCTTGAGGGTTGCGTTGAAAGTCTTATGACCCAGTCAATGGATAAGAATGATTTTGAAATCATTTTTGTCAATGACGGATCATCCGATAACGGTGGTGAAATCTGTGAAAAAGCAGCTGCAAAATATTCTAATATAGTTTATTTTGCCAAGGAAAACGGAGGTGTTTCCAGCGCAAGAAACAAGGGCATTGAGCTTGCAAGGGGTAAGTATATCCTTTTCCTTGATGCCGACGATACCTTGACCGAGGATACCCTCAGAAGCGTGTATGATTTCTTTGAAGAGCATTATGACGAAACCGACCTTGTGACCTACAAAATCGTGCCTTACCGCAACGGCAAGGCGCTTGGTGTTCATTACAGATACCGTATTCTCAAGGAATCGGGTATCTATAATCTCAATGAGGGCGATAATTGCTATATTGCACAGTCAACAATGAATATCTGCGTCAAGAACAAAACTGACGGCAGCGATATTCTTTTTGATACAAACCTCAAATTCCACGAGGACCAGAAATATATTTTCACAACCCTCAAAGAGAAAATGACAATCGGATACTGCGCAGGACCCGAATACCGCTATCTGCGCCGTCCCGGTGCCGCAACAAGCTCTATAAGCAACGCTTACTACATATTCGAGGATACAATGAATATGTGGGAAACATTCTTCAATATGTATCCCGAAAACGGTGTTCCCGCTTATCTGCAGGCGTTTTATCTTCACGATGTGACCTGGAAAAGCACCTCTGATGTGCTTTTGCCCTATCATTATACGGAAGAAGAATTTGAAAATGCGGTTGCGAGAATTACTGCGCTGATAAAGAGGATTGATGACAAAGTTATTCTTGACCGCCCCGCAATGGATCTTTATCACAAACACTATCTGCTTGGCTTAAAAGGCAGCAAAAACATTGCTCTTGAATGCGATGATGAGTTGAAGCTCGTTTTTGACGGCGAAGAAATTTACCGCGCAAAAAAGGTTACCGCAGTTGTCAATAAATTCAAGATTTCAGACGGAAGGCTCAATATGGATGCTTTCCTTAAGTCGCCCGTGTTTATGTATACCGACAAGCCCGAGCTTTATCTTATCTGTGACGGGAAGCGTGAAAGGCTTGAATTGACCCATTCGGAGCATGAACAGTATCACGCGGGAATAAAAACGGCAATATTCTGGCGCTTCAGGCTTGATCTTGATGTCAGCGATGTGAAAACATTTGAGCTTGAAGTTGTTATTAACGGAAAACCCTACAAAATCGGTTATTATTACGGTCATCACATTCCTTTACAGAGAGGCAAAAAGAAAAGAGTTTTCTTCAATAACGGCAAGTGCTACAGAGAAAATGACGGCGTTTTTGAAATTCTGTCCGATAAAATTCACGGCGGAATTGCCTATCGGATTATAATAGCGTTGTTTAATCTTTTGTACTATTTCAAGATAAATCCGAGAATTGTTTTTTACCGTGCGCTGGGTCATTTTTATAAGCTGAAAAAAGAAAAAGTCTGGCTTTATCTTGACCGCTACGGTGTTTATGACAATGCATATGACCAGTTCAAGCACGATATAAACATAAACGACGGTATAAAGCGTCTTTATGTGCTTAATGAGTGCGACAGAGATACTCTCGAAGAAAAGTTTACTCCCGAGGAGAGAAAGAATATCATATGGTTCGGCTCAAAAAAGCATAAGGGTTATTATTTCAGCTGTAAAAAGCTGATCACATCTTTCTCAAATCTTTCAAATGTCTGTCCTTTCGGTGCAGGTCCCATGCGCTGGTATTCCGACCTTGCGCAGTATGAGCTTGTTTATCTTCAGCACGGCTTGCTTCACGCAACGCTGAAAAATATGTATGCCAAGGAACGCTGCATAATCGATAAGGTTGTTGTTTCCAGCGGATTTGAGGTTAAGAATTTCACCGAAAATTACGGCTATGACGACAGCGACCTTATAAAAAGCGGAATGCCCCGATATGACTTTATGCAGGCAGGCGGAGAAAAGAAAAACAGAATTGTTTTTTCACCGTCGTGGAGAAGCAATCTTATCGGTCCGCTTGTCAATAACAGCCGCGTTGAGCTGAGAAATGCATTTCTCAATTCGGCATTCTATAAAGAAATCAACGCAATTCTCAATTCGGAAAAGCTTCATAAGCTTCTCGAGGAAAATGACCTTTATCTCGATTTTAAAAATCATCCGATTTTTAAATGCTACAATGATTTGTTTGAGGTAAAGAGCAACAGAATCTGCCTTGACGGATTTGAAACAAAAATGGATGAATACCGCCTGATGATAACGGATTATTCGTCAATAGTTTTTGATTCGGTTTATCTTAACTGTCCCGTCATTTATTTCGTGCCTGATTATGATATGTTCAGAGCGGGCGTTTCTCACGGCTACAGAAAGCTTGATTTACCTATGGAGGAGGGCTTCGGTCCCTTTACTCAGACCGCGGACGAGCTTATTGAGCAGCTTGAAATCTGTATCAGAAACAATTTTGAGCCTCAGGAGCCTTATAAGAACAGAATGGACGGTTTCTTCCTGCATAAGGATAACAACTGCCGTGACAGGCTTTACGAAGCAATCAAATAAAGCAAAAGGCTGTGATGAAAAAATCACAGCCTTAATTTTTTATAATGCTTTGACCGTTTTTTCAAGTGCGTCAAGGTTTTCTTTTGTTGTTGCCCAGCTTGAGCAGAAACGAACTGCGCTTTTGCCGTCACCCATACAGCACCAATAGTCATAAGTGAAATCTTTTGCAATAATCTCAAGCTCATTGTCGGGTATAACAGGAAACTGTTGATTAGTCCTTGAGTCGGAAAGAAATTCATAGCCGCAGCTTGCAAAAATCTCATAAATTCTTTTGGCGCAGTTGATTGCGTGCTTTGAAATTTCAAAATAAAGTCCGTTTTCAAAAAGAGTTTCAAACTGAATGCCCAGCAGTCTTCCTTTTGCAAGAAGTCCGCCTTTTTGCTTGATGAAATATCGGAAATCCTTTTTGAGATTTGTGTTGTTTATAACAAGTGCTTCGCCGAAAAGTGCGCCCACTTTTGTGCCGCCGATATAGAAAACATCGCAGTTTGCGGTAATGTCTGGCAGAGTCAGGTCGCACCCCTCAGCCGCAAGACCGTAGCCCATTCTTGCTCCGTCAATGTAAAGAAGCATACCGCTTTTTCTGCAAACGGAATAAATCGCTTCAAGCTCTGATTTTGTGTAGAGTGTGCCGCATTCGGTAGGGTAGGAAATATAAACCATAGCAGGCTGCACCATATGTTCACGGTTAAGGTCGTTTGCGTGCGAGTTGAAGCAATCTTCAACAGACTCAGCTGTCAGCTTTCCGTCGGTGCAGGGCAGGGCAAGCACCTTATGCCCCGTTGCCTCAATTGCTCCGCTTTCATGCACATTGATATGACCCGTTGAAGCGCTGATGACTCCCTGATGAGGGCGGAGTGCGGCGCAGATAACGGTTGTGTTTGTCTGCGTACCGCCAACAAGAAAATGAACATCGCTGTCAGGTGCATTGCAGGCTTTTTTAATAAGCTTTGCGGCATTTTCGCAATGCTCATCGCAACCGTATCCGATTGATTGCTCCATATTGGTTTCTGTCAATTTTTTAAGTATTTCGGGATGCGCACCCTCAAGGTAATCGCACTCAAATCTTATCATTTTATTTCTCCTTCATCTTCTTTTCGCTCATTATACCGCCGAAGCACACAGCCGCCGCGCATATGCAAATCGTCAGCATTATGAAGAAAACAGCGTTCCAGCCTCTTGACTGCGCAACGGCACCGAGTGTATATGATGTAACCGTGCTGCCCACATAGCAGAATGTGTTGAGCAGACCCGCTGCAAAACCTGCGTTGAGCTTTCTGCGGTAATCAAGAGCAAACATACTTGTGATAACATTGTTTATCATTGCCATTCCGCAGGCAACGCAAATAAAGCAAAGCATAACTGCAATAATGCTGTGAATTTTGAGAGAAATCAGGATTCCGCCGCAAAGCAATGCGGAGAATGTGTAGAAAATAAGGTTCATACCTGCGTGAGAGGGAATTTTTTCGTGGATTTTCTTTGCGATTGCCGCACCCATTGTTGAAACCATAGGCAAAAACAGAGTCAGCAAAATTGAAAATGACTGAGAAAGACCGAATTCTTCATAAAGTACCGAGGGCACCCAGGTGGTTATTCCGTCTTTGATAAATCCGTTTGCAACTCCCGCAAATGCCGCAAGGAAAAGTGCAAGCAAAACGGGCTTTGCCATTCTGACCTTTTCGTCTTTTTTGTTTTCAACCTGAACAACCTTTTCAGGTGCTTTGCCGAAAAGAGAAATCCATATAGTTGCGCTGATAACAAGCACGGCGCTTGCAATGTAAAAAACAGTCTGCCAAGCTCCGAAATTAACGCAAAGAGAGGATGTTCCGTAAGCAACAAGTGTGCCGATTGCAACGGTTGTGCTCATAGCAAGGATTGCCTTGGGCAGCTTTTTGTCCGAAACATAATCGGAAAGTGTTTTTATCAGCGTACTCCAGAGTACGGATTGCACAATGCCGTTGCCCATCCATATGAATTTCATTGCGGCAATGCTTCCCGAAAGGGGCATAAGCACATTGAAAACCGCCGAGAAAATCAGCGAGAGAAAAATCATTATTTTTGCATTGTATCTTTTGGAGAGTATGCCGTTTATAAGCTGACCTGCGCCGTAAGCAAAGAAAAAGAATGAGCTTACAAGACCTGCTTCGGCTTTGGTTACTCCCAAATCGGAAATGATTGCAACAATTGAAGCGTTAAAATTTAGTCTGCCGATATAAGCTGTCAGATAAGCCAGCCAGCAGATGAAAATTATTTTGTTTTCTTTTTTAGCCTGAATTTTATTTTCCATATTCAACCTTCTTCCAAACCGATAGTCTATCACTTTTGACTGTTTTGGTCAAGGTCAAATCAAATAATTTGGCAAATCGGAATAATTGACATAATATCAATTTAAATGTATAATATAAGTATCCTGACATAAGGATTTTCCGAGTGAAAGGTGCAAGAAAACGTAAATATGATTATTACGGACAAACTGCGCCTTTTTCGGGGTGCGGTTTTTATTATTTTTCGGGAGTGTTAATTTATGGAAAAAAGAATTGCGGTTATCGGCATAATTGTTGAAAATAAGGATTCCGTTGAAAAGCTTAACGCATTGCTTCATAATTTCGGCGATTGCATTGTCGGAAGAATGGGCTTGCCTTATAAGGAGCGCAACCTGAGCATTGTCAGCATTGCTGTTGATGCGCCTCAGGATGTTATTGCGGAGCTTTCAGGCAAAATCGGAAAACTGGACGGTATCAGCGTCAAAACCGCATATTCCAACAAGATTTTCAATGATTGATTTAATTAATAAGCTTGAAAAAAACCGTACTCTGACCCTTGATGAATATGAATATCTGATTGTTAACCGTAACGAAGATTATGCACGCATTCTTGCCGATAAAGCGCTCAATGCAAAGCAAAAAGTTTACGGCAATTCGGTTTTTATCAGGGGACTTATAGAAATAAGCAGCTATTGCAAAAACAACTGTATTTATTGCGGCATACGCCGTGATAACAAAGCCTGCGAGCGATACAGACTGACCGAAGAACAGATTTTATCCTGCTGTGACGAGGGCTATCCTCTCGGATTCCGCACCTTTGTGCTTCAGGGCGGTGAAGACCCGTATTTCACCGATGATGTGATATGCGGAATTATTTCGGAAATAAAAAGCAGATATCCCGATTGTGCGGTAACGCTTTCTCTCGGAGAAAAAAGCCGTGAAAGCTATCAAAGGCTGTTTGATTCAGGTGCAGACAGATATCTTCTGCGCCACGAAACGGCAGATAAAGAGCATTACGAAAAGCTGCATCCGACAAGCTTATCTTTTGATAACCGAATGGAATGTCTGTATAACCTTAAGGATATCGGTTTTCAGACGGGCTGCGGATTTATGGTCGGCTCGCCGTATCAGACAGCGCATACTCTTGCAAAGGACCTGAAGTTTGTTGAGCAGTTCAAGCCTCAGATGTGCGGTATAGGTCCGTTTATCCCTCATAGGGAAACGCCTTTTGCCGATGAAAAGGCAGGCTCGGTTGAGCTGACCTGCTATCTTCTTTCAATTGTAAGACTTATTTCGCCTTCAATTCTTTTGCCATCAACAACGGCTCTCGGAACAGCTGACCCCACAGGCAGAGAAAAGGGTATTCTTGCAGGTGCAAATGTTGTTATGCCCAATCTTTCACCTGCATCGGTCAAAGGCAAATACGAACTTTATAACAATAAACTCACGGGCGGTGCGGAAGCCGCCGAAAACAAGGCAGAGCTTGAACGCCGTATGGCGTCAATCGGCTGCAAAATAGTCACCGACAGAGGCGATTTCATAAAAGAAAGGATGTAATGTTATGGCAATCTATAATCCCAAATCACTCAAAGCAGAAGAATTTATCAATAATGAAGAAATTCTCGCAACGCTTGAATATGCGGAGCAGAATAAAAATAATGCAGAGCTTATTGACAGCATTCTCGAAAAGGCAAGACCCAAGAAAACCGCGGAGGGTACCGTCTGCGCAGGTCTGAGTCACAGAGAAGCAGCTGTTCTTCTTGCCTGCGATATTCCCGAAAAGGTTGAGGCGATGTATAAGCTTGCGGAGGAAATCAAGCTTGCGTTTTACGGCAACCGCATTGTTATGTTTGCGCCTCTTTATCTTTCCAATTATTGCGTCAACGGCTGTGTTTACTGCCCTTATCACCTTAAGAATAAGCATATCGCGCGCAAAAAGCTCACTCAGGAGGAAATTGCCAGTGAGGTAATTGCGCTTCAGGATATGGGTCACAAGCGTCTTGCAATCGAAGCAGGTGAGGACCCTGTTAACAATCCCATTGAATACATTCTTGAAAGCATAAAGACTATTTACTCAATCAATCACAAAAACGGTGCAATCCGCAGAGTTAATGTGAACATCGCGGCTACAACGGTTGAAAACTACCGTAAACTTAAGGATGCAGGCATCGGTACATATATTCTTTTTCAGGAAACCTATCACAAGGAAAGCTATCTTAAGCTTCATCCCACAGGACCCAAGCACGATTATGATTATCATACAGAGGCAATGGACAGAGCTATGGAAGGCGGCATTGACGATGTAGGTCTCGGTGTGCTTTTCGGACTTGAGCTTTATAAATATGAGTTTGTCGGTCTGCTTATGCACGCAGAGCATCTTGAAGCTGTTCACGGCGTAGGTCCTCATACAATCAGCGTTCCACGACTCAAGAGGGCAGACGATATTGACCCCGACACCTTTGATAACGGTATTTCCGATGACCTTTTTGAAAAGCTTATTGCCTGCATACGAATTTCTGTTCCCTATACGGGTATGATTATCTCAACCAGAGAGTCCGAAGCCGTAAGAGGCAGAGCATTGAGACTCGGTATTTCGCAGATAAGCGGCGCATCAAGAACATCCGTCGGCGGTTATACCGAGGAGGAGAGACCTCACGATTCCGAGCAGTTTGATGTTTCCGACCAGAGAACGCTCGACGAGGTTGTGCGTTGGCTTATTGAACTTAAGCATATTCCTTCATTCTGCACCGCCTGCTACCGAGAGGGCAGAACGGGTGACAGATTTATGTCTCTTTGCAAAAACGGTCAGATTCTCAACTGCTGCCACCCCAATGCACTTATGACTCTTACCGAGTATCTTGTTGACTACGCAAGCGAGAAAACAAGAGAAGCGGGATATAAAATGATCAGCGATGAGCTTAACAAAATTCCCGGTGAAAAGGTAAGGGCAATTGCGGAAAAGAATATTGAGGATATCAAAGCCTCAAACCGCAGAGATTTCAGATTCTGAGGTGAATTATTATGAGCCTTAACGCTACGGCTTCTGCCGAAAGAATTCATATAGGCTTTTTCGGCTTGCGAAACGCAGGCAAATCCAGCGTTGTCAATGCGGTAACGGGTCAGGCGCTTTCGCTTGTGTCCGATGTCAAAGGCACAACCACGGACCCCGTGAAAAAAGCAATGGAGCTTTTGCCTCTGGGTCCCGTTGTGATTATAGATACACCCGGTATTGACGATGAGGGCGAGCTTGGTGAAATGCGTGTCAGAAGAGCCGTTCAGGCACTTAATTATACGGACATTGCCGTTCTTGTTGTTGATGCTTCAAAGGGTATTCAGCCTCTTGACAGGGAGCTTATATCACGCTTCAAAAGCAAAAATATAAAATATATTGTTGCGTATAACAAAGCGGATTTGCTTGATTTTGTTCCCGACGCAAAAGAAAATGAAATATATGTCAGCGCCGTAAACGGAACAAACATAAATGAACTTAAAGAAATGATCGGCAGATTTGCCGCAAAGCAGGAGAATGGCAAGAAAATCGTTGCCGACCTTGCTCAAAGCGGCGACCTTGCCGTGCTTGTTGTGCCGATTGATGAGTCTGCACCCAAGGGCAGGCTTATTCTGCCTCAGCAACAGGTTATCAGGGAGCTTATTGAAAACGGAGTTGCGGCGGTTGTGTGCCGCGATATGGAGCTTAAGTCAACCCTTGCATCTCTCGGCAAAAAGCCCGCAATTGTTATCACCGATTCTCAGGTGTTTGAAAAGGTTTCGGCAGCTACCCCCGATGATATTCCGATGACTTCATTTTCAATTCTTTTTGCACGGTATAAAGGCAATCTTGCAGCTGCCGTCAAGGGCGCAGCGATGCTTGATAAGCTGAAAGACGGGGATAAGGTGCTTATTTCCGAGGGCTGCACTCACCACAGGCAATGCAATGATATCGGCACGGTGAAAATGCCGAATTGGATAAAAAATTATACGGGTAAAGAACTTGAATTTGCATTTACAAGCGGCGGAGAATTTCCCGAGGATTTATCTTCTTATGCACTTGTTGTTCATTGCGGCGGCTGTATGCTGAACGCCCGTGAAATGCAGTACAGAGCAGGCTTTGCGGCAGACAGTGAAGTGCCTATGACAAACTACGGTATTGCCATTGCTCATATGCACGGAATTCTCAGGCGCAGTATTGCGCCATTCCCCGAGATTCTGAAAGGACTCGGCTGATTGGGGAGAGACAGAAATGAAAAGAAGATATTCTCTTGATATGACAAAAGGGCCGTTTCTCAGAAAAATTCTGATTTTTTCCGTGCCGCTTATGCTGACGGGTCTGCTTCAGCTTGCGTATAACTCAGCCGATGTTATTGTTGTCGGCAGGTTTGTGGGCAAGGAAGCACTTGCGGCAGTCGGCTCAACGGGTTCGCTTGTCAATCTTTTTCTCAATGTTTTTCTCGGGCTTTCAATGGGCTCGGGTGTTATGGTTGCAAGGCATATCGGCGAGGAAGATGAAAAAACCGTTCACGAGTGCGTGCATACGGCAATGCTGATGAGTGTTATTTGCGGAATTTTCATCGGTGCCGTGGGCTTTTTGGCATCGCCGTTTATGCTCCGCATTATGGATGCTCCCGAGGATGTTATTGACCTTGCATCTCTTTATCTCAAAATATATTTTCTCGGTTCACCTGGTTTGCTTGCCTATAACTTCGGTGCATCCGTTCTGAGAGCAACGGGCGATACAAAAAGACCTCTGTATATCCTTGCGATTTCGGGTATTGTGAATGTTGTTCTCAATGTTGTGCTGATTGTTGTTTTCAAAATGGGTGTCAGCGGTGTTGCCGTTGCAACAATAGTTTCGCAGTATCTTTCGGCAATTTTTATTGTTGTTTATCTTACAAAAATGCCCAATGCCTGCCGTCTTATGTTCAGTAGGCTGAAAATCCATAAAAAAGAGCTGAAAAGCATTCTGCGATTGGGTCTTCCTGCGGGTATACAGAATTCGCTTTTCTCCGTTTCAAATGTTATCATTCAGTCAACGGTCAATTCATTCGGCTCCGTTGCAATGGCTGGAATTGCGGCAGGCTCCAATTTCGATTCTTATCTTTACACCTGCACAAATGCCGTTGCTCAGACAACAATGAATTTCAGTTCGCAGAATATGGGTGCAAAGCGATATTCAAACATAGGAAAGATTTATCGCTATTGTATAATAATCACAATTGTTGTCGGAGTATCAATGGGCGCGTTCGGCTGTGCTTTTTCCGAGCAGATTGTCGGTTTGTTTTCCGATGACTCTGCGGTTATCGAAATCGGTGCGGCAAGAATGCTGCAGATTATGCCGTTCTTTTTCTTCTGTTCGCTTATGGATGTTTCGGCAAACCAGCTGAGAGGTATGGGCAAATCCTATGAGCCTATGTTTATTTCACTTCTGGGCGGTTGCGGAATAAGAGTGTTCTGGATATGCTTTATCCTTCCGTATAACAGAACATTGCCGTTCCTTTATTGGGCTTATCCCGTTTCGTGGTCATTGACCTTCCTTGTTCTTTTTGCCTGCTATTTTGCAGTCAGGCATAAAATGAAAAAAGACGGCACTTTTGCCGATGAAGTAAAATAATTTGAAGCGGTGATGAATAATCGCCGCTTTTTGCTGTACAAACCCGATTTTATGTGATATAATTTACCAAAAACAAAAGAAATGAGGTATAAAGATGATAGGAGTTATCAAAACAATTCTCTCGGTATTGCTTGCCGTTCTCAATGTGTTTACTTTCCCTATCTGGGGCAATTATGCAGGCAAATTTGAGCCGCTTAATGCAGATGATTGCAAGCTGAACTTTGCGGCTATCTCGGATATCCATATGCAGGATGACGGTATCCGCGCTTTTATGCTCGGATTCGGTCTTCACGATATGCAGAATGCCGATAAGGAACTTGATGCTCTTGTTTGCACGGGAGACCTTACAAACCACGGCTATGCAGATGAATGGGAGGCTCTTGTCGGTGCGTTTAAAGGCTACACTCCCGCAAAAAACATTATTCTTGCACAGGGTAATCACGACACATGGACAGAGGACGAGGGCTACAACCTTGCAAGAGACTATTTCCTTAAATATACAGAGGAAATTACGGGCAGAAAGATTGAAAATGAATATTATTCAACAAAGGTAAACGGCTACACATTCATCGTGCTTGCCAGCGAATATGACCACACGGATATGTATATCAGCCCTGCACAGCTTGCGTGGCTTGAGGCTGAAATGGAAAAAGCTGCCGCAGACGGACTTCCCGTTTTTGTTATTTCACATTGGCCCATCAATCAGTCACACGGCTTGCCCGAGTCATGGGGTGACGAAGAATATGACCCCGACGAGGGCGGTATGGGTGATCAGTCGGATGCGGTTGAAGCGATTCTTAAGAAATATAAAAATGTATTTCTTATCAGCGGACATATTCACCTCGGTCTTAAGAGAGAGGATCAGAATGCAAAATATGATTATGCCAGCGTAGAATCCGACGGCTCATTCCACAGCGTTAATCTGCCTGCCTTTATGTATCCGAATAGTGTTGGTCAGGTGTCCAACGGCACAGGCTATCAGTTTGAAGTTTATGAGGACAGAGTTGAACTCCGCGCAAGATGCTATTCGGCAAGCGCCTGGTACACAGACTATAACTACACAATTCCTCTTGTATAAAAAATTATCGGAGTATCTTCCTTTCGGTTGATACTCCGATTTTTTGATTAAACTATAAACCCTGCAACAAGTGCGGCGCCGCAGGCTGAAAGCGCAACAACCGTAAGCGGTAATCTGAAATATGCAAGTGCAACGGCAACAACAGTACCCACAACAGCCGTGACTGTGTTTCCCGTTGAGTAAAAAATCGAAGGGAAGGTCATTGCACTGAGTACTGCATAGGGGATGTAATAAAGAACGCTTTGGATAAATCTTGATTTGATTTTCTTCTTGAAAAGGGTGAACGGTATCATTCTTATCAGGTAAGTGACACCTGCCATAACGGCAATGTAAAGAACCATTGTCATTTTTCTTCGCCCTCCGTTTCTGCAATGTTAATGGGGAAAAGGAGCGCACCGATAACAGCCGCAAGAACGGAACTTATAATAATTGCAAAGCCCGAAGAAAGGGCAGGCAAAAGGTATTTGCACGCAATACTGAATACCGCGGCAAGACAGATAACGATGAGATCTTTTTTGCACGCCCTTGCGGCAGGCACGATAATCGCAATGAACATTCCGTAAAGGAGTATACCCATTGCGGCGGTGAGAGTTTCGGGCAAGCCGAGACCTGCGATTGCGCCTGCTGCCGTGCCGCCTGTCCAGCCCATTGCAGAGATAAGAATAAGCCCGTACATATATGTCGGCACAAGTTTTTCTTTTTGCGACGAAGCAACTGCAAAAATCTCATCGGTAATGCCGAATGAAGCAATCATTCTGTGCAGCGTTGTGAATTTGTCGGAGAGCTTCTGCGAAAGGGACAGACCCATAAGCGAATACCGAAGATTAATAACAAGCTGAGTAAGCGCCATTTCTATAAGCGTACCTCCGGCGGCGATGATGCCGACTCCTGCCGCCTGACCTGCCGAGGTGAGGTTTGTCAATGATATCATAATTGCCTGAAATGCAGATAAACCTGATTGAACGGCCATAATTCCGAAACCAAACGATACGGAAAAATAACCCAGTGCAATCGGTATGCCGTCTGACAGACCTTTTTTAAAAGGTGATTTCAAGTTGAAGACTTCCTTTCTGTTTGTAACAAGCAAATATTTTATCACCATTTAAAATAAAATTCAATATCGGAATACAAAAAACCGACTGTTTCGTGATGAAACAGCCGGTTTTGTCGGTTTAATTATTTGCCGAGTTCTTTAGCGATTTCTGCAAGAACATTCATAATTGATGAGCCTGCATACTTGCCGAGTGAAATCATTTCCTGATAGTGGTCGCCGAGGAGAGCCATTGTGTAATCGTTATCGGGAACAACATAGCCGATAGAATCGTTGAAAAGACCGAAGCAGATTGTGTCATCGCCAAAGAGTTCAAATACGCTTTCGCATTCAAAGTCTTTGCCTGTGAATGAGCCGTCTGCTGTGAGTGATGCACCGCCGCATATAAGGTCCTGAACGATTTCGCCGGGCATAAGAGCAATCTTAACGCCGCCGATTTCCATATAACCTACCTCTGCGAAGATGTAGTACTTGAGACCTTCCTTGCAAACTGCGTAGTTAACAAGGTTGAGCTTGCCAACGAGCTGAATGAGGGGATTGGTAACCTGAATCTTTGCTTCCTTGATGATGATGTTGAGATTGGGCTCAAGAACTGTTTCTTCAACCTTTTTCCAGCCTTCATACCAGAGTGTGTAGTCGTCGCCGCCGATAGCCTTTTCTTCTTCAATCTTTGCTTTTTCAGCGTCTGTCAGATTTTCTGCAATCTGTTCAGCTGTATTTGTAAGGTTGAGAGCCATATAAGCAATTTCGTGACCGTAACGGAGAGTTTCTTCGTATCTGCGCTCTGTGGGAACGCCGTCGCCTGCGGGACCTCTGCCTTCATAGATACCTGCAATAGCGCCGTTGAAGAACATAAAGTTGTAGCCTTTTTCTTCAAGCTTTTCGCCGAGATAATAAACATAGTCGCCCGAAAGATCTCTGCCGTTGTCAACATCGTTTACGGGGAGACCTGCAACATCGGGATGAGCAGCAATGTTGACAATCATTGTGGGTCTTGAAGCTTTGTTGTCGGGTGTGAAAACAAATCTTGCAAGCTCGTCAATAAGTGATGTTGACTGGCTTCTGTTCTTGTTGTTGAA
>JAZQXJ010000006.1:0-8406 GCA_045632815.1 Acutalibacteraceae bacterium | reverse complement strand
TACACAGTCGTTTCCGACTTTGATTACATCAAAGATAAAGCCAAGCACAAATGCTTCTGCGGCGCTTCTGTTGTATGTATTGGTATGAGCGCCGGTGATGTCGGAAAGCACATTCGCAAGATGCCAGTTACGGTGCAGATGCGGTGTAATAATATTATCTTTGACAGGAATGTCATTAATGAGTTCTCTATATGCTTCGAAATACGTCTTGCCTTTGGTTGGATCGTGTTTTGCATCGTCGGAGGGTTGAAACGCAACAAAGTTGAAAGGTTGGAGAGAAGGCATAGAAGTGACAATCTTAATCTGATTAACAGATATTCCTCCATCTACATAGGTTGTCTGAATATCGGTACCCATAACATTAACAGCGCTTACGCCATCAATAAATTCGTCATCGATTTTTTTGGATTTTGCAACACCGTCTTCGTCGAGATCATGAGGATCGTCTTCGGTACGAAGGAGTCTGGAGTTTACAATAACGTCGGTTTCGAGTTTATCTATATTTCCGGACTCGTCGGTAGCAGCATCCTCATAACTTGCAAGTCTGCCGCAGTAGGGTTTTGCGTTGGAGATGGCAGCATTGAGCAAAGCTGTCAAGTATCTTGCATCATCCTGCATTCCGGAGGGAGCGTCGGATTCTTTTGCGTAGTTAACAGGCTTAGCACCTCTGTTGATAAATGCTTCTTCGGTAAATTTGTCGGGATTATCAACGCGGCTCAACTGATCGTTGAATGCGTTTCTGAGTCCGCATTCAATTCTGGCGGCGTCAAACACATCCTTGGGGAAATAGTTTGAGTATCTGTCGTTGAGAAGCTTGGAATAATAAATCTGAAGCTCTCTGGAAATGATATTTTCGTATTTGGTTCTTACTCTGAAGTTTTCGCTGCTATCTGTTGCCTTTGAGGATGGAGTTCCGGAAACCTGAGCAAGGAACGCCTTATAAGTTATCTCATGGAGCTTGACATTCAGCTCATCGTCAACGGTGTAAATATCCTCGCCGTTACCCATAGCCTCTTCGATTTGCTTCCAGGTATACATCATAGAAAGCCTGCCGCCTGAAAGAACAGTGCCGGTCTGGGGGTTGCTGTGAGTCAGACCTGAAAGACTTTTTCTGGATGTAGTTTTAAATGCTTCGATAACGGGATCAAGACATTTGAACATATCCTCGATTTCGGTGAGATATTCTTCAAGATCTGCCACAAGATGTTTTGCGAAGTTAGCGATGATATTGACACCAGCTCTTGTTATAATGCCGGATGCCTCGTTGCTTGCGTGATCCATACGGGCTTTTCTTCTTAAACCTTTGAATCCTTCGTGGTTAACGCCTGCGTCGTTTGTTGCGGTGTATCCTTGGGCGATTCTGTAAAGGTCGCAGAGGAAATATCTCAACATAATGGGATGAAGCTTGTGCTTTTTCAAGAATGTGAACAGATACTTGTCATCTTTGTTGACACTATAGAAATTAGAATTTTGAGATTCAAGAGGACGAATTATATCCATTTCATACTGCAAACCAACGGATACAAGGGCCTTGGCGGCTGCTGCCATTTTGTCCAAGTGATCGGAAAAAATTTTATCGTCAGCCTCTTTCAGCTGGTTTTCAAGATTGTTCTTAGCTTTCTTAAGAGCAGGATCGTTTTGGACTTTTTGTTTCAAATAATTTACGCAGTTATTCCAGTAGAGTTGAGCGAGACTTATTTTTGGAGAGTTGTCAACGACCGTCTTGTTGGAGGATGATTTTTCGGAAGTTTTTTTGTTGGCATTTTTGGTTTTTGAAACAAAATAAGGACGCTTGATTTCTCTAAAGAATGGACTTGATTCGTTGTATATTGTTTGGATAAAAAGACTTCTTTTCGTTTCTGTTTTGTTTGGTCTTTCAGTATCGTTTTCGATTGCAGATTTAAGAAGGGATGAATAAATATCATCTACTTTTTCGTCTACGAACTTCCAGTCTTTGGCAATAGCCTTTACTATCCAATTGCCGATAGCATACTGAGTATAGGTTGCTCTGGGGTATTCGAGATTTGCGGTTCCCAATATTGCAAACACTGCTTTGCCTTCTGATCCATATACTTCTCTGAGTGTGTTGTCAAGGCGGCTTGTGATTTTGCCGTTTGCAGCACCGAAGAGGTATTCGTTAAGAGCTTTGGCAGTTTTGGGCACGTATACTCTGTCAAGATCGGGATTTATGGTGTCACCGGATATGCTGGTGTCATCAAAGAAATAAATTCTGGAATAGGGGGAAATATATTCGGCTTTTCTGCCGAAATCGCAACCGGGGAGAATATCTCCTCTTTTGAGTTTTCTCGCGTTCATTGAGACAAGCTCACGAACAACCGCATATGCATTGGCACGGGCGGATTGTGCATTTGAGGAATTGTGCACATGGCTGAACATATTAGGCAGGAGCATAGCACATTCTATCTGAATGCTGTCATCCTGGAATGTTCTTGAAAGAGCCTGCTCAAGGTAAAGAGGGAACTGAAGCACGGTACCGGCACCGGTGCCGCCCGCAACAGATGCAATTACCATAACCATAAGACCCCTGCTGATTGTGGTTCCGTCTGCTTTGTTGAGGTTCTGAAGAATATCTTCCAGCCTTTTTGCCATACCGCAATACTCATCGGTAGCGGCAAGAGCGATGCGCGATACCATTCTTATCTGCTTGGCACCTTCTTTGGTGTTTCTTTTTTCAATCAGATCAACACGGTCACCCTTAATGAACCAATCTTCGGTTTCGGGATGATTTCTGATGTAGTTGCCTACGGTTATGGACTGACCGTTTTTGGGATGGGTACCAAGAGAAATTCTGTTTTCTCTGGGGATATATTTTAATCTTTTGTCAAGTTCTCCTACGTCGGTGTCAATAGCTACTGCTGTTGTGTAGGGCTTGTATTCGTCCGGCATAACAGACAGGATGGAGTCGACTGTTCTGCTGCCTACACCGCCAAGTCCTACAAGAAGGACTTGTCTGGGGCGTGTGTTACTAATTTCAACAAATTTGGGTTCGTTCATAATTTTTATCTCCTTTATTTTGAGTTTTATCAGTTTCTTCTTTTTTGCGTGATCTGCAGATAAACCTCCGAGGTGTCGTCTGTTGCGTCTTTTACAAGTACCATATCCAAGGGGATTGAAAATCGCGGCTTTTTATTTGGAATATTCAACAACTCGTCGGCGCCTACCGCCGGGATAAAATCGGAACTGTATATGCTGAATTCCGAATCGAATTTACCTGTTATATCGTCGTAAGTGATGCATTTGTCCTCAGCTTGTATTGTGGTAGGGGTACTTGCATATATGGTGATATTGCTGAAATAACCTTTTTTGGTTACACGTCCTACATTGTACAAGGTTACACAAGCTTGAGTGTTAGGCAGAAGTTGCTGAACAAGATGCTTGAAGAAGGTGAAGTTTCCTCTGAAGCATTGCTTGAATTCATTCCAATAAAGCTGACTCAATTTAAATGTTATGCAAGGAGGCATCGTATCAAATGTGGGTGGCTCATCCACATACATCAAAAACCTGAGCTTCCTTGGGAAATAGGTTTTTGTAGCAAATACAATTATAAGATAAATAACGATAGCGATGATGATTAGGGCAATGATGAACGGCAGCCAGTTTCTGTCTCCTGTTATTTCAACAATGAGGTCTGCAGTGTATGTATCGCCTCTCAATTCATCCGTCAAGGTGACTTTATAAGTCTTGGATTTAGGTGTGAAAGTGCTTATTAAAGCTTTCTGAGGATGAATAACATAATTGCAGTTCTGCTCATCTTTTTCGATCTTAAGATTTGAGGTGAATTTGTTTGTTCCTGCAACATCGATTTTGAAGTTGCTGAATTCATCTGCTGTTACGGGGATACCGTTGATAAGAATATTTGCGTTGATACCTTCTGCAGTGTCTACATCGTTAATATCAGCGCTGAATTTACCGCCGTTGGAGAGGATAAATGTTATGATTCTTTTTGTCTGAATCTCATATTTTCTCGTTTCTTCGAGCACATATCCGTCGGGGAGGGTAGCAGAAAGCTTGATATCAAGGTTGCTGTTATCAATTGTAAATGTGCGTGTGTCTTTGTCAACTTCTTTTATTCCGTTGATTTCGGAAGTGTATGAAACCTTACCGCCAAAGATTGACGGGTCAAGAGGCTGTTTGGTTTCGCTGTCACAAAGTGTGAATTTAACTGTGAATTCTTCGCCGATATAGAGTTTGTCAGGCTCTATCTCCTGTCCGTCGGAATTGAAGTAGCGAGCAGTCATTCCTATTGCCGGTTCAAAAAGGATGGTTGTGTTGTCGGGAACAACAGACTTATCGAATGTCAGAGTTATTTCTCCCGAGGCTATGCTTGAACCGCTCTTTTCGGTCAGAAAGCATACTGTGGATTTGTCGAATTTAGAACCACCGGGATAGGTGACTGTATAGTTTTCGGACAGATCAATATCTGATGAAGATTTTTGAGCGGTTATTTTTGTTTCATTGTTCTGAGTAAGAACGATAATGTTTCTGGCCGGATAAGGTAGCGAGAAAGTGATGCTCTTTTTATCCGAAGAATAGGTCGCATTGCCAATTTCTATTCGTCCGGATATCTCTTTTGCAGCTTGGCTCATGGCACTTATAATGTTGGAGTCGGAAATAACATTGAGATTTGATGGTGTGCTGTCATTGGTTTGGATAGCACGTCCACCTGCTGAAATATATAAAACATTAGGCTTTGAACCGTTTTCGAGAGTTGTATTTGCAAAATTGTGAAGATCATTGTCGGGATTTACACCGTCAAAACTACCGTCTGTGAAGATGACAAGCCAATATTCCGTAGTATCATCTTTTGAAACTGCAGCTTTTAATTCTTCCTGTGCGATTTTTACCTGCTCGTAAGGTGTGCTGCCGTTGGAGTTGGGATATTTACCGCAAATATCCGAAAGCCATTTGTTGCTCTTTTTTGTCATATCCAGTTCACCGGACAAGCCCACCTTGACGCGGCTGTTAAGAAAATACAGCTTAACTTTATCGTTCTTGTCTGTCATTGCGAGAAGTGTCTGCAATGAGTAGTTAGCATCGTTTGTTCCTTCGTATCCCATGCTGCTTGAGTCGTCAAGCACGAGATAAATGCTTTTCTGCTGTCTGTCAAATACTGATGATGCAGATCCGAAAATAACGGATACAGGGGTGAGTACCATCAGAAAAATGAGGATCAGGCACAGCATTTTGCAATTTTTTTTCACACTATCACTTCCTGTATATATTTAACACACAATTTAATGCGTTAATGTAATACTATCACGAAATTTATCACTAGTCAACAAAATAATTCAAATTATGATATAAAATGTATGAAATTATAATAAAATGTATCGACGATGAGTTCAAATGCGAATGATTATGAGGGAAAAGTAACGAATTACGGGATAAAACGAGATGGAGCCTTCTTGCTCAGACTCTTTGAATTCTACATATATCACAATAAGATTTCATTTTGTTTTTGATTTTTCTCTTTTCAATTGTGTTCGGATGTGTTATCATATCCCCGAGGTGGGTTTATGTTTATGAAAATCTATGGCACCGAAACGGAAATTGACTATAAAAATGTTGACGGGCTTAACCGTTATCCCTCCGATATTATGGCTGAATACAGGCAGTCAACGGAGGAGGGGCTTGACCTTGAAAAGCACAAGGCGCTGTTTGAGTCCGTGGCGGCTATGAATGACGGCGAGATAAAAACCCGTATGAGTGACCTGATTTTCGAAACGGTCATCAATGCGGAAATGCGACCCGATTATCCTTATAATGAGCCGTCAGACCTCAATGGCATCAAGGCTCTCAGGCAGGCACACGGCTTTGAAATGAAAATGCCCGATGCGGAAATCTTGCGCAAAAAGCTTCTCGGTGCGTGGACGGGCAGAGCCTGCGGCTGTCTGCTGGGCAAGCCCGTTGAGTGTATGAGAAGTGACGAGCTTATTCCGTTGCTAAAGGAAACGGGAAATTACCCGATGCACCGCTATATTCTCAGCACCGATATCACCGACGAGGTGCGTTCACACTACAAATTCCAACCGAATCCCAAAGCATTCGGCGATGTTGTTGACGGTATGCCCGTTGATGATGACACGAATTATGTTGTCCTTGCACAGAAGATTATTGAGGATTGCGGCAGGAGCTTTGATTCCGAGGATGTTGCAACTGCGTGGATGAAATATCAGTCGGTTTATTCGTATTTCACGGCTGAACGCATTGCATATGTCAATTTTATCAACTGCATAAAGCCTCCTGCATCGGCAATGTATAAAAATGTTTGCCGTGAATGGATAGGCGCGCAGATACGCGGTGATTACTTCGGATATATAAACCCCGGTAACCCCGAAAAAGCGGCTGAAATGGCATTCAGGGATGCAAGAATTTCCCATGTCAAAAACGGAATTTACGGCGAAATGTGGGCTTCCGCAATGATAGCCTGCGCCGCCGTTACGGACAGCATAGAGGATATCATTCTTGGCGGTCTGGCTCAGATTCCTTCAACCTCAAGGCTTTATGAATCCGTTATGAAGATTATGGATGCACACAAGAACGGTGCAACCGTTGACGATTGCTTCAATATGATTCATTCTGCTTATGATGAACACACCGACCACGGCTGGTGCCACACAATTTCCAATGCAATGATTGTTACCGCCGCCTTGCTTTACGGCGAGGGCGATTTCGGCAAGTCAATCTGCCGCGCGGTTGAAATGGCATTCGATACCGACTGCAACGGCGCAACCGTCGGCTCTGTTCTCGGAATGAGAAACGGCATTGACGGTATTGGCGAATATTGGAAAAAGCCCGTAAACGGCAAAATTCACACATCGATTTTCGGTGTGGGTACGGTTGATATCGAAAAAGCCGTTGATAAAACAATTGAACATCTGAAATGAGGGAAAATAAAATGAAAAAAGCTATAAAAATAATCAGCGCAATTCTTGCGGCTGTAATACTTGTCACATCTCTTTCGTATTTTGCATTTGCGGAAGACGATAAAAATTATTACTACCTTGATTCCGTTGCGGGCGACGATTCAAACAGCGGCACGGATATCAACAGCCCCGTAAAGACAATTGCGGGTCTCAAGGACCTGAACATAGGTCCCGGCACTCATTTTCTTTTCAAAAACGGCGGCGAATATGAATGCGCCGTAACCCTCACCTGCGAGGGTACAAAGGAAAATCCCGTTGTTATTTCATCCTACGGTGAGGGTGAAAAGGCTCTGCTTTATACCAACGAAAAAAAGGAAGTTTTTCAGCTTTTTGACTGTTCGTATGTAACGATTTCGGATTTGCATATCAAAGCGACCAACGGCGGCGGAATATGGATTGATGCATATAACAAGACCTCCGAGGGAATTGTGATTGACAATGTTTATTTTACCGATATGCAGAATTACAAGGTGCATGCCCGTGACGATTTTTCAAACGGTGCGGCTGCTGCAAGGGCGGCTGTTATGGTTAAGGGTCTGCCTGCAAAGTCGCGTTATGCGGTCAATGACCTTACTATCAGCAACTGCGAGGTGTATAACTGCGCAAACGGCTTTATGATATGGGGCTCGTGGAATGAGGAGCAGGCTCCGTGGTGCGAAGAAGAAGACATCGACCCCGTATATAATGAAGGTCTGCTGATTAAGGGCTGTTACCTGCACGAAATGGATGCCGAGGCTGTGGTTATCGGCATATGCAAGGGTGCGCTTGTTACCCATTGCCGTGCAATCAATTGCTGTCAGGGCGGCGACGAGCTTCTTCCCAACGGCGAGGTTGAATATTTTACTGCCGCAATGTGGTTCTGGGGCAGCGAGAGCAGTACTATTCAGTACTGCGAAATCGCAGGTCAGAAGAATATAGGCGACGGTATGGCGGTTGACTTCGATTCTTATTCACACAACTGCACCTATCAGTATATTTATTCCCACGACAATGTACGCTTTATGTGTAATAACCCGAATCACAGCGGCCATCACGGCAACACAGTCCGCTACTGTCTTTCGGTAAACGATAACAAGGCTCGCTCAACAACTGCCGTAGCCGATTGCGGTGAACACAATTTCAGTTTCTATAACAATACGATTGTCAACTGCGGCGAGTTCCAGTTCAAAAATCTCTTCGATTCATATATCGCAAACAACATTATTGTTCCCATGAACGGTGCAACATTTGCCTATGACCTCGACACTTCAAGAGGAAATGTGTTTGAAAATAACTGCTATTACAACGCAATGACACCACTTGTTGATATAGGTGCAATGAACACCGTTCCCGGATTCAGCGGTACGGATTATTCGGATGTCAGGAGTTTCATGCTTTCAAAGGATTCTCCTCTTATTGGCGCAGCTGTCAAAATTGACGTTGATGTTTCAACTGACTTTTACGGCAATGAAATCGCAAG
>JAZQXJ010000005.1:0-45422 GCA_045632815.1 Acutalibacteraceae bacterium | reverse complement strand
GCAGGCGTTGAATATTTCGTAACCCACAAGATGGGCATCTGGAATGACACCAACCCCTGGCAGTACAACACATTCTGGTGGGAAGGCCCCGACGGCTCAAAGGTATTCTCAATCGTTCCCCCCACCCATTTCATCGGCACGGTTGAGGCTGACTCACTCAAGATGAACTGGAAGAAGTACACAGACAAGGCTACTATCGGCGAGTCAATGTACTGCTACGGCTGGGGTGACGGCGGCGGCGGTGTTGACACCGAAATGCTCGAGTACGTCAAGCGTTACAAGAACTTCCCCGGTCTGCCCGAATCAAAGGTAAGCAAGATTGAAGATTCACTTGCAAGAATGAAGGCAAACGCAACGGAAACAAACATCCCCACCTGGAAAGACGAACTTTATCTTGAGGAGCACAGAGGTGTTCACACAACAAAGGCTCTCCTCAAGAAGCTTAACAGATACAGCGAAAATCTCTACCGTCAGGCAGAAATCTTTGCATCAATCGCAATGCAGTACGGTTACGAGTATCCTCTCGATAAGCTTAACGAAGGCTGGCAGATGATTCTCACAAACCAGTTCCACGATTCACTCCCCGGCTCACACATCACAGAAGTATTCGGTGACCTTTGCGCTATCTATGATAACATCATCGCAATCGGTGAATCGGTACGCGACGGCGCTCTCAATGCTATCGCAGGCAACATCAGCGGCGAAGCAAAGTACGGCAAGCCTTTCGCACTCTTCAACTCACTCGGCACAGCAACAACCTCAAAGGTTGAGCTTCCCTACAAGGATGTTGAAATCTACGATGCAGAGGGCAACAAGGTTCCCGTTCAGGCTTACACAAAGCTTGACGGCACAAAGGTTCTCGTTTTCGTTGCAAAGGATGTTCCCGCAGTAGGTTATAAAGTATATTACACCAAGGATGCTGCTGTTCCCGCTGCAAAGGCAGTTGAAAGCGCAGACATCGAAAATGCAAGCTTCAGCCTTAAGTTTGACTCAGCCGCAGAGCTTGTTTCAATCTATGACAAGAAAAACGGCAGAGAGGTTCTTGAAGGCAAGGGCAATGTATTCCGCATTTACGAAGACCTTCCCGGCAAGTACGATGCATGGGATATCGTTGCAACCTACACAGACCGTCAGTTTGACACAGAAGACGGCAAGGTTGAGAGCGTTATCAGCGGCGATGTATTCACCTGCGTAACAATCTCAAAGAACATTATGAAATCAGTTCTCAAGCAGAACATCATTCTTTATAACGACCTTGACAGAATCGACTTTGACACCTTCATCAGCTGGCACGAGCAGGAGAAGCTCCTCAAGGTTGGCTTCGATGTTGATATCAAGGCTCAGAAGTTCACAAGAGATATTGCATACGCAACAATCGAAAGCTCCAACTACCGCCACAATCCCTACGACAAGGCAAAGTTTGAAGTTTCTGCTCACAACTTCATCGATATGTCAGAAGATGGCTACGGTCTTTCAATCCTCAACGACTGCAAGTACGGCTACGAGGTTGATGGTCAGAGAATGATTATCACGCTTCTCAAGGCTCCCATGAACCCCGACCCCAAATCAGACAGAGGCGACCACTACTTCACATATTCACTTTATCCCCACGCAGGCAGCTGGAAGGATGCAGAGACACTTGTAAGAGGTCTTGAAATCAACAATCCCATGCTTCCCGTTGAGCTTGCAGAGGGCGCAAAGGGTGCTGAAAGCGCATCATTCATCAGCGTTGACGGCAAGAATGTTACTCTTGAAGCTGTCAAGAAGTGCGAAGACGAAGATGCTTACATCGTTCGTTTCGTTGAAAAGTCAGGCAGAAGAACAAAGGTTAATGTTCAGTTCTTTGCAGAAATCGCAAGCGTTGCAGAGTGTAACCTCCTTGAGCGTGAGGATGTTGCGGCTGACATCGCAAACGGCAGCGCAATGAGCTTTGAAATCAACCCCTTTGAAATCAAGTGCTACAAAGTTAAGGTTAAATAATTTTACAATGAGTAAGACCTCCGAGGGAAATCCTTCGGAGGTCTTTGGTTTTTTTATTAAAGAATTTTCAGTGCACCCGTGGGGCAAACTTCTGCGCACTTGCGGCAGTCTTTACAAACTGCGATAGTGTCTGAATTTTCAAATTCGGGTTTGATAACCGTCTTGAAGCCTCTGCCCACAAGACCGAGGATGCTCTCGCCTGCAACTTCCTTGCAGGTACGCACGCACATATTGCAGAGCATACATTTACCCTGATCACGCTCAATTGCAACAAGTCTTGTTTCCTTGAAGCACTCGTGCTTTTCGCCTGCGAGTCTGTCAGGCTCAATGGGGTCAAAGTTTGCATATTTGATGAGGCGGCAATCCTTGAAGTCGTGGCATCCGCACTCAAGGCATCTCTTTGCCTCTCCCCTTGCCTGTTCCTCGGTGAATCCGTTGAGCACAGCCTCAAAATTATGCTTTCTGTATTCGGGGTCCTTGACGGACATAACGGCTCTCGCTTTCTTTTCACGGTCTGCAAGCATTTCTGCAGTAACCTTGCGCTCTGAATAGTAAGGCTTGGGGAAATCCATAGGCATACCGAGAAGATATGCGTTGATTGCTCTTGCGGCAACATTCGCCTCGGCAATGGCATCAATTGCAATTGATGCGCCGTTATTGGTAGCATCACCTGCGGCAAATACACCCTCAATATCGGTCAGGCAGGTTGCCTCGTCAGCCTGAATTGTACCCCAACCGGTTGTGCCGATTGTTTCAAGACCTGCAGGTGCATATTTCTGACCGATTGCGGAAATAACGGTGTCAACATCAAGAGTTTTGAATGCGCCCTCAACGGGTACGGGCTTTCTTCTGCCCGATGCATCAGGCTCGCCAAGCTCCATAATCTGAAGCTTTACCGCTTTAACCTTGCCGTTTTCGCCGATGATTTCATCGGGATTTGTGAGGAAAAGGAATTCAACGCCTTCCTCAATTGCTTCTTCGATTTCAATATCTTCAGCAGGAGCTTCCGCTCTTGTTCTGCGGTAGATTACGTAAACGTTTTCAGCGCCGCATCTTACAGCCGTGCGGCAGGCATCCATTGCGGTGTTACCGCCGCCCACAACGGCAACATTTTTGCCGATTTCGGGGATATTGCCCATATTGACATCTCGCAGAAAATCAATACCGCTGAGTACGCCTTCAAGCTCCTCGCCCTTGCAGCGCATACTGCTGCCTTTCCACGCACCTACGGTTACAAGCACGGCATCTGCACCGTTTTTGATTTCGTCAAATGAAATATCCTTGCCGACCTTGACATTTGTTCTGATTTCAACGCCGAGCTTTTCAATCGCGGCAACCTCTTTTGCAAGCACAGCCTTGGGAAGTCTGTATTCGGGAATGCCGTAGCGGAGCATACCGCCTGCCTCGGGCATTGCCTCATAAATTGTGACATCGTGACCTGAAAGGCGGAGATAATAAGCCGCTGTCAGACCTGCAGGGCCACCGCCGATGATTGCAACCTTTTTGCCCGTTGCTTCCTCGCAGACTGCGGTATAAGGGTCATCGGATGCAAGGTCGTTGTCCGCCGCAAACGCCTTAAGATATGCCACCGAAAGAGGCTCTTCAACAAGCCTTCTGCGGCAATGTGACTCACAGGGATGAGGGCAGACTCTGCCGATTGATGCAGGAATGGGAATTTTTTCTTTAATGATTTTAACTGCTTCCTTGTCATCGCCGTTGGCAATAGCCTTAAGATAGCCCTGAATATCGGTGTGTGCAGGGCAATTGAGCGAGCAGGGAGCAACGCAGTCACCCTCGTGGTCGCTCATAATAAGCTCAAGTGCAATTTTTCTTGCTTTTTTAACACGGGGAGTTTCTGTGCTGAGCACCATTCCGTCTGCGGCAACGGTTGCGCAGGCGCGCATCAGCTTGGGCATACCTTCGCCCTCAACAAGGCAAAGACCGCAAGCTCCGTAAAGCTTAAGCTGACCGTTATAGCAGAGATTGGGGATTTCTATGCCGTTATTGGCGGCAATGTTAAGCACGGTTTCGCCTTTGTTGCCAAGGCACTCCTTGCCGTTGATTGTAATTTTAATCTGTTCCATTATGCCGCCTCCTTTATTCTACGATTATTGCACCGAAGCGGCAGGAATTTACGCACTGACCGCAGCGGATACAGATGTTTTCGTCAATGATATGCGTCGCTTTGACCTCGCCGCTGATTGCCTTTGCAGGGCATTTCTTTGCGCAAAGAGTACAGCCCTTACACTTATCGGCATCAATGGAGTAGGTAAGCAAATCAACACATTCCTTGGCAGGACACTTTTTATCGTTGATGTGTGCTTCGTATTCGTTTCTGAAATATCTGATTGTCGTAAGCACGGGGTTGGGAGCTGTCTGACCGAGACCGCAGAGCGCGCCGTCCTTGACAGCATCGCAAAGCTCCTCGAGAAGCTCGATATCGCCCTCTTTGCCCTCACCCTTAACGATACGGGTAAGAATTTCCTGCATTCTTGCAGTACCGATTCGGCAATGCACGCATTTACCGCAGGATTCGAGAGCTGTGAAATCAAGGAAGAATTTCGCCATACCTACCATACAAGTGCTTTCATCCATAACAACCATACCGCCCGAGCCCATAATTGCGCCCGTTGCAGCAAGAGCCTTGTAATCGATAACGGTATCAAGCAGGTCAGCAGGGATACAGCCGCCCGAAGGACCGCCCATCTGCACAGCCTTGAATTCTTTATCGTCACGGATACCTCCGCCGATGCCGTAAATAACATCACGCAGAGTTTTACCCATAGGAATTTCAACGAGACCGCCCTTGCGGATTTTACCCGTGAGAGCAAAAACCTTTGTACCCTTGCTGTTTTCCGTACCCATTGCGGCAAATGCCTCGCCGCCGTTGTTGATAATCCACGAAACATTTGCAAAAGTTTCAACATTATTTATATTTGAGGGCTTATCGGTATAGCCTTTCTGTGCAGGGAAGGGAGGCTTGAGTCTGGGCATACCTCTCTTGCCCTCGAGAGATTCGATAAGTGCGGTTTCTTCGCCGCATACGAATGCGCCCGCACCCGCTTTGATTCTCATATCGCAGGAGAAGCCTGTGCCGAGAATGTTTTCGCCGAGAAGATTTGCTTTTTTCGCCTGCTCAATGGCGATTTCAAGGTGAGTGATTGCAAGCGGATATTCCGCGCGGACATAAACAATCATTTCCTTTGCGCCGATTGCATATGCGCCGATAAGCATACCCTCGATAAGGCTGTGGGGGTCGGATTCGATAACCGCTCTGTCCATAAACGCACCGGGGTCGCCCTCGTCTGCATTACAGATAAGATATTTTTCATCGCCTGCGCTCTGACGGGCGGCATTCCACTTGAACCAGGTGGGGAAGCCTGCACCGCCTCTGCCTGCAAGACCCGAAATTTTTATTTCTTCAATAACCTGCTCGGGGGTCATTGTCTTAAGCGCTTTTTCAAGAGCCTGATAGCCGTCAGCCTCTCTGTAATCGTCAAGAGAAACGGGGTCAATAACACCGCAATGGCGCAGAGCAATTCTCGTCTGCCTTGAGAGGAATTCCTCGTCATCGGGAGTAATTGCAATATTTTTAACAAGCGAAAGGTCGCCGCTTCTTGCGGCATCAACAATCGCCTGAGCATCCTTTGCGGAAACCTTGACAAGACGCTTCACAAGCTCCTTGCCCTCATAAAGGTCAACAACAGGCTCAAGGAAGCACATACCGATACAGCCCGTGCTGCCGAGTACAAACGGCTCGTTTTCGGTCATTACGGCTTCAATCGCCGCACGAACTTTTGACGCACCCGCGGCAATACCGCAAGAGCCTTCACCGATTACAACACGCATTTATTTGCCCTCCTTTTCCTGCAGGGATTTGATTACGGAAACCGCCGTGTCAGGGGTAAGATTGCCGTAAGCCTCGCCGTTAATCATAATAACGGGTGCAAGTGAGCAGCAGCCGAGACACGCAACATTCTCAAGAGTGAAAAGTCCGTCTTCGGTTGTTTCGCCGTTGCCGATTCCGAGATATTCGGAAATGGCGGCGGTTACACGCTCGCTGCCGTTAACGTGGCAGGCTGTGCCCTGACAAGCCATAATAAGATATTTACCGATGGGAGTAAGTCTGAACTGTGAATAAAAAGTTGCAACGCCCATAACGTCAGCAGGCGTAACACCCACCTTTTCAGCGATGCAATACATTACATCCTTGGGCAGATAGCCGTAGATATTCTGCGCCTTCTGAAGAATTGTGATAAGATTGCCCGATGAGCCGCCGTAAACTTCAAGAACTTCGTCAAGAAGCGAAAGGTCGCTCTTGGGGCCGTTGCAGTTGCAATTGCACATAATATTTCCTCCTGTGTTCGTATTTGAACATACCACAGAGTAATATAACATAAAACAAAAAAACTTTCAATATGATTTAATATGCAAAAAGAACATAATATAACAAAAACCGCCCCGAATCGGAGCGGTTTGGCTCATATGAATTTTCCGACAAAATCAATAATGGGGCTTACATAAGGCTCGGCGAAATCCCACGCCCTTCCGACAAACACAATTATCGCATCAAGATATCCCGCAAATTTTTCAATTGTTGCGGGGTTACCCAGCCATCCCATAAAATCAAAGCCGAAAATTGCGCAGAATCTGTCCAGCGCATAAACGCCGAGTGCCAGCGGTATCATCCAGAATCCTACGAATGCCATATAATCACTCCTTTCGTATGAGCCGATTATATGCTCTTTTGCGGTTGCATACAAGCAAATCTGCTTTACAATTGCAAATTTTTCCAATGTAAACTTGCCTTTACATACAAAAACAGCCTTGCAGAGCTGCAAGACTGTTCGTTTTTTACCATATTACATTGACTTTAAGCCCGTCAACGGTGTAGGTCATATCGTGTCTGTAATGATTGTCAATCGCATCGCAGAACGCTTCAAGCATTGCTTCGTCCTTCATTTCGATTGTGAAATCAAGAGTCTGCGTTCTTGCGGGATAAAGAACATCGCTGACCTTGAAGCCCGTAAGCCACCAATGAAGCTGCTCGGGTCGCTCAAGAATAAGCTCGTCGCCGTGATAAAGCTTCATCGACATATTCATCATCTGCTCATCGTTTGCGCAATTATAATATGTGCCGATCGACCCCGGCTCACGGGTATAGATTCCGACCTCTGCGCCGTTGCTGACAACATAATTGCCCTTCCAAATCTGAATCATCCACTCAAGTCCGTCATAATCAAACTTGATTCTTCTTGTGTTATAGAAGAAAATGGGCGTTGTGTAGCTGAACAGATCATAGAAAACCATAAAGCCGAAATCGCGCATCCACACATTCACCATTGTGTAAACAAGAAGCTCGCCGTAATCAAAATTGAAGCCTATACCGAGAAAGCCGTTGCCGTCTCTGCCGTAGAGGGTTTCGGTCTCCGTGTTTATCAGCATACCCGTGCCGATATCTTCAACCGCACCGTCACCGAGGGTTATTTTAAGATGAATTTCATAGCAATTTTCTTCTATGGGAACGCAATATGCCTCACATTCCTCGATAACGCTGAAATACATAGCAAGGAAATAATAAAAACCTGCCATCACCCATTCGCCCTCAGCATCCTTCTGATACCTGAGCTCATAGATTTTTTCCCTGAGAGCAACGGTGTCAATATTGAAAGTACCCGTCACAAAATCAGCCAATCCGTTTACATAAGGAAGATTTGAGCCGACAAGCGCAACATCAAAGCCCGTTTTATCCGCAACATCGCCGCAGATATCAACAAGCATTTCATCCATCACAAAGTTGAAACGCTTACCCGTGGTAAATCCATTGCCCGTAAGCAGACGGAAAACCTTTTCGATTGAATTGAAAATATCATAAAACTGTTTCGTAGTGAGTGCGGGAATTCCGCCGCTTTCAATAATTTCACGGTATTCTTCAAAATTCTGAGGACCGTTATCCCATTCAATCGCCGATGCAGAAGGTGCAACAGCAGAAAAACACATAACAAGCACCAGCGCAATCGCCGTAATTCTTCTGATGATTTTCTTCATTTTGCCTCCCGTTTATACATAATTCTTGACATTCTTATCGTAGTGACCCGAATCCTGAAAACCGTTTTCCGTGCGGATGCATTCGCCCCACTTGCGTGCGATTTCCTCATAGGAATCGTTATAAACATTGACTCGCTCAAAACCGTCCTTGCTGCCTCTTATGCACCAATCGGAGCTCCACATTCCGTGGCCCGTTGCTTTATATGTCCAGAGGAACCAGCTGTAATTTGCTTTATCAAGAGTCTTGAAGCAATTTTCCCAGGTTGTTTGCTGATGAGGATAGAATTCGCCCATCATCATAGGAACATCTGCGAAAATAAACTTCGTGAACCACGCAAAAAGATTAAAAATAAAGTTGGAATTGTTGTAGAAATGGACCTGATAAACAACATTGTCCCAGCCCTTTGTCCAAGCCATAGGCAGGGCAATTGCCGTCCAGATTGCCTCCATTGTTATGATATGCTTATCGTCAACGGCGCGCACCGTGTCATAAAGACGGGTGTAAATCATTTCGTTGTTTATTCTTCTCTCGATTTCGCCTGCATCAACATCGCACATCGGCTCGTTGAGAAGGTCATACATCGCAACCGCAGGCTCATCCTTGAAGCGGGTTGCAATTTCCGTCCAGAGTTCATCGGTCAGCTCTCTGTATCTTTCGCCCTGCTCGGAATCCTCATAGAGACCAACAGAGCCTTTTTTGCCGTTATGGGGAGCATCGCTCTGATAGCCGACTGCGCCGTGCATATCAAGCACAACATAAAGCTCACGCTCCGAGCATTCCCTGACTACCCATTCAAGGCGCGAAAAATCCCAATTGCCGTTTTCGTCAAGAATTTTTCTGCCGTTATCGTCATAGTAAAAATTCCTGAACCAGAAAGGAACACGCACGCTGTTGAAGCCCATTGACTTTATCTGGTCAAGGTCATATTCCGTTATCCAATTGTCCATATATGTATTGAAAAGCTCATATGCTTTGTCTTCGCCGAAGCGGTCGGTAAGCACTTCAAGCACGGTGTAATGGTCGAGGTCATCCTCATAGGGGCAGAGCCAACCCTCCCATATCATCCACGCTCCGAGATTAACACCCTTAAGCTGAATTTTTTCTCCTCGCTGATTAACGATATCCTGACCGTCCGTTGTGAGAAAATCCTCTGAGGTAAAGCCTGTTACGGCATTCCGAGAAGCATCATTCTGCGCAAATCCGACAGAACAGACCGAAAAAACAACCGCAACCGTAAGAACGAGCGATATGATTCTTTTGATTGATGAAATCATAACAAAGCCCCCTATTTTGTAACACTATCTTTAATATTATATTAAAAAAGCAGAAAAAAGTCAACAAAATCGGCTTCCTTAATAAATTATTAATCATTCAGTTCACAGATTTGACTAAAAAACCTCCCTGCGGCGCAGAGAGGTCAAAAAAATCACAGATAAGGCTTCATATTGTCCACAAGTTCCTGCTCAAGAGTGCCGAGCCTCTGCGCCATATGCATTGCATTTTCATCCGCCGCAGGGTACTGATTCATATATTTATTGATTGACTTGATGCCCATTCCGCAGCCGTCGGTAATAAGGCTCGCCGCCTGCGCTTCCGTAGGCTTGAATGCAAGCTCCGCATTGATTTTGATTGCCGACATACCCTTTGCCATAATATTCGGGTCCTTGCCCTTACTTCCGAGCTTTTCAAGCTCAACATCAACGGATTCGCCGAGACTTTCGTGGCTGTGCTTGCTGTTTTTCAGAATCTGCATCATTTCCTTTTCCTTGACATAAGGCATAACGCCGTCGATGCAGGCAACGGCTGTTCTTATGCCTGCGCTGCACTCACGCAGAAGAAATACCGTGTCTTTTTTACTCATTTTATCTCCTCCTTGTTTTTATTATCATACCCGTTTTGTTGACAAATATTCTTATTTGATTTATCATTGAAATATAAAAGGAGGAATGAAAAATGATTTTTGCAAATCACGCACATATTTTTCCGAAGGAACTGAGACCCGAGGGCTGCATTGACAGCCTGATGAAATTCCTTGACGAATGTGAGATAGACAAGGCGGTTGCCTTTGCGCCTTTTTCGGACAGATTTCACGAGGGCGGCTTTGAGGGCAGCTCCAACACCTGGCTTGCAGGACAGATTAAGGGGAACGACAGACTTGTAGGCTTCGGCACGGTGGATTTCACCCAAAATCTGCGTGACGAGGTGGACAGAATTGCCGACCTCGGCTTCAAAGGAATCAAGCTTCATCCTCCCTATCAGGAATTCGTGATTGACGGCGACGAAGCCTTTCAGGTTTATGAAAGAGCGCAGGAATTGGGGCTTTTCCTCTCCTTCCATTCGGGAATGCATTGGCACAGACTCAGAGATAATCATGTTCTCCTCTTTGATGAGGTTGCATGGAATTTCCCCGACCTTAAATTCAGCATGGAACATATGGGCGGCTATCATTTCTTCAAAGATGCTCTTGCCGTTATGTGCAACAATTCAAGACGGGGCGGCAATGTTTATGCAGGGTGGACAAGCGTTACCTACCGCAAAGGCGACGCCTGGGCGCTGACGGATGAGGAGCTTGAAACGATTATCTGCCAGACGGGCGAGGACAACAGCATTTTCGGGCTTGATTTCCCCTACGCGAAGGCGGACAAAATCAAAGCCGATATCGAGCGCATACGCCGCCTTGATATCAGCGAGGAATGTAAAGAAAAAATTCTTGGAATAAATCTTGAAAAAGCTTTGAAATGAAAAATGTGAGCTGTGCAATGCACTGCTCACATTTTTGTTATTTTTCAATTTTAACCTGAACGGGTTTGCGGTTTTCAAAGTATGTTACATATTCAAAACCGCAAGCTTCGGCAATTTCGTAGCCTCTGTCGATGCCTGCGCCCACATGCTCGGTAAAATGAGCATCGGAGCCGAGAGTCAGCAGCTCACCGCCAAGCTCTCTGAAACGGCGCACATAATTATCCGTAGGCATTGTTTTGCCGATTGGCTGACGCAGACCGCTTGTGTTGATTTCAAGCGCCTTTCCGTTTGCGATAAGCACCTTGAAAATTTCATCGGTTATTTCGTCAAAACGGCTCAGGTCGATGTCCGTCCTGCCGTGCTGAGCAAGATATCTCAAGGGATATGTCAGGTGAGCAAGGGTGTCAAAACCGTTCCACTTTGCAAGGATAAGCTCCTCATTGAAATATTCATCAAGGAGAGAATAGATTTTTTCATCGGTGTAGTTGGGGTAATCAAGGTCGCTGAAATCAGGCATACCTCTGAGATTATGGATTGAGCCGATAACGAAATCATATTCATAACGGGCAAGGGATTTTTCCGTCAGCTCAGGCTCATAAGCAGGCTGACCCATCTCGATGCCGCGCAGGAGTCTGATTTTCCCGTCAAACATCTCTTTTGCGGAGCAGATATCCTCATAGCTGTTTTTCTGGCGCACATCAAGATTATGTCTCTCAAAAAAATCAACATCAAAATGGTCGGTAATGGCTATTGTTGCAAGCCCGTTTTCAACTGCGGCTCCGCACATATCGGCGGCAGGATAATTGCCGTCAAACGAGCCGAGGGTATGCATATGCAAATCAATTCTGTTTTTATACGACAAGGGTAACACCTCTTTTTAAAAAGCCTTGAACAACTGAATTATTGTTCTGTTTGAGCCGAAAAGATTCTTGAAGAACGATACAATCTTCTGCCAGAGTCCCGCCTTTGAAACAACCGTCTGCGAATCGGAAATTTCGCCGCTGTCGTTTGAAAGAGGATTGCCGTTTTTATCAACGACTTTTGCGGTTACCGTAACCGTACCGTTGCCTGTTGAAGTTATATCGCAGGCAGAATTTTCCGCATCCTGTCTCATTGAAACACCGCTGCCCTCAACATACCACTTAACATATGCGTCTGCAGGCATATTTGCGGTTTCCGCAGTAAGGCGGAGGGTTTCACCGTAATTGATTGTTCTTGAAACAGGATTATTTTTTATGCTCACGGTTGCCGCTACGCTGAATTTCGCGGTTACAGTAACATCCTTTGCAGGCATTGTTGCAGGGATTTCGCTGTCCCAACCCCTGAATGTATAGCCCTGAACAGAGGGTGTTGCGGGCGCTGTTACGGTTGCGCCGTAAAGGTATTCGGCTGTTGTTGAATTGCCGTTTACAACGGTTGTGAAGCTGAATGTTTTTCTGTCAATATATACCTTAAGCACAAGCGAGCCGTCAGGAGCAACAACGCCGCTGAGAACGCTCTTTTCCTCGTTCAGCACAAAGCCTTCTGAAACGTTGCAGGTTGCGTTTACGGTTTCTTCGGTTGTGCCTTCGTGTGCGGTTGTTGTCAGACTGTATGTGCCGTCGGGCTGCATTGTATATGTTTCAACGGTGTATGCAACATCATCTGCCGCTATCCAGTTTGCCGTAACAACAACATCTTCCGCAGGCATTGTTGCAGGGATTTCGCCGTCCCAGCCGTTAAATGCATAGCCTTGCTTTTCGGGCGTTGCGGGTGCTATTACATTTGCGCCGTAATAGTATTCGGTTACGGTTTCAACGCCGTCAACAACTGCTGTGAAGCTGAATGTTTTTCTGTCGATATATACCTTAAGCACAAGCAAGCCGTCGGGAGCAACAACACCGCTGAGAACGCTCTTTTCCTCGTTCAGCACAAAGCCGTCCGCAACGCTGCAGGTTGCGTTTACGGTTTCGTTCGTTGTGCCTTCGTACTCCGTTGCCGTCAGATTATATGTGCCGTCGGTCTGCATATTGTAATATTCAACGGTATAAACGGTATCCGTTGCAGGCACCCATTGCGCATAGTATTCCTTATTCTGCTCAGGCATAATGCCGAAATCCTCAACGATATCGCCGTTTTCGCTCTCTGACCAGCCTGCAAAAACATAGCCTTGCTTTGAAGGCGCTTCGCAAGCAACAATTTCCGTATAGGATTCAACGGGAATTACCGCCAGCTCCGCACCGTCATCAAACAAACCGCCGTTTGCGCGGAAAGTCACATCATAAAATTCGGGAACAAGGGAGTTGGCAATAACGCTGATTTTGCTTGCCTCAATAACGGGTGTGCCTGTGTACCAGTTTGAAGCCGAGCTTACTGTTGTCAGGTCAGACGAAACCGAGGGGGCGTAAGGGAAATTAACCATTCCCCTTTTGTTAGTCACCGACATAGCCGTTCCGGGGAGAATCACGCATTCAAAGCTTTCGCCTTTCTGACCCTTAAGCACGGTCATATCAATCTCAAACAGCCACTCCGAGCCGTCATACTGAACACAGCCGTTGGTGATTATCGAGCCTGCAATAAACGCATATTTGTCGAACTCTTCCTGAGTGATATTGCCCAGACCGAGCTGCTGAGCCGCGGCATTTGCGCCGTTTGCGGCTCTTACCATCTGAATATTATAGTAAGCAAAAGTTGAGTCGGGATTGATTTCAAGCTCAGCCGCCGAGCTTGCCGGCAGGTTTGCGCTGATTACTGACTTGTCATAAGCCAGCAGGAAGCTTGCGGGACCCGAAACATAGTTTGTTGAAACGGAGCCTCTCATTTTGAGGGTTTCGCCGCCCGAAGCGGTTGTGACAGGCACCCATTCTTCCGCCGCCTCATCATAGCCGTAAAACTCTGTTTTTATTGTATAGTTACGGTCATCTGCAGTTTCTGCCATCGCAACGGGTACTATGCCCAGAACCAGAATCAGGGCCATAACAACAGATATTATCTTTTTAGTCATAGACACTTCTCCTCAACAGACAATCAAAGTAAATCTGCAAAAAGTTTTATGTTTGAAGCCTCAAGCTTAAGCTCGCCTGACTGCTCTTTTTTAACGATTTCAACGATTCTGTCGTTGATGGGTGTGGGTACTCCGCACTTTTTGCCCCAATCGCAGACAACGCCGTTGATTGCATCGATTTCGCAGGGCTTGCCGTTGCGAAGGTCCTGAAGCATTGAGGGAATGATATCCTTATGCTTTTTCATTGCAATGGGAACAAGGAGCTGCGAAACAGCACGCTTGACGGGGTTTGTATAGTAGAAAAGACCGACTATGTTCTTGCCCTGAACGGGTGCAAACTCCGCACCTGCCGCGTGACCGACATCGATGCACTCTTTCATACAGCGTACAGCCACCTTGCGTGCGAATGCATCGCCCGTAACGGTGCCGAAGGTGCCGCCCATAACCGTGCCGAGACCCGAGAAGGTTGCGTTGATGAGGAGCTTTGACCATCTTGTGCCGATAAGGTTTTCTTCAAAATGAACGGGACACATTTTTTCGAGAAGCTCTGTTACCGTTTTAACCTGAGCGTCGGTAATTCCGTCCATCTTGCCCATATGATAAGAAAGGCTGTCGGGCTCGCTTGTAAGCACACATTCGCCGGGAGCCGCAAGGTTTGCGCCCCATTCAACGGCACAGCCCATAGTATGCTCCTTGCCGATGATTTCTGCAATACCGGGCTCGGGGATACCGTTCTGCAATGTAACAACAACGCCGTCATCGGTAAGGAAAGGCTTGAGGAAGGTTACAACCTCGGGATTGTGAAGCTGCTTTGTCATAAGGAAAATAACGCTGTATTTTCCGCTCATTTCGTCGGGTGTAATCGCTTTGACGGGAACTGTCATTTCAACCGTACCCGTAATATGAGCGCCCTTTTCGTTAAGAGCCGCAACGTGAGCCTTGTTGCGGTTAACAAGCTCAACGTCAACACCGTTTTTTGTCATATAAGCTCCGAGAACCGTGCCGAGAGAACCCGCACCGTAAATTGCTACTTTTTCCATAATAAATCTCCTTTATATTCCGAAAGCTTTAACAAGCCTTTCATATTCTTCATCAGTGATTGCAACAACCGAGCCGTGACGGGGTCTTACACCGTCAAAGCTGTATTTTTCGGGGTCAACCGCCCTGAAATTTTCCATATCCTCGGTCATCTGCATAAAAAAGTTGCCCGTACCGTATTCATCCATAAGCATTATCCAGCTGTCCGTACCCGTAACACGGTACATTGAGCTGCCCTCAACGCCATGCTCCGAAAGGGATACAACCACGGGGCTGTCTTCATAAGGTCCGTTGACATTCTTTGATTTTACATAGGCAATGGTCTGGTCCTCATCGTGCTTGAAATAGAGATAAAACCAACCGTCTTTGTATGTTATATCGCCGTCAATTGTCTGGATTCCCTTGCGCTCATAAAGCAGCTCGGGCATTGTTATGGACTTGAAATCGTCGGTATATGCGTAATACATTGCGGCAACATCGTTTTCTTGCGTTGAATTTGCCCAGTACACCATATATCTGCCCGCTTTTTCGTCCCATATCGCCTGAGGCGCCCACGCACGGGTTGTTGTTGCAAACTCTCCGCCCAGCTCACGCATATCAATTATCGTTTCGTCCGTCCAATTCACAAGGTCTGCGGATTTCCAGGTTACAAGAGCGTGGTTTGATGTCCAGCCCTCGGCGCATTTCATATCCGTGCCGATTATGTAATAAAATCCGTTCTGCCCTTTGAAAATATAAGGGTCACGCACGCATTTTTTGCCCTTTGTCTGTATTATAACGGGCTTGTTGCCGTTGAGAGGTCTGTAATTGTAGCCGTCCTTGCTCAGAGAAAAATGAATTCTCTCCTCCCCCTCATCGTTACCGACAAAATGGCAGAAAAGATATCCGCCCGAAAGACTCTTTACAGGCTGTGCAAAATCGCCTTTTGTAAGGTTCATAAATCTCAACCTCCAATCGTTTTATTTTACCATAAAAACACCCCTTTTTCCGATATGCACAATAAACAAATTTTTGTATTTTATTTTGTGCATAACATCAAAATTAATATTAATCCTTGTTGAGATAAAAAAAGAGTGTTATAATGTACCTCGTAAATTTATTATAAGGAGACTTCAGAAATGAAAAAAGCACTCTCAATTTTTATGGCAGTTGTCCTTGCTTTTGCAATGCTTGTTACAGCAGGCGCATCAAATGCAGACACAAAACTTCAGTTTGACGCTGACGGAAATTTCCGCATTATGCAGATTTCCGACATTCAGGACGGCACACTTCTCACACCCGCAACAAAGAAATTCCTCAAGGAAGTTGTTATTGCCGAGCAGCCCGACCTCATCGTTCTCACAGGCGACAACATTTCCGCAGGTTCAGCAACACTCGGCACAGAAGCTGTTGACAAGCTCCTCGTTAAGACTGCAATCAACAACTTTATGTCAGTTTTTGAAGAAATCGGCATCCCCGTTGCAGTTACTTTCGGCAACCACGACGCTGAAGAAATAGTTTCAAAAGAATATCAGATGGAAGTTTACACTTCATACGACTGCTGCGTTGCAATCGATGAAGGCGAGGCTCTCTACGGCTGCGGCACATACAACCTTCCCATCTACTCGTCAAAGGATGCAACAAAGGTTGCTTATAACCTCTGGATGATCGACTCAAATATGTACGATGGTGAAAGAGGCGGCTATGACTATGTTCATCAGGATCAGCTTGATTGGTATGTTAAAACATCAAACGCTCTCAAGGCTCAGAACGGCGGCAACGTTGTTCCCTCAATGATGTTCCAGCACATCATCGTTAACGAAATTTATGATGTTATAGTTGAAGTTCCCGAAAGCGAAAAGGACAACTACGAGTATGTTGAAGTTGAGAACGATGACGGCTCAATCACATACAATGCAATCAAGCCCGAAGTTCTCAAAAAAGGCGTTATCAATGAAATGCCCTGCCCTCCCTCAAACAAAGACTGCGCTCAGTTTGAAACAGTTGTTGCTCAGGGCGATGTTGTTGCAATGTTCTTCGGTCACGACCATAAGAACACATTTGAAGTAAGCTATCAGGGCGTTGACCTTGTCAACACTCCCACAGCAGGCTTCGGCTCATACGGCGACTACGGCAGAGGCGTAAGAATCATTGACATCAACGAGAACACAACAGACTACGAAACCGAAATCGTTGAATATGTTGATTTCTATGCAGATAACGATGCTATGCTCGCTCAGTATGACCTCTACGCAAACGAATCATCCGTTGGTGCGGTTATCGGCGCATTCTTCAAGACAATCTGGTTCACAATCATCAATCTCTTTTAACAGCAAAGGCGCAGCCGTAAAAGCTGCGCCTTTTAAACATCACGGAGGTAACAATGGCAAAGAAAAACAAGTCAAAAAAAGCAAAGCGTATGCTTGCTGTTATTTTTGCGGTTATCGTTGCGGTTGCAGGTATTACGGCAATCGTCAACACCACGCTTCTTAATTCAAACATAGAAAAAGCTCATCAATTCCCCGCTGTCGGCACAGAGCTGAAAATCGAAGAAAAAGGCAACGGAGTGTATAATATCCTTTCGGACAAAGAACTCAAAGTTCTTCAGCTTACGGATATTCACCTCGGCGGCGGCTGGATGTCCGCAAAGAAAGATGCAATGTCAATAAATGCGGTTGCCGCAATGATAAGCGCCGAAAAGCCCGATTTTGTTGTTTTTTCAGGCGATATGGCTTATCCCGTGCCTTTCCAGGCAGGCACCTTCAACAACAAATCGGGAGCAAAGCTTCTTGCAGAGCTTATGGAAACCCTCGGAGTTTACTGGACCGTCACTTTCGGCAACCACGACACCGAAGCATACAGCTACTTTGACCGCGAAGCTATAACCGATTTCTACTCGCAATATCCCCATTGCCTTATCAGCGACGGCGCAGAGAATGTTGACGGCTACGGAAATCAGGTTTTCAACATTATCAATTCCGACGGACTCATCACCCGTTCAATCTTCACAATCGATTCTCATTCATATGTTGACGGCGATATTTTCGGCATCTTCTGGAAATACGATAACATTCACGAAAATCAGATTGAATGGTACAGAAGCGTGATTGAAGAAAACAATAAATACAACGAGTTCAAAATGCTTGCATCAAGCAATTCGGAGTTTATGAAAAATAACCTTCAGCTTCTCAATGTGCCTTCAACGGTATTTCTTCACATTCCTATCGGTGAATACAAGGATGCCTGGGATGAATATGCCGCCAACGGCTATGCGGACACGGAAAATGTCAAGCTTGTCTACGGCAGAGCGGGCGAAAGCGGACCCGTTGTTTATCCCGGTGTTCACGATGACAACTTCTTTGAAACAATGCTTGAACTCGGCAGTACGGACACCGTATTCTGCGGACACGACCATCTCAACAATTTCTCGCTCAACTACAAAGGCATCAATCTTACATACTCATACAGCGTTGATTACCTCGCATACAGCGGCATTTCAAAGCTCGGCTCGCAGAGAGGCTGCACCGTATTGACAATCAACGAAAAAGGCGAGATTACATACTCCGCAGAAAATTATTATCAGGATAAATATGTTTCTCATTTTGAAAAAGAAGAAGTTACAATGCAAGAACTCGGCGAATATTAAAAAAACCCTGCAGAGCCAAAAACTCTGCAGGGTAATTTTATTTGTCCTCGTTGCAGGAGCCGCCGCATTTGCCGTCCGCCGAGCAATAGGGACAGCCTATGCATTTTTTGCCCTTCTTTTTTTCTTTTACTATATAAAGAATTGCAAGGGCGACAATCGCAACGATAATTGCGGTTATAATAATATTTTCCATGGTTTTCTCCGTTTATTTTTTCACGGTTACGGGTGATTTTTTTGCTTTGAGCGCCTTATTCTTCTTTATTATTCTGTCCGACCTGATGCCGAGGGCAACAAGAATCGCCGCATATGCGATTACCGCAACAAGACCGTAAACAAAGCCTTTGCCGAATGAGCCGGTTGTGATAAGCGTTCCGAGCTGATAAACAAGGAAGCCTACCGTAAAGCCCGTGCCGAGCTGAAAAGCGATACCGCCAAAAAGCCACTTTGCGCTCTTCATTTCGCTGTTCATTGCGCCCATTGCCGCAAAGCAGGGAGGAGTGAACAGGTTGAACATAAGGTAAGCGAGAGCCGCCGCCTTTGTGATTGCAAATGCACTTGCAACCTCTGCGCCTGCGCCCTCCATAAGCGCAAGCTCCTCTGTGTCAATAAGATTTTCAAGCCCCACAAAGCAGACGGCAAGCGTGCCTACAACATTTTCCTTTGCAATGAATCCGGTAACAGCAGCCGCCGCAAGCTGCCACGAAAGAACGCCAACAACGGGAACAAGAAGATATGCAAATGGTCCTGCGATTGATGCAAGAATTGATGCATCTGCACTTTCGGCAACCTTGAAGCTCCAGTCAAAGCTCTGCATAACCTGGATTGCGGTGTTGCAAATCAGAATGATTGTTGCCGCTTTTACTATGTATTCCCAACCGCGCCTGCACATCGACTTGACAGCCCGCCAAAGGTTGGGGATTTTGTATTCGGGAAGCTCGATGATAAAGAAAGACCTTTTTGCCGTGTAACCCGTAATCTTATTGATTATAAGTGCGCTGAAAAAGATGATTGCAATACCTGCAAAATACATAAGAGGCGCAACCCAGCTTGCATCCTCAAAGAATGCACCTGCAAAAAGGCTGATAACGGGAATTTTTGCACCGCAGGGCATAAACGGAGCAAGCATTGCCGTTGCTCTGCGCTCACGCTCGTTGCGGATTGTTCTGCAAGCCATAACACCGGGAATTGCACAACCCGTGCCGATAACGAAGGGAATTACGGATTTGCCGCTGAGGCCTACTTTTTTGAAAATGGGGTCAAGCACAACGGAAACACGAGCCATATAGCCGCAATCCTCAAGCAAGGCAATGAGGAAATACATAACCATAACAAGGGGAAGGAAACCGATAACCGCAATTGCTCCGCCGATTACGCCGTCAATAAGAAGCGCATAAAGGAGAGGATTCACATTTCCGAAAAATCCGCCTACCCAACCCTGAAAGCCCTCAAGAAGAGTTACAAGACCGGGGATTATTCTGCCGTCCGAAAGCTCATAGCCCTCTGCAATCCACGCACCGGGACCTGCCTGAGAAATCCAGAACACCGCAAACATAACAACGGCAAAAATGGGAATTCCGAGCCATCTGTTGGTAAGCACGGCATCGATTTTATCCTGAAAATTTCTGTCCTTCGTATAAACCTTGCGGCTTTCAACATCTTTTACGATTCCGTTAACAAAAGCAAAGCGTTTTCTGTCCGCCTCGGTAACAGCCGCCTTGTCAAAAAGATTAACATTATTCTGAATAAAAGGAGCGCTCTGACCCTTGCCGACAGCCTTCATCGCCGCCTCAACAACGGCATCCGTTCCGTCTGCCGACGAGGAAACGGTTTCAATAACGGGGCAACCAAGCTTTTTTGAAAGAGCAGCGGCGTCAATTTTTGTTTCTTTTTTCTTGTTTATATCCGACTTGTTGAGGGCAACAACAACGGGAACACCAAGCTCAAGAAGCTGTGTTGTGAAGAAAAGACTTCTGCTCAGGTTGGTTGCATCAACAATATTGATGATAACATCAGGCTTTTCGTTTTTTATATAATCTCTTGTAATACTTTCCTCCGAGGTGAAAGGCGACATTGAATATGCGCCCGGAAGGTCAACGGCAATTACACCGTCCTTGCCGCCGCAAAGATTTTTCCTGATAGGATGCTCCTTTTTGTCAACGGTAACGCCTGCCCAGTTACCGACCTTTTCGTTTCTGCCGGTAAGAGCGTTATACATCGTTGTTTTGCCGCTGTTGGGGTTACCTGCCAACGCAATTCTCATTTTCTTTCCTCCTTGAAAACAACTTGTGTTTATAAACGACTCACAGTTAGCTAACACTAACCCGCCTTCAAAAAAATAATCCGCTTCCGCCGATTATTTTATACTCATATTAATATTGCTTCGGCAAGCTGGTTGTCGATGTTGTATCTGCCGTCCTTGATGGAAACAACGCAGCCGCCCTTTATATGGGAAATAACTGTTATAGGCTCACCGCTGTAGCAACCGAGAGAAAAGAGAAACGCTTCAAGCTCCTCATCATCGGTCTCTATAGCCTGAATGATATATTCAATTCCTTCCTTTGCTTGTGTGAGATTCATATACCGTACTCCAAAATCAATCTTTCGAATTAGCCTGCACTAACTACAACAATATTAAACATTTTTCCTTGATTTGTCAACAGATTTCAGGGCTGAAAATTTCCGGTTTTTTATTTTTGTAAAATCAGACAAAACAAGGCTTTGAACAAAATAATCTTTTTGTTTGATTTTTTAAAACATTGCAGTTAGTCTTGACTAACCTCATTTAATATATATCCTCTGTCAAATTTTGTCAACCTCTTTTTTCAAAAAATCAGCTCCGTACAGAATATGCACGGAGCCGTGAAAATTATTCAAAATTACAGATAATCTTGTCACCCTCTGCAGTGAGCTTAACCGCCTTGACGGGTTTATCATAGCTGTTGACGATTTTTTCGGTGATAACATCCTCAACATTTCTGCGGATTGTGTTGCGCAAATCTCTTGCGCCTCTGGGGCCGTCAACGGAAAGGCGTGCAATTGTGCTGATTGCCGCATCATCCCATGTAAAGGTGATTCCCTTGTCAATCATGGGGTCAACAAGCTCTTTGAGCATAAGCACGGCAATTTCCTCGTAATCTTCCTGAGTAAGGTCGTTGAAAACAACAACCTCATCCACTCTGCCGATAAATTCGGGGCGGAGGAATTCGTTGAGAGCCTTCATTGCTCTTTCCTTTGATGCATCGTTCTTTGTCTTTGCAAAGCCGAGCGCGCCCGAGCCTCTGTTGCTGCCTGCGTTTGAGGTCATAACAATAACCGTGTTTTCAAAGCTTACGTTTCTGCCCTGAGCATCGGTGATTTTGCCTTCGTCAAGAATCTGAAGCAGAATATTCATAACATCGGGATGAGCCTTTTCAATTTCATCAAAAAGCACTACCGAATAGGGCTTGCGGCGCACCTTTTCGGTGAGCTGACCTGCCTCATCATAGCCGACATAGCCGGGAGGCGAGCCGATGATTCTTGAAACGGAATGCTTCTCCATAAATTCGCTCATATCAAGTCTGATAAGCGTTTCGGGAGTGTCAAAAAGCTCCTTTGCGAGCAGCTTTACAAGCTCCGTTTTGCCGACACCCGTAGGACCTACGAAGATAAATGAAGCAGGTCTTCTTCTGGGGTTAATCTGCACTCTGCCCCTTCTGACAGCGGCGCTGACGAGCGAAATTGCCTCGTCCTGACCGATAAGCCCTGCCCTGAGATTTTCCTCAAGCTGTGAAAGGCGGCGAAGGTCGCTTTCGATAACCTTGCTTGCGGGAATACCCGTCCAGAGCTGAATAACTCTTGCAAGGTCATCCTCCGTAACGTGGTTATCGGATGCAAGCTCCTCAAGCTTTTTGACTTCTTCTTTTTTCTGAAGAATTTCTGCCTTGACCTTTGCGATTTCCTCGTAATCCGCCTCGCTTGCTTCCATAAGCTCCGCTTCGTGAGCCTCCATATCCGCAAGCTCTGCCAACGCAACCTCATAATCGCTTATGCTCTTGTTGCGCAGATTTGCGCAGGTGCAGGCTTCGTCGAGAAGGTCAATTGCCTTATCGGGCAAAAATCTGTCGTTAATATATCTTTCCGAAAGGCTGACAGCCTTTTCAATAAGCGTATCCGTTACTCTTACTCTGTGGAAATCCTCGTAATAATCCTTGATTCCCTTAAGCATTTCGGCGGTCTGCTCAACCGAAGGCTCCTCAACCCTGATAGGCTGAAGTCTGCGTTCAAGTGCGGCATCCTTTTCGATATATTTTCTGTATTCGGTGAAGGTTGTTGCGCCGATAATCTGAATTTCGCCTCTTGAAAGTGAGGGCTTGAGGATATTCGCAGCGTTCATTGAGCCTTCCGCATCGCCCGTGCCGACAAGTGAATGCACCTCGTCAATGAAAAGAATGATGTTGCCTTCGCTTCTTACTTCCTCAACAAGTCCCTTGATTCTGCTCTCAAACTGACCTCTGAACTGAGTTCCCGCAACAAGCGCCGCAAGGTCAAGCATATGAATTTCCTTATCCTTGAGCTTTGCGGGGACATCGCCGTTTGCTATTTTAAGAGCAAGACCCTCTGCGATTGCGGTTTTACCGACACCCGGCTCACCGATAAAGCAGGGGTTATTCTTCTGCCTTCTGCAAAGAATCTGAATTGCTCTGTAAATTTCGTTTTCTCTGCCGATGATGCGGTCAACCTTGCCTGCCTTGGCTTTTGCGGTAAGATTTGTGCAGAACTGGTTCAGATATTTGAGCTTTTTCTCCGCATTTTCGGCATTTTTGCCTTTTCTGCCGCCCCATTTTTTCTTCTTGTCCTCGGTGCTTTCCTGCGCCTCGCCCTGAGCCTTTTCCTCGCCTGCCGAGCCGTTCATTGCGCCGAAATTCTGGAGAAAGGGCATTGTTCCTGCACCGCCGGGTTCAAAGCCGCCGTCCTCGCCGAACATAGCTTCGAACTGCTCGCTGACATCCTCCAGCTCATCCTCCGAAATACCCATACTCTGCATAATCTGCTTGACGGGGCCGATATTCATTTCCATTGCACACTTTATGCAAAGACCCTCCTGAGTGGTCTTTTCGCCCTCAACCTTTGTTACAAAAAACATTGCGGGGCGTTTTTTGCATTTTGCACATAAAACCTGTTTCATTTATATATTTCCTTTTGCTGTTTATTTTGAATTTTTCTTTTCTTTAATCTGATTGATAACTCCGGGAGCGTAGCTGAAAAATGCAATCAGAGTAAGAACAACGCTGATACCTACAAGAATAAGCATAACCGTTGCGGAAAGGGTATATACACCGCCGAGAATGCCGATATCGGGACCGAATGCCATTATAAGACACATAATTGTATAAAAAGCAAAGGTTGCAATCTTACCGGGCATTTCAGCCGCAACGGGCTTGAGACCGAATGCAATCATACCTGCCGCAACAACAACCATAAGCGCTTCTTTGATAAGGAATACAAGAAAAATCCAGCTGAAAGTTTTTACGGTTTCGTCGCTGCTGTTGCTGAAAGTGAGATAAAACATAATTGCAATGGTAATCTGGCTCATCTTATCCGCAATAGGGTCAAGAAGCTTACCCATTGCGCTTATCTGATTGAATTTTCGGGCAATCTTGCCGTCAAAAAAGTCCGTAAGACCCGAAATTGCAAGCACTATTACCGCCCAGAGATAATTGCCGTCATTGAAAAGTACTGCAAAAACGGGGATAAGTGCAATTCTGATGAGTGAAAGAAGATTGGGAATAGTAAGACAACCTGTAAAATATTCTTTTAACAATGCTTTCATTTTTTTCGTCTCCTTAAATAACTGATATTAATTTGCAAACAAACTGTGTTATCGCCGAGCCGTCAACCGCAATCTGCAGAGGCGAATCCGCAAAAAGCTTTGCAACGCTTGCAAGCACGGAGCAAATCACGGAAATTCCGATTGCACCCTTTATTGCTCCGATTATACCGCCGAGAAGCTTGTTGATGCTCTTTATCACGGGAAGCTTCGCAATCACATTAATCACGGAAACTCCCAAAGAGAGAATTACATTTGTAACCGCAAAAATAACAAGGAAGCAAACTGCAGATATAACGGTAAGGATAAACGCATTTTCCGCAGCCGTATAGATTTTTTCTGCCGCCTGTGCAATTTCGGCGCTTGTGGCAACACCCGAAAGCAAGGCTTCAACCGAGGTGTTTGCAAAAGCTGCAACCGCATCCGAAACAGCCGCAGGAATTGCATCCGCAACCGCCTGAGCGCCGCTGCTTATGTTATCCGAAATAAGCTTCGTGAGCCACTCAACGCCCATTTCGTGAATAAAGTTATCATTGACCCATTGCGCCGCGGCAGGAGAATATTCCTTTGCAACAATAATGCTGATAACCGTTACAATCAATGAAAAGACAGTTTTTATAAAGCCTTTTCTTCTGCCGTTAATGATAAATGAGGCAAAAATAAGTATCAGTATTCCGTCAAGAATCAAAGGTAAGAAATCCATATTCACTCCCCCTTAATACTTATAAATGCTGCTGTTTTCAACGGTATAAAGAGTTCCCGAGCTCCAGAAAAGCTCCGTCACCGTATGTTCAGCCTCAATCTTTTTGCTTTCTTTTCCGCTTGTGGTATACACGGTTATATCCGCACCGCTTGAAATGGCAATTTTGCCGCCGCTGAGTGCAACGCAATCGGGAACACCGTCAACGGTGAAATTCGCAGTTTGTCTGCCGTTTTTGGCATATCTGACAACCGCCGTTTTTGAGCCGCCGAATTCTTCGTAGCAGATAACCGTGTTGCCCGTATCGTCAACGGAAACTGCCGATATGCTGTCCTCGGAATAAACAAGCTCCTCAATTGTATCGCCGTTTTTATCAAGCACAACTGTTTTGTTATCGCCGACGGCAATGATTTTGTTGGAGTCGGTGTAAATCGCTTTGAGGAAAAGAGTTCCTCTGTATCTTAAATCCGCCTTGGGCTCTGAAGAATTTATGTTGAAAATAATAATTCTTGTGTATATTTCGGCATTTTCCGTTCCTACCGCAGTAACCACAACATTCTTTCCGTTTTTGGAAAGTCCGATATCGGAAATACGCTCCTGCGAGCAATTCCATTGGAACACCTTTTCAAAATATCTGTTATAAACAGTCAAAACACTCTGCGATTCATCGGATGAACGGGACGTTGCAATGCATCCGTTTTTTGAAAGTCCCACGGCAACAACCGTGTATTCCTCCTCAACCTTGCCAAGTTCCTCCGTTCTGCTCTGAAGAATGACCTTGTTGGAGGTGCTGCTGTAAATCAGCGCTCTGCCGTTTTTGGAAATAACCCTGGAGTCTGCAGAATCAAGCTTGAGCGAGAACATTTCGCCTGCCGATGAACTCAGCACCTGAGCGGATTCGCCGTAAATCACCAGAGGCTTTCCGCCGATATCCGTAACCTTGCGGAATTCAAAGGAATCGAGGCTGTGGGGATATCCGCTGCCTTTGGAAAACCAGGTTTTCACTTCTCTGACGGTATCCGTCACATTTGACATCGCAACATTGCCGAGCAGCCTTGCACTCAGGAAAAGCGCACAGCAAACAACAAGAATAACCAAGGGAATGCGGATTATTCTGAAAATCTTTTTGATAATTTTTTTGTTTCTCTGCTTTGAAAGGTCAATAATCTTTTTTTCAGCCATCAAGCCGCCTCCTTTATTAATAATGTATCTTATTCAGATATAGTCCGTGGGCAGGTGCGGTGTATCCCGCCGCCTCACGGTTGCGTGAAAGTATTATTTTATCTATGGAATCCGCAGGGATTCTGCCCCTTGCAATATCAATCAGAGTTCCCGTCATAATACGCACCATATTATAGAGGAAGCCGTCTGCCTCAACCCTGAAAATAACCATATCTCCCTCACGCTCAACAGCGGCATTCTTCACCGTTCTTTTTGTATCCTCAACGCTGCTGCCTGCGGCGCAGAAGGAATCAAAATAATGGGTACCGATATATGCCTTTGCCTGCTCATTGAGGAATTTTTCATCGAGAGGATATTTATAATGCAATGAGTAGTTATATAAAAACGGGTTTTTGTTGGGTGAGTTCCATATTTTATAGATATATTCCTTTGACTTGCAATCATACCTTGCGTGAAAGTCATAATCAACCTCACGGCAGTCAAGGGCGGCAATGTCACGGGGCAAAACCGCATTGAGCGCACCCACAAGCTTATTGCAGTCTATTGCGCTTTCCGTTCGGATATTACAGCAATACATATTTGCGTGAACGCCCGAATCCGTTCTTGAACAGCCCACAACATTGTCACGCTTTGAGCAGATACGCTCAAGTGCATCCTGCAAGGTCTGCTGAACGGTAACGGCATTTTCCTGCACCTGCCAGCCGTGATAAGCCGTGCCGTCAAATGAAATTGTCAGAAGTAAATTTCTCATTAAATAACCGCCTCAAAAAAGTGGTTTAAAACTACAACGCCTGCCGTAACGGCAACGCAGAAAATAAGCGCCGCAAAATCTCTGAACGCAAGCTTCATCTGCTTCATTCTTGTTCTGCCCTCGCCGCCCGTATAACAGCGGCAGGTCATTGCAAACGCAAGCTCATATGCTCTCCTGAACGACGAAACCATAAGAGGAATAAAAATAGGCACAAGCGCCTTTGCACGCTGAATTATTCCGCCGCTTTCAAGGTCTGCACCTCTCGCCTTCTGCGCATTCATAATGCGGTCAATCTCCTCAATGAGAGTGGGGATAAAACGAAGGGCAAGAGTCATCATCATAGCAAGGGTATGAACCTTAATTTTGAATATTTTAAGGGGTGAAAGCACCCTTTCGATTGCATCGGTAAGCATTGTGGGGGTTGTTGTATAGGTCAGCAATGAACTGATGATAACAAGGGTCACAATTCTTATCATAGTGAAAATGGCGGTATTGACACCCTTTTCCGTTATTGCGATGCCCCATTTTTCAAAATAAACCGTGCCGCCCTCGGTGTAAATAATATTCAGCACCGCCGTGAAAACAAGAATAATCACAATGGGCTTGAGGCTTTTGAGCATCATCTTTGCAGGCACGCTTGAAATTGCGGCGGATATCACCGCAACAAGGGCAATAAGCCCCAGCGAAAAGAAGCTTTTGCAAAGAAAAATCGTTATGATAAGCAGAAATGTGAGAATCAGCTTCATTCTCGGGTCAAGTCTGTGCAAAACAGATTTGCCGGGGTAATACTGACCGATTGTGATATCTCTTATCATTTTGCGCTCCCCCTTTCAATGAGGGTGCGGAGAATTCTCTCGCCCTGCTCAACGGTATAAACATTTGCAGGCACATCAATGCCCTTTGCCCTGAGCTTTGCGAAAATCTCCGTGATTTCGGGTACATTCAGACCCATTGAGCGAAGCTCGTCGCCCCTTGAAAACACTTCGTCAACGTCGCCCTGCATTGCAACAGAGGCGTTATTCATAACAATAATTCTGTCCGCCATTCCCGCAATGTCTTCCATACTGTGGGAAACGACAATCACGGTGCTGCCCGTCTGTTTTCTGTAATTTTTAATAAGCTCCGTAAGGTCTTTTCTGCCTCGGGGGTCAAGACCTGCGGCAGGTTCGTCAAAGATAAGCACCTCAGGCTCCATTGACATAACGCCTGCAATGGCGGCACGTCTTTTTTCACCGCCCGAAAGGTCGAAGGGTGATTTGTTGAGATGCTCCGCTTTAACGCCCGTAAATGCGGCGGCACGAAGCACTCTTTCTTTTATTTCAGTCTCGGAAAGCTTCATATTCTTCGGTCCGAAGGCGATATCTTTATAAACAGTTTCTTCAAAAAGCTGATATTCGGGATACTGGAAGCAAAGACCCACCTTGAAGCGTGACTGCCTTAAGGTTTCCTTATCCTTCCATATATCAACGCCGTCAACAAGCACCTTTCCGCTGTCGGGCTTGAGAAGTCCGTTGAAATGGGAAATGAGGGTGCTTTTACCCGAGCCTGTATGACCGATAATGCCCACAAGCTCGCCCTTTTCAATCTGCAGATTGACATCGTTTATTGCAGCAACCTGCTGCACGGTGCCTTTTGAATAATAATGGGTAAGTTTTACCGTTTCAATTGCGTAGCTCATACGGCACCTCCCAGCACACGGACAATTTCATCCACACATTCGTCAATCTCAAGCACGCCCTCTTTTATGCCGAGGCTGTGGCAAAGCTCGGTTGACTGCGGCACATCAAGACCGCAGCTGCGAAGTTTTTCAACCTGAGTGAAAACCTCTTTGGGAGTACCGTCCATAACGGGTCTGCCGCCGTCCATAACGATAACTCTGTCCGCCTGCACGGCTTCATCCATAAAGTGAGTAACAAGCACAACGGTTATGCCCATTTCTTTGTTGAGGCGTTTTACCGTCTGCATAACCTCATCTCTGCCCATAGGGTCGAGCATAGCGGTAGGCTCGTCAAGCACGATGCATTCGGTCTGCATTGCGATTACGCCTGCAATGGCGACCCTCTGCTTCTGACCGCCCGAAAGCTTATGCGGCTCTCTGTGGCGGAAGTCATACATATTGACGCACTTGAGGGCATCGTCAACTCTTCTGCGGATTTCTGCAGGCTCGATGCCGAGATTTTCGGGGCCGAAGGCAACATCATCCTCAACGATTGTTGCAACAATCTGGTTATCGGGATTCTGGAAAACCATACCCACAATGCGGCGCACCTCGTCCGCCTTTTCCTCGGTATCGGGAACAATGCCTTTGACGGAAACGGTGCCTTTTGTTGGCTCAAGGATAGCATTGCACAGCTTCGCAAGGGTGCTTTTGCCCGAGCCGTTATGACCAAGCACGGCAACAAACTCACCCTTATTGATTGCAAGGCTGACATCGGTCAGGGCAGGATAAGCCTGCACCTGCGTCTCCTCATCATCCGCATCATATATAAATGTTACATCGTCAAATTCAATAATTTTTTCGCTCATAGTAAAATCCTGTCGGTTTTTATTTTGCATTCTTTCCTTTCCATATTGCGCTTGCGCCGCAGGGAAGAACTCTGCCTTCCTTTGAGGAAACGGGAATGCCGATTTCGTCGCTTTCGGTTGTGCCGCCGAACTGCTTCTGAACGGTTTCGCCAAGTATATATTCCATAACGCTGGGTGAAAGACCCGTTGTGTAGGAATTAATCAGCACCATAAGTGAATCTTCGTAAAGAAGCTGTGAGCAGAGGTCAACAAAATCATAAACCTCGTTTTCAAGCTTCCAGACCTCTCCGCCGGGGCCTCTGCCGTACGAGGGAGGGTCCATAATAATGATATCGTATTTGTTTCCGCGTCTGATTTCACGCTGAACAAACTTGATACAGTCAACAACAAGCCAGCGCACGGGGGCATCGGAAAGGTGGCTTCCCGCCGCATTCTCCTTTGCCCAGAGGGTCATACCCTTTGAAGCATCAACATGAGTTACGCTTGCGCCTGCCTTAAGCGCCGCAACGGTTGCACCGCCCGTATATGCAAAAAGATTCAGCACCTTGACGGGTCTGCCTGCATTCTTTATTATATCCGCCGTCATCTGCCAGTTGACAGCCTGCTCGGGAAAAAGTCCCGTATGCTTGAAGCCCATTGTTTTTATGTTGAACTTAAGCTCATCAAGACCTATCTGCCACACATCGTGCATTTTTTTGCAAACTTTCCAGCTTCCGCCGCCTGTGTTTGAACGGTTATAAATTGCGTGGGGATTAAACCAGAGGGGATTTTCCTTTGGCGTTTTCCAGATAACCTGAGGGTCGGGGCGCACAAGGATAATATCTCCCCATCTTTCAAGTCTTTCGCCGTCGGAGCAATCTATAAGCTCATAATCAAGCCAATTATCTGCTTTTCTCATAATTTACACATCCAATCTCTGCTGACCCGGCATCGGGATTCCCAGATGGGCATAGCCTGCGGGAGTTACCATTCTGCCTCGGGGTGTTCGGCTGAGGAAGCCAATCTGCATAAGGTAAGGTTCATAAACATCTTCTATCGTTACGGCTTCTTCGCCGATTGCCGCCGCAATGGTTTCAAGTCCCACGGGACCGCCGTTATAATTTTTTATCATTGTTTTAAGTATAAGTCTGTCAATGGAATCGAGTCCCAATTGGTCAATTTCCATTCTGTCAAGGGCAAGCGACGAGGCTTCTTTTGTTATTGCACCGTCACACACAACCTGCGCAAAATCCCTCGCTCTTTTGAGCAGGCGGTTTGCAATACGGGGTGTGCCTCTTGAGCGCGATGCGATTTCAAGCGAGCCGTCGGGGTCGATATCGATATCGAGAATTCCCGCACTTCTGTTGACAATGCTTGAAAGCTGCTCGGGAGTGTAAAGCTCAAGGCGCAGAATAACGCCGAAGCGGTCACGCAAGGGTGCGCTGAGCTGACCTGCTCTTGTAGTTGCGCCTACAAGGGTAAACTTGTGCAAATCAAGGCGGATTGAGCGAGCCGACGGACCCTTGCCGATGATAATATCAAGCACATTGTCCTCCATTGCAGGGTAAAGCACTTCTTCAACCGCTCTTGAAAGGCGGTGGATTTCGTCAATAAAAAGCACATCACCCTCGTTAAGGTTTGTCAGCAAAGCCGCAAGGTCGCCGGGCTTTTCGATTGCAGGACCGCTTGTTACGCGGAAATTAACGCCCATTTCGTTGGCGATGATGCCTGCAAGGGTAGTTTTGCCCAGACCCGGAGGTCCGTAAAGCAAAACATGGTCCAGAGGCTCGTTTCTGCGGCGAGCCGCCTCAATATAAATTGAAAGATTTTCCTTCGCCTTATCCTGACCGATATATTCATCAAGCGTTTTGGGGCGCAGGGAAACTTCTATGTCGTTATCCTCCGAGGATGAGTATTCGGCAGATACAATTCTGTTTTCCATATCAAAATCCATAATTCATCCTCCTTTAAAAATTCTTTGCAAGGGTTTTGAGCGCCTGCTTTATCATTTCTTCCGTTGAAAGGTTACCGTCAAGCCTGCCGACTGCAATGCTTGCCTCGGATTTGCTGTAGCCCAGCATAACAAGCGCATTGACAGCATCCTCGCCTGCATAGCTGACGGTTGCCTTCTGCGCCGCCGCAATATTACCGAGAGTTTCCGAGGTTGTTGCAAAGCCGTCAAGCTTGCCTTTAAGCTCAAGCACAACTCTCTGCGCAATTTTCGGACCTACTCCCTGAGCCGCGGTAATCGCTTTCACATCGCCGCCCGCAACGCTGACCGCAAGCATATCGGGGGTAAGCTGCGAAAGAATTGCAAGAGCCGCCTTGGGTCCTACGCCCGAAACACCCGTAAGCATTTTGAAGCAATCAAGCTCATTCTTCTCTGCAAAACCGAAAAGGTCAAGTGCATCTTCACGCACATTGAGGTGAGTGAAAAGAGTCTGCACATCGCCGACGGTGCATTTGCGCAGGGTATTGCCCGTTGCAAAAAGCCTGAACGCAACTCCGCCGCATTCAAGCGCAACGCTGCTTTCATCAATAAATATTATCTTGCCTGTTAAGCTGTAAAACATAGTCTGAACTCCTATAGGGTAACGGGCGATTCGTGAATCGCCCCTACATATAATTTATATCACTGCGAGCGAAGCGAGCCTATCAGCGAGCCTGCGCTGTGACAATGGCAGATTGCCATTGCAAGGGCATCGGCGGCATCGTCAGGCTTAGGAATTTTCTCAAGGTTAAGCATAACCCTTGTCATTTCCTGCACCTGCTTTTTCTCCGCCCTGCCGTAACCGACAACGCTCTGCTTCACCTGCAAAGGTGTATATTCAAAAATCGGCATTTTTGCCTTCTGCGCCGCAAGCACAAGAGTGCCTCTCGCCTGAGCAACATCAATCGCCGTTTTCTGGTTTGTGTTGAAAAACAGCTTTTCAATCGCCATCGCATCGGGTCTGTATCTCTCAACGAGCATACAGGCGCAGTCATAAATGCGTTCAAGCCTTTCATTGAAAGGTGTGTGCGCTTCGGTTGTTATTGCGCCGTAATCAAGCACCCTGAAACGGTTGTTGCGATATTCAACAACGCCGTAGCCGACTATCGCATAGCCGGGGTCAATTCCCAAAACTATCATTTCTTGTTTGACTCTCTTTCACGCACTACCATTCTTGTGGGCGTTCCCTCAAGACCGAAAATTTCTCTTATCTGATTGTCAAGATAACGCTGATAGCTGTAATGGAAAAGCTCGGCGTTGTTGACAAAGCAAACGAATGTTGGCGGTCTGGTTGAAGCCTGAGTCATATAGTAAATCTTAAGGCGCTTGCCCTTATCTGTTGGCGGCTGAACTCTTGCGGTTGCATCTGCAAGCACATCGTTGAGTTTGCCCGTTGAAATTCGCATTGCGTTCTGCGTATCAACAAACTTGATAAGCTCAAAAAGACGGTCAAGTCTGATTTTTTCTTTTGCAGAAATAAAGATAATGGGCGCATAGGACATAAATGAGAAATCCTTCATCAGCTGTTTTCTCATACTGTCCATTGTTTTGCCATCCTTTTCAACGGCATCCCATTTGTTGACGGCAATAATGCAGCCCTTGCCCATTTCGTGAGCAATGCCTGCAACCTTTGAATCCTGCTCGGTGAAGCCCTCGGTTGCGTCAATCATAATTACGCATACATGCGCTCTTTCAACCGCCATCCTTGCACGGATAACGGAATATTTTTCAATCTGGTCATAAACCTTGCTCTTGCGGCGCAGACCTGCGGTGTCGATAAACACAAACTTGCCGTGTTCGTTTTCAACAATCGAGTCCGTTGCATCCCTCGTTGTGCCTGCAATGTCGGAAACAATCATTCTGTCCTCACCGAGAACAGCGTTTACAAGCGAAGATTTGCCTGCATTGGGCTTGCCGATAACGGCAACCTTGATTGCATCCTCTTCGTCACTTTCAACACCCTCATCGGGCAGATACTTAAGCACCTCGTCAAGCAAATCGCCCGTACCCATACCGTGAACGGATGAAACGGGAATGGGATCGCCGAGACCGAGGTTATAGAACTCATAAAAATCGGGGGGTAATTCACCCGGAGTATCGCACTTGTTTACGCAAAGCACAACGGGCTTTCCGCTTTTTTGAAGCATCGCCGCAACCTCGCTGTCCGTTGCAACAACGCCTGAACGGATATCCGTTACAAGGATAATCACATTTGCGCTGTCAATAGCAAGCTGAGCCTGCCTTCTCATCTGCTTGAGGATGATATCATCCGAATAAGGCTCGATACCGCCCGTATCAATAAGCAGAAAATGCCTGTTAAGCCATTCACATTCACCGTAGATTCTGTCCCTTGTAACACCGGGGGTATCATCTACGATTGAAAGCCTTGCGCCCACAAGCTTATTAAAAAGCGTTGATTTGCCGACGTTAGGTCTGCCGACAATTGCTACAACATTCGACATTTCAAATCCCTCCTGTCAATGCAGAGAGCAAATCCTCTCCGCTGCTGCCGTTTTGTGTAATCTTAATTCCTAATTTATCCGAAAGGTCATCAATCGTCATATCATCAAGGAACATATCGCCCTCGCTCCGCAGGCAGTTGGGCGGAATTATAAGCTCCTCGCCGAGTTCAAGCCCCTCAACAGCCGCCGCAATATCTGCACCGCAAAGGAGACCCGAAACGGTTATCATACTGCCTAAAAGGCGGTTTTTTGCCGCCACAACCTGCACGGTAAGACCTTTTATTTTGCCCTCTGCGCTTTCCGCAAGGGCTTTTATCAGCGGATATGCCGCCTCGCCCGTAACAACGGTTACCTTGCGGTCAAGATTTTTTATTTCACACTCGCTCAATGCACACTCAAATTCAGATTTGAGAAGCGCCCACATTCCAACACCGTTTTCAAGCTGAGGAAAGCCGTTGTAATAATCTTCATCGGGCATTTCTCTCTGCGCCTTGAGATAAAATTCATCCGCCGCATATACGATTATTTCACCGTGATTTTTCCCGAACTCCGCATTGAAGCGGTCAATGATATCAATAACCTCACCTGCGGTTTCCTTTGTGTACGGCTCAAGGGGGTAAAGCCCCTCTCTGTGGTCGGAAAGACCGACAGGCACAGCCGCAATGCTCTGCACGGCGGGATAAAGCTCTGCAAGCTCATTCAGACTGCGTTCAAGCTCCGCACCGTCGTTTATGCCGGGGCAAAGCACAAGCTGAGTATTCAGCGCAATTCCTGCCGTCGCAAACTGCTTCAGATATTTCAGCGATTCGCCCGCCTTTGGGTTCGCCATCATTTTAACCCTGAGTTCGGGATTCATCGTCTGCACCGAAACATTGACGGGGCTGATATGCATTTTTATTATGCGCTCCGCCTCGGAATCCGTAAGATTTGTAAGAGTAATGTAATTTCCGAAAAGGAACGAAAGCCTTGAATCATCGTCCTTGAAATAAAGACTCTTGCGCAAACCCTTGGGAAGCTGGTCGATAAAGCAGAAAATGCATTTGTTTTTGCAGCTCCTCTGCTTATCCATAAGATAGGTTTCAAATTCAAGCCCGATATCCTCAAACTCGCCTTTTTTTATCAGCACAAGCTTTGATTTGCCCTCTGCGGTTTCAAGGGTGAGGATAAGCTTTGTTTCGTTGAGATAAAAGCGGTAATCCAGCACATCGTTAATCGGATTGCCGCTTATGCTCACAAGCCTGTCCCCTGCATTTATTCTCTTTTTTTCCGCCAAGCTTCCTTTAACAATTTTACTGATTATTACTGCCATTTTCTCACCTGCCGATACTACTCGATTTTAATTCATCCTACAGTATAACATACTTTTTCAGAAAATGGTAGTGAATTATTTGTAAATATTATAATATTTTTAAAATAAGTTACTTAAAAATATATTGTAAAATGCGGTTTTATGGGATATAATATAAAATGTAGTTTTATGCTCGAAATTTAAAAAGGAAAAAGGACTAATAAAATGTTTGTAGATATTGCGAAAATAAAAATAAAGGCAGGTAACGGCGGCAACGGTGCGGTGAGCTTCCGCAGAGAAAAATATGTTGCGGCAGGCGGTCCCGACGGCGGTGACGGCGGCAAGGGCGGAAATGTTATTTTTCAGGTTGACGATAACCTCGCAACCCTTGCAGACTTCCGTTACAAAAGAAAATACACAGCTCCCAACGGCGAAAACGGCGCAAGCGGGCGCAAAAACGGCAAGGGCGGCGAGGACCTCATAATCAAAGTCCCTCGCGGCACAATAATCAGAGAGGTTGAAAGCGGCGCAGTTATGGCGGATATGTCGGGCAGCGAGCCTTTTATCGCCGCAAAGGGCGGCAGAGGCGGCTGGGGCAACCCCCACTTTGCAACCCCCACAAGGCAGGTGCCCCGTTTCGCAAAAAACGGCACACCCGGCGAGGAATGGGAGGTCAGCCTTGAGCTTAAGCTCCTTGCGGATGTAGGTCTTCTCGGTTTCCCCAATGTAGGCAAATCAACTCTCGTTTCCGTTGTAAGCCAGGCAAAGCCCATTATTGCAAACTATCATTTCACAACCATCACCCCCGTACTTGGCGTTGTTTCTCTGGGCGAGGGCAGTTCATTTGTTATGGCGGATATCCCCGGTCTTATCGAGGGTGCAGGCGACGGAGTCGGTCTCGGCCACGAATTCCTGCGCCATGTCGACCGCTGCAGACTGCTTGTTCACATCGTTGATGCCGCAGGCAGCGAGGGCAGAGACCCCATTGAGGATTTTGAAATCATCAACAAGGAGCTTGAAAAATTCGACCCCGAGCTGGCAAAGCGACCTCAGATTGTCTGCGCCAACAAAATCGACCTTGCGGACGATGAGCAGCTCGAAAGACTTGAAAAATATTTCACCGAAAAAGGCTATGAATACCACACAATGTGCGCTCCCATTCTTGAGGGTACAAGCGAGCTTATAAGTGCGGTATGGAATAAGCTTCAGACCCTGCCCCCCATCAAGCAGTATGAAGCTGAGGTTATTCCCCTTGAAATGTTTGAAAAGCAGGCGGATAAAGGCTTCACAATCCGTGTTGAGGGCGATGTTTATTTTGTTGAGGCTGCGTGGCTTCTCAAAATTCTTCAGCGTACGGACCTTGATGACTATGAGTCCCTGCAATATTTCCAGAGAATTCTTATTTCAAGCGGCATAATCGATGCTCTGCGCGAAAGAGGCATAAATGAGGGCGATACCGTTTCCATTTATGACCTTGAATTTGATTTTGTTAACTGATTGCGGGGTAAGGAAGTTGAATTTACTGATTGAAAAAAAAGCGGATGTTGCATCCCTCAGCCCCCTGACCCTCGCTTTTATCGGCGACACGGTATTTGACCTGCTCACAAGGAGCGAGCTTGTGTGCGAGGCAAACAGACCCGTCAATGCCCTGCATAATATGGCGAGCAAAAAGGTCTGCGCGGCGGCTCAGGCAGAGAGTATGCGAAAAATTCTTCCCATTCTCACCGAAGACGAAACAGCCGTTTTCAAAAGAGGCAGAAACGCCCATACGGGCGGAATCCCAAAAAATGCGTCGAGCGCGGATTATCACTACGCAACGGGGCTTGAAAGCCTTTTCGGCTGGCTTTATCTCAAGGGTGAAACAGACCGTATAATCGAACTTTACGACGCAATAAAATGCGAATAACGGAGATTTTATATGAAAAAAGAAAAAGCTATTGAGCTGTTGAAAAACAACGGAATATGGCTTGTGGGCTGTATTCTTTATTCCATAGGTGTCAACAGCTTTTCAGTTCCGAACGAAATCGCCCAAAGCGGCGTTACGGGCGTTGCCGTTATACTCAACCATCTTTTTGATTTTCCCGTGGGTACGGCAAACCTTGTGTTGAACATTCCCCTGCTTATCCTTATGTGGATTTATCTGGGAAAACAGCTTGTAGCAAGGACTCTTTGGGTTACTGTTGTGCTTTCAACGGCGCTTGACGTGCTTGCACTTCTCGGAATCCCTCAGTATACGGGCGACAAGCTCCTCGCCGCAATATTCTGCGGTCTTTTTCAGGGAGCAGGTTTAGGTATGATAATGATAACGGGCGCAACAAGCGGTGGCACGGACATCGTTGCAAGGCTTGTGCATAAGCGTTTCCGCCATATTACCGTCGGCAATGTTGTGCTTGCGGCGGATGCCGTTGTTGTAACGGCAGGTATGCTGGTATTCAGGAGCATCGAAAGCGGTCTTTATGCGATCATCATTATTTATGTAAGCACAAAAGTTATCGACACTATGATTTACGGCACGGGCAACGGCAAAATGCTGATGATTGTCACCGAAAAAGCAGACGAGGTTTCAAAGGCAATTGTTTCATCCTCGCCGAGAGGTGTTTCAATCGTGCCTGCAAAGGGTGCATACACGGGTGACGACAAAAATGTGCTTATCTGCGTTGCAAGGAAGCACGAAGTTTCAGGCATTCTGAACACGGTAAAAAGTGTTGACGATAAAACATTCACCATTGTAAGCGAAGCCAACGAAATCCTCGGCAAAGGCTTTAATAAAACTATTTAAAGGAGACTGTTATGAAAAGATTTTTATCACTTATTCTTGCCGCTGCAATGCTTTTCTGCCTTGCAGCCTGCACACCCGTAAGCAAAGACAGCATCGAGCCTGCAGTTTACCGCTTGGAGGACGAGCAGTATCCCCGACTTTCGCTCAGAGATGACGGTACTTTTTCATTCGTTTACACAGCAATGGCAAGTCGCATAAGCAAAGGTACATATTCCGTTACCGATAAAGTGCTTAAACTTGAATGTGAGGACGGCACCGTTTATTGCTTTGATATCGGAAGAAAAACTCTTGAATTCAACGCAGAGCTTTCCGATGAATTCGTTAAGCAGTACGAAAATGAACCCGATATCGTTGACGGCACAACCCTTGAACTGTGGCGTTTGTACGAATAATTCTTGACAATACATATATTGCTGTTATATAATATTAAGGTTGAAAATTCATAAAGCGAGGTTTTATAAATGTCAGGCCATTCAAAATGGAGTACCATCAAACGCAAAAAGGAAAAAACAGATAATCAGAGAGCAAAAATCTTCACCAAAATCGGCAGAGAAATCGCCGTTGTAGTCCGTGAGGGCGGTCCCGACCCCTCATCAAACTCAAAGCTCAAGGATGTTATCGCAAAGGCAAAGGCAAACAATGTGCCTAACGACAACATTGAAAGAATCATCAAGAAGGCTGCGGGCGAAACAGGCGGTGCTGATTACGAAGAAATCATGTATGAGGGCTACGGTCCCTCAGGCGTTGCAGTTATCGTTGAAGCGCTTACCGACAACCGCAACAGAACAGCAGGCGACGTTCGTCATTACTTTGACAAATACGGCGGAAATATGGGTCAGAGCGGCTGCGTTTCATTTATGTTCTCAAAGCAGGGCGTTCTTGTTGTTGAAGCAGAGGGCGTTGACGAGGATAAGCTTATGGAGGACGCTCTTGAAGCAGGTGCAACAGACTTCATCACCGATGACGAAGGCGTTTTTGAAATCAGAACAGAGCCTAACGATTGCGGCGCAGTAAGAGAAGACCTTGAGTCAAAGGGCTATGCCTTTGTTTCCGCAGAGGTTGAATATGTTCCCTCAACATACACCGCACTTTCAAATCCCGATGACATCAAGAATATGGCAAAAATGCTTGAGATGTTTGAGGATAACGATGATGTTCAGGCTGTTTGGCACAACTGGGAAAACGCTGATGACGCTGAATAATTGAAATTTATGTCTGCACAGGTTTTTGCCTGTGCAGATTTTTTTATTATTTTTATTTATAATACTTGAATTATCTATAAAAAATGCTAAAATTATACTGATATCAAATTATCGTTACGGAGGTAATTTTATGGCAAAGTTTTTATTCTCTGCTTTTGCAGACGAAGCATCAGCCGATATTCTTGAGCAGATTGCCGCTTGTAAGGCAAACGGAATTGAGTACATCGAGCTGAGAAATGTCAACGGCAAAAATATTTCAAATTTTAGCGTTGAGGAAGCAAAGGAACTCAAAAAGCTGCTTGACGATAACGGAATTAAGGTTTCATCAATCGGCTCGCACTACGGAAAAATCGAGATTGACGATGATTTTGCTCCTCATTTTGAGGCTTTCAAGCAGACCGTTGAGGTTGCAAAAGTGCTTGACACCAAATATATCAGAATGTTCAGCTTTTTCTTCACAAAGGGACAGAGCCGTGAGGAATATAAAGATGAAGTTTATGCAAGACTCACCGCAATGGTTGATTATTCAAACGAACACGGCATTCTCTGTTGCCACGAAAATGAAAAGGGCATTTACGGCGATATAACCGAAAGATGCCTTGAGCTTGCCGAGCATTTCGGTGAAAGAATGGGTTGCATTTTTGACCCCTCAAACTACATTCAGTGCGGCTCGGATACCCTTGCAGGCTTCAAGCTCCTTCAGGATTATGTTACATATTTCCATGTTAAGGACTGCATTGCGGAGATTGACACCGTTGTGCCCGCAGGCGAGGGCGACGGTCACCTTGTTGAGATTATGAAGATGCTTGACGAAAAAGAGAATGTTTATTTCCTTTCCGTTGAGCCTCATCTGAGAGTCTTTGAGGGTCTCGATAACCTCGAGCCTGACGATGCAACCGCAAACGCAATGAACAAGAAGTTCGTTTATCCTGACAATATGACTTCATTTGCAGCCGCCTGCACAGCAATCCATAACATCATTGAAAAAGAAGTTCAGCCCGTAAGATTCGGCATCATCGGCGTGGGCAATATGGGTATGTCCCATATCAATATGCACCTTAAGGGTCAGCATAAGGAGCTTCGTATAACAGCCGTTGCGGATATCGACCCCGTAAGACTTGAAAACGCAAAGAAGGCTATGCCCTCACTCAAGACATACGACAGCGCAGAGGCTCTTATCGACAGCGGCGAGGTTGATGTTGCGCTTATCGCAACTCCTCACTATGATCACTCCCCCATCGCACAGTATGCTTTCAGCAAAGGTGTTAATGTTCTTACCGAAAAGCCTGCAGGTGTTTACACAAAGCAGGTCCGTGAGATGAATGAGGCTGCCGCAAAGACAGACCTTGTTTTCGGTATTATGTATAACCAGCGCACAAACTGCGTTTACAGAAAAATGCGTGAAATCGTTCAGAGCGGTGAACTCGGCGAAATCAGACGAGTAAGCTGGATTATCACCGATTGGTACAGAACTCAGGCATACTATAATTCAGGCGGATGGCGTGCAACCTGGAAGGGCGAAGGCGGCGGCGTACTGCTCAATCAATGCCCCCATAACCTTGACCTCTGGCAGTGGATTTGCGGACTTCCCGTTAAGGTGAAGGCTTTTGTTCACGAGGGCAAGTGGCACGACATTGAGGTTGAGGATGATGTTACCATCTATGCCGAATATGCAAACGGCGCAACCGGCACATTCATCACAACAACAGGCGATTTCCCCGGCACAAACCGCTTTGAAATCACTCTTGACGGCGGCAAGCTTGTCTGCGAAGATAATAAGCTCCGTCTTTTCAAGCTTGCAGAGATGACAAGCGACCATTGCGCAAACGCAAAAGAAGGCTTCGGCTCAATCGAGGGCGAATGGATAGATGTTGAAACTGATGGCCGCAACAAGCAGCATTCCGAAGTCTGCAACAAGTTTGCGGCGGCAATTCTCCGCGGCGAAGAACTCGTTGCAAGAGGCGAGGAAGGCATCAGAGGTCTTTCAATCTCAAATGCCGCTCATCTTTCAGCCTGGCTTGGCAAAGAAATCGAGCTCCCCGTTGACGAGGATGTTTACTACGCAGAGCTTCAGAAAAAAATCGCCACAGGCAAGGCAGAAAAGGATAATGTTGTTGCCACCGTGCAGGCAGATATGTCATCAACCTTCTGATTGAAAGGACACTAAAGCTATGAAAGCTGCTGTTATCGGGTGCGGAAGCATATCGCGGATGCACCTTGAAGCACTTGAAAATAACCAAAAAACAGAAATAATCGCAGTTGCGGATATCAAGCCCGAAAGGGCTGATTCCGCCGCTGAAAAATACGGCGCAAAGGCTTATTACAGCTTTGACGAGCTTCTGAAAAACGAAAAGCCCGATTGCGTTCATATCTGTACCCCTCATTATCTGCACACATCAATGGCAATCAAGGCGCTTGAAGCAGGGATAAATGTAATAACCGAAAAACCCTGCTCCGTAACTACCGATGAGGTTGATGCCCTGCGCAACGCACAGCAATCAAGCGGCAAGCAGGTCGGCGTATGCTTTCAGAACAGATACAACGCCTGCGTACAGTATGTTGCGGATGTAATCGCAAACGGCTCAATGGGCAAGATAAAATCAATCAGGGCATTCGTCACCTGGGACAGAGGTGCGGATTATTATTCTGACGACTGGCACGGCACGCTTGACAAGGAATGCGGCGGAGTGCTTATAAATCAGGCAATCCACACCGTTGACATCGTTCAGTATTTCGGCGGCGATTGTCAGAAAGTAACCGCCCATGTTTCAAATGACCACCTTAAGGGCATAATTGAAGTTGAGGACACCGCAAGCCTGCTTATGGAGCTTGACGGCGGTGTCAGGGCAATTCTCTATGCCACAACCGCATATGCGGAAAACTCGGGGGTTATGATTGAAATTGCATTTGAAAAAGGCACGCTCCGTCTTGAGGGTGAAACCCTTTATTCAATCGGTGCCGATGGCAAAATAACCGAAATCTGCGAAAGACCGCAGGCTGTTCACCACGGTCAGAGCTATTGGGGCGCCAGCCACGGAAGCCTTATAAACGATTTTTACGATTGCCTTGAATCAGGCGAAAAATTTATAATTGATGCCTTTGAGGGCGGCAAGGCGGCAAAGATTGTTGCGGCTGCTTACGAGTCATCAAAAACGGACAAAACCATTCCGATTGAAGGGAGATAATATAATGTTCCACAAAAATTTAAAGGGCAGAGTAGCTGTTGTTACAGGCGGCGGCGGAGTTCTCTGCAGTTCATTTGCAAAGGATCTTGCATCGCTCGGCGTAAAGGTTGCAGTTCTTGATCTGAGAGAAGAAGCGGCTCAGGCTGTTGTTGACGAAATCAATGCGGCAGGCGGCACGGCACTCGCAGTAGGCTGCAATGTTCTTGAGGCGGAAAGCCTTGAAGCGGCGAGAGAAAAGGTTAATGCCGAACTCGGCACCTGCGATATCCTTATCAACGGCGCAGGCGGCAACTCGCCTCTCGGCACAACAACAAAGGAAACTCTTGAGCTTAAGGATATGGCTGAAAAGGCAGAGGATGTCAAGACCTTCTTTGACCTTGATGCAAAGGGCATCAGCTTTGTTTTCAACCTCAATTTCCTTGGCACATTGCTCACAACGCAGTGCTTTGCAAAGGATATGGTCGGCAAGGAAAACGCAACAATCCTTAACATTTCTTCAATGAACTCATTCAAGCCCCTCACAAAAATCCCCGCTTATTCGGCGGCAAAAGCGGCCATCTCAAACTTCACTCAATGGATGGCTGTTCATTTTGCAGAGGTGGGAATCAGAGTCAATGCGATTGCGCCCGGATTCTTCTCAACAATCCAGAACGCAAAGCTTCTCTATAACGAGGACGGCTCACTCACCGAGCGTTCAAACAAGATTATTACCCACACACCCATGCGCCGTTTCGGCGTACCCGAGGACCTTACAGGTGCGCTTGTTTTCCTTTGTGACGAGCAGTATTCAGGCTTTATGACAGGTGTTGTTCTTCCCGTTGACGGCGGCTTTTCCGCATATTCGGGCGTATAAAAATTTCGGGCATATCCGCAGATATGCCCGTTTTATTTTCTGATTTGATATTAAGCTGCAGCTGCAACACATTGTTGCGTGACTTTTTAAGATAAATATGCTTTAATCTGAGTGTAAGGAGGTGCCGCCTATGGCAAAAGTTTCAAAAAACATAAAAAAGCTCCGTTCTGACAGAGGCTTAACGCAGGATGCACTCGCAGAAAAAATAAACGTTACCCGACAGACAATTTCAAGCTGGGAAAACGACAGAACACAGCCCGATATTGATATGCTGGAGCTTCTCGCAGATGCCCTTGAGGCCGGCATCGAAGAACTGATTTACGGCGAAAAACGCAAGGTCGGTCTTGAAGCACCGAAAACCGATAAACACAAAATAATGAACATAGTTTTCGCCACCCTCGGCTCTCTGCTGACCGCAACGGGACTTATAATCATTCTCGTTTCCTTCTGGGACAAAATTCCCGAAATCTTTCTTGCGGCGCTCAGCTTTCTTCCTCTGCTTCTCGGCGGCGGAATTGCTGTCTGGGCTTACGGTAAAAAGAGAAACAGCATCGGCTGGAGTGAAGGTTCTTCCGTTGCGTGGTGTGCAGGGCTTGTCGCAACCCTGGGTCTGGTAATCGCAATGTTCAGCATAGACATTGACGGTTACGTTGCAACTATAGGTCTTGCCGCGATGATACTGCCGATTGCGTTTATGATGAATTCCGTTTTTCCTCTTACGGTATACTTCGGAATAACAACGTTTTATATTTCAAATGAAGCATATTTCGGATTCAGCGCATTCACCGCAATTTCGGGTCTGCTGATGTTCCTTGCAGGTCTTGTTTTTGTCATAAAACAGCCTGCAGACGACTACCGACGCAAATACTCAGCCTGGCTTGTCCTTATTTCATCATCGGTTATCTCTGTTTTCATTGCCGATGCAACGGCTATGACAAGCGGAGCCCCCACCGTATTTTGTATGATACTCGGCATTCTTATTGCGCTTTATGCCTCGGACAACGGCGAAAAAGCAGCGTATCCGTTCAGATTCATCAGCGTTCCTGCCATTTCGGGAATCCTGTGTGCATTATGCATTTACGGCGAGGATTTTATAAGAGATTATTACCTTGCAGCCGAACCCGAGCTTCGATTCCCGGGAACAGCACCTTTTGTTTCGGCAGCCATTATTGCAATCGGCTGTCTTATAGGCAAAAAGAGCCTTAAAAACAATCCCGTAAAAGTTGCTTTTATTTCTCTGGCATCTTTAGCCGCAGCAATATGCACAGTCTGCAGCGTAACCGCTGAATTTTTCACCCGTGACGCCGACAAAGCAATAAACATAATTATAACCCTGATTTCATTTGCCGTAAGCATAACAATCATTGTTGCAGGAATACGCAAAGCAAAAATGCTGACGGTAAATCTCGGCTTGATTATGCTCTGTTTCCTCGTTTACTTCACGATTTTCGCAGGCAACTTTGATATAGTATACAGCGGCATTGCCTGCATTGTTATGGGCGGAATTCTGCTTTTCCTCAATTTCAGGATGTCAAAAGCTTTCAAAGCAAAGGAGGCGGAGAAAAATGCGTAAATTAAAGCCCGTTGTTATTTTGCTTTCAATCCAGCTTGTGATCGCCTTGTCACTTACGCTCATAAATCCCGTAAGCGATTACGTTATCCGCAGGAAAGGCACCGAATATACCTTTGCCGTTGAAGAAGCGTGGCTAACGGGAGATTTCGTCAGTTACGTTGAAGCAAACTGTTACATCGAATTCCGCTTCGTATATGACAGGTTTGAATATCACCCCGAAAACTACGCAATAATTGAAACTGACGAAAACGGTATATCATATATTTCCTCGCTTTCGGGAACACCGCCCGAAAACGGCGATTGGCTTGGCACGGAAGAAAAGCCGTTTGATTGGTTCTGCTGTTATTCATCCGATAAATCAGACTATGAGTCATTTAAAAAGGCTTTCAAAAATACAGATTCGTTTGAGAATTTCAATTTTTCTGACAACTATGAAATAACAGTTAAGGTTTCTGTTTATAAGGGCAAAGCCGTTCTTAATACTTTTCTTGTTGACGGGGTTGAAATCGAAGAATTTCTGACAACTTTCAAGGAGGCACAGCAATGAAAAAACTTCCCACAAACAGTCCGCTTGTAAAAATTCCCTTCGGCGGACTTACGTCAAATATGCTTCGTATTCTGGCAATGACATTTATGATTTGCGACCATCTGTGGGCAAAGGTTGTTCCCGGAAACGATTGGATGACCTTCGTGGGAAGAATGACGTTTCCCATCTTTGCGTTTATGATT
>JAZQXJ010000004.1:0-11396 GCA_045632815.1 Acutalibacteraceae bacterium | reverse complement strand
AAGCTGAGCCTTAAGGATGCCCTTGCGGCAGGAGGTGCGTTATGATTACAAAAAGAATTATCCCCTGCCTCGATGTGCGTAACGGCAGAGTAGTCAAGGGCGTTAACTTTGAGGGAATTCAGGATGTTGCATCCCCCGTTGAGCTTGCCCATTTCTATAACGACAGCGGTGCAGACGAGCTTGTTTTTTATGATATAACCGCTTCATTTGAGGGCAGAGCGCTTTTCACCGATGCACTCACTCAGGTTGCAAGCGAAATTTTCATCCCCCTCACTGTCGGCGGCGGAATCAATACTCTTGAGGATTTTGACCGCGTGCTTAAGTGCGGTGCGGACAAGGTTTCCGTTAACTCGGGCGCAATCAAAGACCCCTCAATCATCGAAAAAGCGGCAAAGAAATACGGCGACCAGTGCGTTGTGCTTTCAATGGACATCAAGCGCGTTGACGGCTCATTCCATATCTTCAGCAAGGGCGGCAGAATAGACACGGGCATCGATGCTCTCGAATGGGCAAAAATGGGTGAAAACAACGGCGCAGGCGAGCTTGTTGTCAACAGCATTGACACCGACGGCGTGAAGCAGGGCTTTGACCTCGAAATGCTGCAGAAAATCAGCGACCTTGTGTCAATCCCCGTTATTGCAAGCGGCGGTGCAGGCAAAAAGGAAGATTTCCTTGAGCTTTTCCGCGCAGGCGTTGCGGATGCAGGTCTTGCGGCGTCAATCTTCCACTTCAAGGAAGTCAATATTATGGATTTGAAGCGTTATCTTAACGAAAACGACATAGAGATGAGGATATAAAAATGGTTGAACTTAAATATAACAGCGACGGACTTATCCCTGCAATCGTGCAGGACCATTACAGCAAAAAGGTGCTTATGCTTGCATATATGAATGCAGAGAGCCTTGAAATCACAATGAAAGAAGGCAAAACCTGCTTCTGGAGCAGAAGCCGTCAGGAGCTGTGGAGAAAGGGTGCAACCTCGGGCAACACTCAGCAGGTTGTTTCAATCCGCACGGACTGCGACAAGGACACACTCCTCATTGATGTTATCAAAAACGGACCTGCCTGCCACACAGGCAGCGAAACCTGCTTCTTCGAGGATATTGTCGCTCCCGAAGCGGAGGAATTCAGCTACGAGGGTCTTTATGAAATGCTCCTCGGCAGAAAAATCAACAAAAAAGAAGGCTCATACACAACCTACCTTTTCGAAAAAGGCATTGACAAAATTCTCAAGAAGGTCGGCGAGGAATGCACAGAGGTTATCATCGGCGCAAAGGGCGGCGACAAGGCGGAAACCGTCTATGAAATCGCTGATTTGCTCTATCACATCACCGTGCTGATGATTGAAATGGGCATCAGCCTTGAAGAAGTTACCGCAGAGCTTGCAAAGCGTCACATTGTTGACCATAAGGTTAAACAGGAAAAAATGCAATAATGGAGGAAATAACAATGAGTCTTGAAAAATACAAGGGTATAATCCCCGCTTTTTACGCTTGCTACGACAGCGAGGGTAAGGTTTCAGCCGAAGCAACAAAGCAGTTTGTTGAATATCTCATCGGCAAGGGTGTTGACGGTCTTTATGTAGGCGGCTCATCGGGCGAATGCATCTACCTCGGCGTTGAGGAAAGAAAGCAGACTCTTGAAGCTGTTATGGAGGTTGCAAAGGGCAGAATTGCAATCATCGCTCACGTTGCCTGCAACAACACACAGGACAGCCGGGAGCTTGCACGCCACGCTGAATCGCTCGGCGTTGATGCTATTGCCGCAATTCCTCCCATCTATTTCAAGCTCCCCGAAAGAGCAATCGCAAAATACTGGAACGATATTTCTTCAGCCGCACCCAACACGGATTTTGTTATCTATAACATTCCCCAGCTTGCAGGTGTTTCGCTCACTCTCAGCCTTTTTGACGAAATGCTTAAGAATCCCAGAGTTATCGGCGTTAAAAACTCATCAATGCCCATTCAGGACATTCAGATGTTCAAGAGACAGGCTGCAATCAACGGTAAGGATGTCATTGTTTTCAACGGTCCCGACGAGCAGTTTGTCGGCGGCAGACTTATCGGCGCAGACGGCGGTATCGGCGGCACATACGGCGTTATGCCTCAGCTTTTTGTGAAGCTTAACGCACTTCTTGAAGCAGGCGATTTTGAAAACGCAGGCAAGCTTCAGAATGACATTGACGAGGTTATCTACACAATGTGTTCTGCAAGCGGAAATATGTATGCGGTTGCAAAGGCATCTCTCAAAAAGCTTGCAGGGCTTGAACTCGGCGGCGTAAGAGCGCCTCTTCTCAACCTTGCAGACGGTGATGAAGCGGTTGTTGACAAAACAGTCCGTCTTGTTACCGAAGCAACCGAAAAGTGGATATAACTGATTCAATGGGGTGCATCGGCACCCCATTTTTTCAACCACAACATTCACTATATATTTTCGATTACAGCCACAATATTTGGTGATATTTTTAATTGACAAATTACCGCACAATCTGTATAATAAAAGTACAAAGTTTACATGACTGACGGAACAGCGGAGCACCGCAAGGGAATGTAAACATATACTTTACTGTTTGAAGTATTTATATGCCGACCGTCTGGGCTATTCAGTTTTGATAAACTGAATATGCCCTTTTTTGTTTTTTATATACAGAAACAGGAGGATTGATAATATGGAACACAAGAACTGGAACGGATTTGCCGCCGGTGCGTGGCAGAACGAAATCAACGTACGCGACTTCATCCAGAAGAATTACACCGAATATCAGGGCAGCGGCGACTTCCTCGCAGGTGCCACCGAGCGTACGGACAACCTTATGAAAAAAGTTGAAAATCTTTTTGCTCTCGAGCGCCAGTTCGGCGGCGTGCTTGATATTGACACAGCCACGGTTTCGTCACTCACAAGCTACTCCCCCGGCTACATCGATAAAGAAAACGAGCTTATCTTCGGTATGCAGACCAACCGACCCCTCAAGAGAGGCGTAAATCCCTTCGGCGGTATGAGAATGGTGCGTCAGGCTTGCGAGGCTTACGGCTACACGCTGAGCAAGAAGGTTGAGGAGGAATTCAGATTCCGCACAACTCACAACGACGGCGTTTTCCGCGCATACACAGACGAAATGCGTCAGGCTCGCAAGTGCCATGTTATCACCGGTCTGCCCGATGCTTACGGCAGAGGCAGAATCATCGGCGATTACCGCAGAGTTGCCCTCTACGGCGTGGACAAGCTGATTGAAGAAAAGAAAAAGGATAAAAACGAGCTTGCAAATCAGGCATTCAACACCGAGCAGATAAGACTTGACGAAGAGCTTTTCCGTCAGATCGCTTTCCTCGGCAAGCTTAAGGATATGGCGGCGATGTACGGCTTTGACATCAGCGAGCCTGCATCAAATGCTAAAGAAGCAATTCAATGGACTTATTTTGCATATCTGGGCGCAATCAAAGAGCAGAACGGTGCCGCAATGTCACTTGGCAGAGTCAGCACTTTCTTTGATATCTACATTGAGCGTGACATCGCAAACGGCATCCTCACCGAGGAAACCGCACAGGAGCTGATTGACGATTTTGTTATCAAACTCCGCATTGCCCGTCACCTGCGTACACCCGAATACAACGAGCTTTTCGGCGGCGACCCGATGTGGATAACCGAGGCAGTCGGCGGTATGGGCGAGGACGGCAGAACACTTGTTACAAAGAACAGCTTCCGTATCCTCAACACCCTTTACACACTCGGCTCATCTCCTGAGCCTAACCTGACCGTTCTCTGGTCAACATCTCTCCCCGAGGGCTTCAAGAAATTCTGCGCAAAGGTTTCTGCGGATACAGACTCGATTCAGTACGAAAACGACGATATTATGCGTCCCATTTACGGCGATGACTATGCTATTGCCTGCTGCGTTTCCGCAATGAAGGTTGGCAAGCAGATGCAGTTCTTCGGCGCTCGCTGCAACCTTGCAAAGCTTCTGCTCATTGCAATCAACGGCGGTTACGACACCACAAGCGGTATGCACATCGGACCTCAGATGCCCGTTATGGACGGCAACAAGCTTGACTATGACGAGGTTATGAAGCGATTCGACATCTACATTGCGTGGCTGAGCAACCTCTATGTAAACACAATGAATATCATCCACTATATGCACGATAAATATGCCTACGAAAAGCTCCAGATGGCGCTTCACGATACCGATGTTGAGCGCTTTATGGCATTCGGCATTGCGGGACTTTCCGTTGTTGCGGACTCACTCAGCGCAATAAAATACGCAAATGTTGCACCCATCAGAAACAGCAACGGCTTTATCACCGAATTCAGAACCGAGGGCGATTTCCCCAAATACGGTAACGATGACGACAGAGTTGACCTCATTGCAAAGGATATGGCTCACAAGGTTATCACCGAGCTTCGCAAGACCCCCACTTACAGAAAAGCTATCCATACCCTTTCCGTGCTGACCATCACATCGAATGTTATGTACGGCAAGAATACAGGTGCAACGCCTGACGGCAGAAAGGCAAGCGCACCCTTTGCACCCGGCGCAAATCCCATGCACAACAGAGAGGAAAACGGCGCACTTGCATCGCTTAACTCCGTTGCAAAAATCAGCTATGACGATTGCCGCGACGGCGTTTCAAACACATTCTCAATCACTCCAGATGCACTCGGCAGGGATGAGGATGAAAGGGTTAACAACCTTGTTTCAATCCTTGACGGATATTTTGCAAAGAAGGCGCATCACATCAATATCAATGTGCTTAACCGTGAAACTCTGATGAAGGCATACGAGAATCCCGAGGATTATCCCAACCTGACTATCCGAGTTTCGGGCTATGCGGTTAACTTCAACAAGCTCTCCCGTGAGCAGCAGAGAGAGGTTATCAGCCGCACATTCCACGAAGCAATATGACGGGTTATATTCACTCATTCCAAAGCCTCGGCGCAATAGACGGACCCGGCATACGCTTTGTGGCATTCACTCAGGGATGCAACCTGCGATGCGGCTGCTGTCATAATCCCGACACTTGGAAAATGAACGAGGGTACGCAGTACACCGCAGAGGATGTTGCCAAAAGGGCGGCAAGATACAAGGAATATTTCGGCTCGGAGGGCGGAATAACCGTTTCGGGCGGCGAGCCTCTGCTGCAGGCGGATTTCGTCAGAGAAATATTTGAGCTTTGCCGCGCAGATGGCATCAACACCTGCCTCGACACCTCGGGAAGCATTATGAATGAAAGCGTAAAAGCACTTTTAGCGGTGACAGACCGCGTACTGCTCGACATAAAGTACACAACCGATGAGCTTTACCAAAAGCACGCAGGCTGTGAAATGCAGACGGTGCTGAATTTTCTCGGTTATCTCGATACAAAAAAAATCCCCGTTACCCTCAGGCAGGTTATAATCCCCACCCTCAACGATAACGAGGAAAACATTCTTGAACTTAAGCGTATAGCGGAGTCTCATCCTTGCGTTGACAAGGTTGAGCTTCTCCCCTTCCGCAAAATCTGCAAGGTGAAATATGACAAAATGGGTATTGATTTTCCCTTTGATTATATTCCCGAGCCTTCGGCAGAAACGATGACAAAACTAAAAAAATCACTTTAAAAAAAGGTCTGTGTGAATTTCTCCACACAGACCGATTTTTATTTTAACTTTAGATAAGACCCTGAGCCATCATTGCATCTGCAACCTTGATGAAGCCTGCGATGTTTGCGCCTGCAACAAGGTCATAGCCGAGACCGTATTCCTCGGAAGCTGCTGCTGAATGGTCGTGGATATCCTTCATAATCTGCTTGAGCTTTGCGTCAACTTCCTCAGCAGTCCAGTTGTATCTCATTGAGTTCTGACCCATTTCAAGAGCCGAAACAGCAACGCCGCCTGCGTTAACTGCCTTTGAGGGAGCAACTGCCTTGCAGTTTGCCTTGAGGTAAGCGAGTGCATCGTTGGTTGTGGGCATATTTGCAACCTCGATGTAATAGGGAACACCGTTTGCAACAAGCTTTTCGGCCTCTGCCATATTGATTTCGTTCTGGGTTGCACAGGGCATTGCAACATCAACCTTAACGCCCCAGGGCTTCTGACCTGCAAAGAATTCTGCGCCGAACTTGTCTGCATAATCCTGAACCTTGTCTCTGCCTGATGCTCTCATTTCAAGCATATAGTCGATCTTTTCAGGTGTGTTGATGCCGTCTGCATCGTAAACATAGCCGTCGGGACCTGAGATTGTGACAACCTTGCCGCCAAGCTCTGTAATCTTTTTAACTGCACCCCAAGCAACATTACCGAAGCCTGAAATAGCAAAGGTCTTGCCGCTGATTTCTTCGCCGAAGTGCTTGAGCATTTCAGCTGCATAGTATGTTGCGCCGAAGCCTGTTGCCTCGGGTCTGATGAGTGAGCCGCCGTATGAAAGACCCTTACCTGTAAGAACGCCGTTTTCGAATGCGCCCTTAATGCGTCTGTACTGACCGTAAAGGTAGCCGATTTCTCTGCCGCCAACGCCGATATCGCCTGCGGGAACGTCAACATCGGGACCGATGTGTCTGTAAAGCTCTGTCATAAATGCCTGGCAGAAGCGGAGGATTTCAGCATCGCTCTTGCCTCTGGGGTCAAAGTCGGAGCCGCCCTTTGCGCCGCCGATGGGGAGGCTTGTGAGGCTGTTCTTGAAGGTCTGCTCAAATGCAAGGAACTTCATAATGCCGATATATACCGAGGGGTGGAAACGCAGACCGCCCTTGTAGGGGCCGATTGCGCCGTTGAACTGAACTCTGTAGCCTGTGTTGACATTAACCTTGCCGCTGTCGTCAACCCAGGTAACGCGGAATGAAATAACTCTTTCGGGCTCTGCCATTCTCTCGAGCAATGAGCACTGCTCATATTCGGGATGCTGAGCGATAACGGGAGCGAGTGATTCATAAACCTCTGTAACTGTCTGAACAAACTCGGGCTCGTTAGCGTGCTTTTTGGCAACTGCGTCGATGGTACGCTTGATGTAATCCATAATTGACACTCCTTTTAAGCTGTCGGGGATTGGTCGGCAGCCCTATAAAATACGGAAAAATCCGTTTTTTTACTTTATTACAGTAAAAAATAAAAGTATGTGAAATATTTTATACCAACAGAGCAAAAAATGCAATAAAAATATGCAAACTTTCATAATTTTGTGAGAATTGTTGAATTCCGCAAGAACTGCGGCTTATATTTGCAACATTTAACAATAAATCTTTCATTGTTTTGCAAAATCGGATATAAAACAGCAATATCTGCCTGCAAAATTTTTCTTTTTACTTGATTTAACGCAAACTGTGTTATATAATAATATAGTTATTACTTTAAAATCCCCTGTAAGGGCGAAAGGGTGTAATTGAGTTGAAGAAAATCGGCTTTGACAACGCTCTGTATATCGAGCGTCAGTCTGAGGAAATCAGGAAGCGTATAAACGAATTCGGCGGCAAACTCTACCTTGAGTTCGGCGGCAAGCTTTTTGATGATTTTCACGCATCGAGAGTGCTTCCGGGCTTTGCGCCGGACAGCAAGTTGCAGATGCTCAAAAGCCTTGCGGACAAGGTTGAGGTTGTTGTTGTTATCAGTTCGTCGGATATCGAAAACAACAAAATCCGCCGTGACCTCGGCATAACCTATGATGCGGATGTTCTGCGCCTTATTGATGCTTACAGAGCCTCAGGGCTTTATGTGGGCAGCGTTGTTCTCACTCAATTCAAGGGTCAGGCGGCGTGCCTTGCATTCAAAGCGAAGCTTGAGCAGCTCGGAATCAGGGTTTTCACCAATTACACAATCGAGGGTTATCCCTATAATGTGACTCATATCGTCAGCGAAGCAGGCTTCGGCAGAAATGAATATATCGAAACAACAAGACCTCTTGTTGTTGTTACCGCACCCGGCCCCGGAAGCGGCAAGATGAGCACCTGCCTTTCGCAGCTTTATCACGAAAATCAGCGCGGAGTCAAAGCGGGCTACGCCAAGTTTGAGACCTTCCCCGTGTGGAATCTGCCTCTCAAGCATCCCGTCAACCTCGCTTACGAGGCGGCAACGGCAGACCTGAACGATGTTAATATGATTGACCCCTATCACCTTGAAGCCTACGGTGAAACAACCGTCAACTATAACCGTGATGTTGAGGTATTCCCCGTACTCAATGCAATTTTTGAAAAGATTGAGGGCGTCAGCCCCTACAAATCACCCACGGATATGGGTGTCAATATGGCAGGCTACGCAATCTGTGACGATAAGGCGGTTATTGAAGCCTCAAGGCAGGAAATTGTGCGCCGTTATTTCAATGCAATGTGCGATTTGCGTATGGGCAGAGGCAAGCAGGAAGCTGTTGACAAAATCGTCAGCCTTATGAATCAGGCAGGTGTCAAGGTTGATGACCGCAAGGTTATCAAAGCCGCAACTGACAAGAGCGAAGAAACCGAGGGTCAGCCTGCTGTTGCAATTGAATTGCCCGACGGCAGAATCGTTACGGGAAAAACATCAAATCTGCTCGGCGCGTCCAGCGCAGCCCTGCTCAATGCCGCAAAGGCAATTGCAGGTCTGCCCGAAGATTTGCTGATGATTGCGCCGTCAATAATCGAGCCTATTCAGGAGCTTAAAACGGGAATTCTCAAGGGTCACAACCCCAGACTTCACTCGGACGAAACCCTTATCGCCCTTTCAATGAGTGCAAACTCAAATCCCCTTGCAAAGCAGGCGCTTGATGCTATTGAAAAGCTCAAGGATTGCGAGGCTCATTCAACGGTTATCCTCTCTCAGGTTGATTCCGATGTTTACAGAAAAATCGGTATGAATCTCACCTGCGAGCCGAGATATCAGACAAAAAAGCTTTATCATAAATGATTTTTAAGGACAGCTCTTGCGGCTGTCCTTTTCAATTTCGAATTGCAAATTACCTTTCTGTGCCGTTACATTTGTAACAGTACGGCTTTTTTTATTGCTATTATATGCTCCGTGTGATATAATTGTTATAAACAAACTCGACTCAGGAGGGTAAAAATGGGTAAGAATATTATTGTTGCAGGTCTCGGTCACGGCGGAATTGCCGCTGCCGCACTTCTCGCAAAGGCGGGCTACGACGTTACCGTTTACGAAAAGAAAACGGAAGGCACTCTCGGCTACGACTGGACCGATATCTTTGCTCCCGATTCGCTTATTGCGGCGGAAATCGGTATGCCCGATGAGGATAAATACGAATATAAAGAGGATATGACCTTCTTCGGCCCCACAAGCAAGAAGGCTCTGCACCAGCACGTGCCTGAAAATCAGCGCGAAATCAAGATGGAGCGCAAGGATATCTATGACCATCTGATTAAAAATGCTCTTAAAAACGGCGTTGAAATCGTTTATGACTGCGAGGTTGAAGGCCCCATCGTGCTTGGCAACAGAGTTGTCGGCATCAAAACGGAAAAGGGCGATTTCTACGGCGACCTTGTTATTGACGCCTGCGGTATGAATTCACCCGTGCGCCGTAATCTGCCCGAAAGCTTCGGCATTGAAAAGAATGTTGCTCGCAACGAAAAAATAACAATTTACCGCGCATTTTTCAATATTGCTCAGGATGTTGAGGTTGAAGCAAAATTCAAGGTTATGCTCTTCAAGGGCGGCGAGCAGGGCATCAACTGGGTTGCATCCGAGGATGACCATACCGACCTGCTGATGGGCAGATTTGAGGACTTTGACCTTGCCCACGCAGAGGAATTTGCGGATTATCTCCGCAAAGAAAACCCCAGACTCGGCACGGAAATAGTCAGAGGCGGTCAGTTTGTTGAAATTCCCGTGCGTCAGCCCCTTTCGGTTATGGTTGCGGACGGCTATGCCGCAATCGGTGACAGCGCATTTATGACCGTTCCCGTTATCGGCTCGGGCATTGCAAACAGCCTTAAGGCTGCAAAAATCCTTGCAAACGCAGTTATCAGGGACAAAACAAATTCATTCAGCGCGGATACGCTCTGGAATTATCAGGTTAATTATTTCAAGGAGCTTGGCTCAAGCCTTGCGCCCCTTGCCTGCGTAAAGCTTCTGCTGCTCAAGCTTACTCCCGAGGATGTGGATTACCTTTTCGAAAAGGAAATTCTTACCGATGACCTTATCACAATGGGTGCGGATTTCACGGGTATTGGCAGCCTTAAGATTGACCCCAAAGATATGATTAACAAGGCAAAGCAGGTTTGCAGCGACACCGAGCTGCTCAAAAAGATTATTGCCTGCGGTGTCGGTATGGGTAAGGTTGCGGCAACCTGCTCGATTATGCCCAAAAAATGGAATCCCCGCAGAGTTCAGTCCTGGGCAAAGGTTTATGAATTCTCGTTCAGATAAGGTGATTTAATGTTCAGAGATATGAGGCGCTTCAAGCAGGCGCTTAAAAAAGAGGAATGTGAAAAAATTCTGGCGGAAACACGCTCAGGTGTGCTTGCCGTTGAGGGTGACGAGGGCTATCCCTACACTGTGCCTATGTATCATTTTTATCAGGACGGCAAAATTTATTTCCATTCTGCAAAAAGCGGTCATAAAATTGACGCAATCAGGTCAAATCCAAAGGTTTCGTTCTGCGTTGTGACGGTTGATGAGCCTCAGCCCGAGAAGTTTTCGGGGGATTTCAGGAGCGTTGTTGCATTCGGCAAAGCGCGGATAATTGAGGATGATGCCGAAAAATGGCAGATAATGGATATTATCACAAAAAAATATGCACCAAACGCATCGCAGGATACGGTTGATGCAAAAATTGATGTCCGCTTCAAGGCAACGGCAATCATCGTTATGGAGGTTGAACACCTCAGCGGCAAAGAATCAATGGATCTGGTTAAGATGAGATGAAAAACGGTCACCCGAGGGTGACCGTTTTTGTTATATAACTCTGAAAGTTTTAACCTGGAAGGGCTTGATTGTGAATGAGAAGCCGTTGTCCTCGCAAGGGATTTCTGCAATGTCTTCTTCAATCATATTGCATTCGTAAACCTTGCTGAAGTCGAAACCAAGCTTGATTTCGCATTCGCCGCGCTTCTGCTCTTCTTCAACGACGCGGATGATATATCCTCTGCCGTCCTGAGCTTTTTTGAAGCAATCGATTGCAGCGTTATCTTCAAGTGAGGAAATAAAGCAGGTTTCAGAGTTGATGGTTCCGTCAACTTTTTCTGAATTGTAGACTGCAACAGGCGGAACGTTGAAAGCAATTGCCTGCTGAACAGTATCGTATCTCCAGTCGTCCTGATGGGGATGAAATGCATATTTGAATGTGTTTATGCCGTGGTCACCTGTTCTGTCAGGACAGGTGGGAGCGCGCATGAGGGTTATTCTCATATGGCTGTTGTGAATATCATAGCCGTATTTACAGTCATTGATGATACTGCAACCATAGCCGCCTTCGGAAAGGTCAGCCCATTTATGCGCAGCAA
>JAZQXJ010000003.1:0-72411 GCA_045632815.1 Acutalibacteraceae bacterium | reverse complement strand
GGCGGACTTACGTCAAATATGCTTCGTATTCTGGCAATGACATTTATGATTTGCGACCATCTGTGGGCAAAGGTTGTTCCCGGAAACGATTGGATGACCTTCGTGGGAAGAATGACGTTTCCCATCTTTGCGTTTATGATTTCGGAGGGTTTTATTCATACTTCAAACCTAAAAAAATATACCCTTCGCCTGCTCGCATTTGCTCTTATCAGCGAAATTCCTTTTAACCTTTTCTACGGCGGAAGCTGGTTTTATCCCTACCATCAGAATGTACTTTTCACCCTGCTTTTGGGTCTTATTGCAATCACGTTGATTGACAAAGCAAGAAAAGATAAAACCACAAAAACAATTATCAAAACCGTTCTGATTTTGATTCCCGTTTGCCTCGGCGCATTCATCGGCTTCCCCGACTACGGTTTCTGGGGTTTCCTGATTGTCATTATGTTCTATCTTTTCAGAGATTTTCCCTTTGCCTGGCTTGCGCAGCTTGCCGCTATGATTATAATAAACTGCGAACTGTTTGAAGGTCAGTTTATCATCGTTGACCTTTTCGGAAAAAGCTTTGAATTCGCAACTCAGGGCTTCGCAGTATTCTCACTTATCCCCATCTGGCTTTACGGCGGCAAAAAAGGCAAATCGAGCAAGATTATGCAGTACGGATTCTACGCTTTCTATCCCCTTCATATGTTAATCATTTATCTCGCGGTTCGCTTCGCGTAAGGAGTGGTTATTTTGAAAAACAAAGCAGAAATAATTTCGTTATCCGTCGTTATTGCGGAGTTTATCGGCTTTCTCATCTGGGGACTTAATATGCACGCAGGCGATGAAATGGGCTACGGGCTGATTGTTATTTACGGCATAATGCCGCTGACATCTCTTATTTTATCAGCCGTTCTCGCTTATAAAAAATCGCTCTTTTCCATTCCTGTTTTCATTCTTGCCGTGCTGTCGCATATTTTCTTGCCGTTTCTCGTTTACGGCACCTTTGAGGTTGCGCTGAGCAGCTGTCTTTCAGCAATACCGTATGCCGTCGGCACGGGAATCGGATTGATAATTAACAGAATGAGAAGCAAATAAAAACTTTGAGGCAGGTCATTGACCTGCCTCATTTTTATGATTTATCCTGATTACTTGCAAACACATCCGCAACCTCGCTGATTGTGATATAAGCATTGCGGTCTATACGATGAACAATTTCCTGCATTTTTGAAACCTGAAAACGGTTGACAACAAAATAAACAACGGTTAAATCCGCGTCCGAATATCCGCCCTTTGCGCCGATTTTGGTCATTCCGCTTTCAAATTCCTCGGTCAGCGCCTTGCAGATTTCATCGGGCTTTGAGGTAATTATCATTGCACCCTTTGCTCTGTCAAAGCCCTCAACCATAAAGTCAACGGTTTTCAGCGCACCTGCATAGGTAACGATTGAATAAAGGGGCAATATCCAGCTTTGAATAACAATTCCGCTGATAATATAGAGAACCACATTGTATATCATAACGAATGTGCCGACGGTTATGCCCAGCTTTTTTGCAAAGATAACCGCCATAACCTCTATGCCGTCCATTGCGCCGCCGAATCGGATTGCAAGTCCGCTGCCGACGCCCGAAATAACACCGCCGAAAAGCGCACAAAGCAGCAAATCTGTGCCTGCAAGGGGCGATGCCACGCTGACATCAATGGGGAAAACATCGGTTATCAGGTAGGCAAAAAGCGAATAAATCGCAACGGTATAAACCGCATACAAAGTGAAAAGCTTGCCCTGCTTCTTAAGTCCGATAAGAAAAAGCGGAACATTGAGTGCAATAAGGAAAATTGAAAGAGTGTATTTTTCGGGTGTAAGCTGGGAAAGCAGCATTGATGTACCCGAAATTCCGCTGTCATATAAATTAACGGGATACAAAAAGATTGTTATTCCGATTGCGTTTATTATTCCTGCCAGAGTCAGCATCACTAAATTCTGCCAACGGATTCTTCTGAAATTAATCTTTTTTAATTTTTTTAACATTTGCGCCTGCCTTTCGTTATTTATTCATAAAGTCCATAAGTCCGTGCCAGTCGTCACGGCAAAAATAGTGTCTGCCGTTTCTGTAGCAAAAGCCTACATTGCCTTCATTCAGATATTTACCTGCAACAAGGTAATCGTCATCGGTGTAAACAAAGCCTTTTTTGCCGTAAAGCTCATAAACCTCTGAAGATGCGGCGCAGAAAAGGAATTCAAGATTGGGACCTGCCCAGATGTCCTCGGCGGCTGATGCTATATGCACCCTTCTCGGCGCAATAAGCGCTGAAAGAAAATGCTGTTCAAAGGGTGTTTCGTTATCCTTACCGTAGAAGCTCTTATAATTCTCGCAAAACCAATATTCAAAGCGGTCAATGATTTCGCCGATAGTTTCATTGCCCTCTCCCTTGCCTCGGTTAAGCGAATCGCCGCTGCAGCCCGAGCAATTTGAATGAGCAACGGCAAATCGGGTGTCGCAAGCCGCAGTAAGCAACGCTGTTTTGCCCAGCCTTGAATGACCGCAAACGCAGATATTGTCCTTATCAACCTCGTCACGGGTCTGCAGAAAATCCATAACTCTCATTGCCGCCCAAGCCCACATTGCAATTTTGCCTGCGGAATAAGCGGTGCGCCCGTTATTCTTATAAACAACGCCTGCAAGTCCGTTTGAAAAATCGCCGACATCGCTCGTCACATCCTTATAGCAGAAAGATGCGCAGGCAAATCCGTTGTCAATTATTTCCTCGGTGGGCATATATTTATCAGGCACTTCGGGTCTGAAATTAATATGCACAAAGGTTTTGAAATTGCCGCCTTTTTTAGGGTAAACATAGGTAACGGGGAATACAAACTCCTCGCCGCTGAGAGTGCAGACAATTTCAAGCTCCATATATGACGCTTTTCCTGCGCAGTAACGGATATTATCCTCCTCAACAACTCTGAATTCAACCTTTTCAGGGATTTCGGGGAGATAACCGTATTCGCTTTCAAGCATCGTTTTAAGCACAAGAGGTCTGATTTTTTTCCATTCCTCAACAGTTTTCGCCTTCTCACCGCCAATGCATAAGGGTGAAGGTATATCAAGCTTTTCAAGCATTTCTTTTATCATAAAGTTCTCCTTTTTGTCACCAAAATAACACATAAGATATCACTTTTTTGATATAAAAATAAAAGGCAGGGGTACACGTACCACTGCCGCTTTATTTTGACTTATGCTTCCTTAACAACTACCTGCTTGCCGTTATAATAACCGCACTCGGGGCAAAGTCTGTGAGATCTCTTGAGTTCACCGCAGTTTGAGCATTTCTCAAGCTGAGGAGCCTTCATCTTCCAAACATTGGAACGTCTTGTGTTCTTTCTGGTCTTAGAAACTCTTCTCTTGGGTACTGCCATGCCTTAAGCACCTCCTTAATTTTGTGCTTTATTAAACCGTGAGGTTTGCTTTTTTAATTATCCAAAAGCTGCTGAAGCGCCGCCAACCTTGGGTCAACATCCTTTTTGCAGCTGCATGAATCTGTGTTTAAATCCTTGCCGCACTTGAAACAGATCCCCTTGCAATCATCCTTACAGAGGAATTTTGCGGGCAGGTCGAGGAAGATATCCTCGGTTATAAGCGGGTCAAGGTCAAAACGGAGTTCATTGACAAGCAGAAGCTCGTCGTTCTTCTCATCATTAAGATGAGTTACGAGGGTGTGGAAAATATCAATTTGCAGCGGAACGCTGATAGGCTTTGCGCAACGGTCGCAGTTCATCTCAAGAACGAACTCTGCCTTTGCATTAAGCTCAACGATATCCGTGTAATTGCCCGCAGAACCGCTGACCTTTACGGGAGTTGTGAAAGGTCTTGTTCCGCTGAGTTCCTGATCCGCAAGATCCAGCTCATAGCTGAACTCGCGCACCATCCCCTCATTATTGAAAATAGGCTCTAAATCTAATATCATCAAATTTCACCTGAAAATCACGCACAAAATATTATATAGGCTAAAGAATGATTTGTCAACTAAATTTTTGATTTAAATTCAGATTTTTTCGCAGAATGTAAAAATTCTTTCAGGAAGATCGCATTCATCGCATGAAACTGTGAATGTAATATCCTGCTCTGAAAGCTTGCTGAGAGCTGCAACCTTCTCAAGGAAGTCTGCAAGTGCCTCATAATCTCTGCCGCCGATCTTGAGAGTTGCGTCAACAAGAATGTCGGTTATGTCGTGGTCGCCTGCGATAACGCCGCAAAGGAAACCGTAGAATGCATCGTAGCCCGATACTTTATAATGATCTGTTTCGATAAGTCTTGCTCTGTAGTTTACGTCATAGGTAAGAAGTCTTTCTTTCTCGATGCAAACAACGTTGCCGTTTGACTTTTCAACCGCACCGTTTACGAGTTCGATGAGCCTCTTTGTTTTTCCTGAGCCTTTGTTACCGATAATAAGTTTTACCATTTTGAAGTCCTCCTGTGTGTTTATTTGAGTCTTGCTTCAAGTTCCTCTCTCTGAGCCTCGTAGCCGGGCTTACCGAGAAGAGCGAACATATTTTTCTTGTAGCTTTCAACGCCGGGCTGGTCAAAGGGATTAACCCCGAGAATGTAGCCCGAAATTCCGCAGGCTTTTTCAAAGAAATAAATCATCTGACCGAGATGATATTCATCCTGCTTGTCGATTTCCAGAAGAATATTGGGGGCATCGCCGTCTGTATGAGCAAGAACGGTGCCTGCAAAAGCCTTGCTGTTAACATAATGAATTGTTTTGCCTGCAACGAAGTTGAGTCCGTCGCCGTTAACATCGTCAAAATCAATTTCAACATCCGTCTTTGGCTCGTTAACCCAGATTACGGTTTCAAACAGCTTGCGCTCACCCTCCTGAATATACTGACCGAGTGAGTGAAGGTCTGTTGAGAAAATAGCCGATGCGGGGAAAATACCTTTGTTTTCCTTGCCTTCGCTTTCACCGAAGAGCTGCTTGAACCATTCGCACCAAAGGGTCATCGAAGGCTCATAAGCCGCCAGCATCTCAACAGATTTGCCGTTTCTGTAAAGAATATTTCTGATTGCGGCATATTTGTAGCAATCGTTTGAGAAGATATCGTCATTCGCATAAGCTTCTCTTGCATCTGCGGCGCCCTGCATAAGAGCATCGATATCAATGCCTGCAACTGCGATGGGAAGAAGACCGACTGCGGTTAAAACGGAATATCTGCCGCCTACATCATCGGGAACAACGAATGTCTTGTAGCCCTCTGCGTCAGCAAGCGCCTTGAGAGCGCCTCTTGACTTGTCTGTGGTAACATATATTCTCTTTGCGGCTTCTTCCTTGCCGTATTTTTCTTCGGCAAGCTTTTTAAAAATTCTGAAGGCAATAGCCGTTTCGGTTGTTGTGCCTGATTTTGAAATAACGTTAATCGAGAAATCCTTACCGTCAATAAGCTGCTTGAGTTCCGCAACAGAAGCAGAGCTGATTGTGTTGCCGCCGAAGTAAATATCGGGGGTATCCTTTTTGATAAGGTTGTAGTTATTTGACTTGACAAACTCGATTGCAGCCCTTGCGCCGAGATATGAGCCGCCGATGCCGAGAACAACAAGCACCTCGGAATCCTTTTTGATCTGTTCTGCGCACTCTTTGATCTGAGCAAATTCTGCTTTGTCATAATTTACGGGAAGGTCAATCCAGCCGAGAAAATCGCTGCCGAGACCTGTTCCCTCGTGAAGCATTGCGTGAGCCTTGGAAACCTCAGCCTGCATTGCCTCAAGCTTCTCCTTGCAAGCATAATCACCTGCGTACCTGAGATTAAGTTTTAATGCCATCTCTTTTTCTGCACCCCTACTATAAAAATGCTTAAAGTTATTTAATATATTTTACCCTATTCCGCACTTGATTGCAACAGTAAAAAGTAAAATTTATAAGAAAATCTTTCAAAAGGGTGCAATTTTTTTGATTTATTTTTTGTTATTTACATTTTATCATATTTCATTGTATATTGCAAACATAATTTAGCTCGCTAACGCACGAAGAATACGAGTAAAAACAACAAGGAATGTAAGCGGTTTTATTTCCTCGGGGGCAACCAATTTATACTTGCCCAGAGTCTCGTCACCCAGAGTAAAAGTAACCGTGCCAAGCACCTGCCCCTGCTCAACGGGAGCCGCAACGGACGCGGCAAGGTCAATGGTGCGCACAATTTCTTCTTCCTTGCCCTTTTCAATCAGAACAGGCTGAATTTCGCCCATCTGCGGAGTTATTTTGTCTGTTATACCGTTTATAACTGCAACATCGGGGATAAGCGATGCATCAACAAACGGAGTTACGGTGTCATAATTTGCAAAGCCCCAGTTGAGCATTGCTTTTGCAGTTTCAAAGCGGTCAGAGCTGTTGTCGCTGCCCATAACCACGGCAATCAGGTGAGTGCCTTCTCTCATTGCGCTTGCGGAAACGCAGCAGCCCGCTTTTGAGGTTGTGCCTGTTTTAAGCCCCGTTGTGCCGTCATAAAAACGCACAAGCTTGTTTGTGTTCACAAGCTCCGTCTGCCCCTCTCGCAAAGAATCCATCCAGATTGTTGTGTAGTTGATTATCAGGTTATGGCTGAGCAATTCCCTTGACATTATCGCAACATCCATTGCGGTTGTCAGGTGATTTTCCGTTGTATCGTCAAGACCCGTGCCGTTTTCAAAATTTGTGTTTGTCATTCCAAGCTCTTTTGCTCTGTCATTAAGTAATTTCACAAACGCATCTTCGCTGCCTGCTATGTATTCGCCAAGGGCTGTGCAGGCATCGTTTGCGCTGTAAACGGCGGTTGCCTTCAGCAAATCGTCAACGCTCATCTGCTCGCCCTCCTTGAGCCATATCTGCGAGCCGCCCTTTGAGGCTGCGGTTGCGGAAACGGTTACCATATCGCTCAGCGCAATTCTGCCCTCATCAATCGCCTCCGTCACAAGCAAAAGTGGCATAATTTTGGTCACGGATGCAGGATAAAGACGCTCGTTTTCGTTGTATTTTATCAGCACCTTGCCCGTCGAGGCATCCATCAGCACCGCCGCCTTCGCCTTGATTTCAACGGGCGGATTTTCCGCCGCACGGGAATAAACACCGCAACAGACAATAATCACAACAGACAAAATAACCGAAAACACCGATTTCAACATTTTTTTCATATCAAACTCTCCTTTCAAGAGAATATATGTTGTTATCGGCATTGATTATCACCGAATTTTCTGTTATAATGGCACGGGTGATAAAATGAAAGCTGCATTCCATACTCTCGGCTGCAAGGTTAATCAGTATGAATCCCAGGCAATGGCGCAAAGCCTTGAAAAGCAAGGATTCATTATTGTTGACCCTGCCGAAAATGCCGATGTATATATCATAAACTCCTGCACGGTTACTGCCGAAAGCGACAGAAAAACAAGGCAGGCTGTACGCAAATTTAAAAAGCTTCATCCCGACAGCATTGTTGTGCTTACGGGCTGTATGACTCAGGCATTCCCCGAATACGGCGAAAAGCTTGATGAAGCGGATATTGTTATAGGCAACAAAAGCAACCGACTGCTGGGCGAATACATCAGTCAATTCATAAGCGGCAGCGGCAGAATTTTTGCCGTTGACCTGCACAAAACGGGCGACCCATTTGCAGGCGACACAATCAGCACATTCCGCGAAAGAACAAGGGCAAGCGTTAAGATTGAGGACGGCTGTAACCGATTCTGTTCTTATTGCATCATCCCCTACGCCCGCGGCAGAGTGCGATCAAAGCCTCTTGATGATCTAAAAAATGAGATTGCCGAGCTTGAGAAAAACGGTTTTTCAGAAATCGTGCTTGTGGGCATAAACCTTTCCGCCTACGGTATGGGTACGGACAAAAACATTGTTGATGCGGTCAGACTTGCGGCATCGTTTGACGGAATAAAAAGGGTGCGTCTCGGCTCGCTTGAGCCTGACCATATTACGGATGAAATTATTGACAGTCTTGCGCAGATTCCCGAATTCTGTCCGCAATTTCACATTTCTCTGCAAAGCGGATGCGATGCAACGCTGAAAAGAATGAACAGACACTATAACAGCGATGAATATTATGAGCTTTGCGAAAAGCTGAGAAACGCATTTGACGGCACAACGCTGACAACGGATGTTATGGTCGGCTTTCCGGGCGAAACTCAGGAGGATTTCGAAAAATCCCTTGAATTTGTCAAAAAGGTGGGCTTTGAAAAGGTACACGTATTCCCCTATTCAATCAGACCGGGTACACCCGCTGCAAAGATGCCTGACCAGCTTGAAAAATGCGAAAAAGAAAAGCGTGCTTCAATAATGAGCGCCGCTGCAGAGGAAATCCGCAGAGAATTTCTTGAAAATCAGGTTGGTAAAACCCTCGAGGTGCTTGTTGAAGAATATCACGGAGGCTATGCACAGGGCTTTACGGCAAATTATACACCCGTTAAGATTGCCTGTGGCGAAAACCTGCACGGCATAATAAAAACAAAAATCACCGCTGTTGACGGCGATTTTTGTATAGGAGAAATATAAAATTTGCGGTGTTGCAAATTGCAACACCGCATTTTTTTAATCTTTAGCTAAGCTTAATATAAGTTTTGTAAGCATAACCCCATACACCGTTGTACTCAACCCAATACCAGTTGCCCGAGCCAAATCCGGTATAAACTGTCACCTTGCCTCCGGGAGGGATGCGTCCAATCTTATTTCCTGAACTTGCTTTCGAGTTGATTGCAAGATACTGTCCGTTTGTACCAGTTACTGTCCCTGTTTTTGTCGCAGGCTTTGATGTGGTCAGGTATTTGCTGTAAGCATATCCCTCAACACCGTTATAATTAACATAAGTCCAGTTTCCAGAGGTTTTATTTGTATAAACTGTTACCGCCGCCCCGGGAGGAATTCGTCCAATCTGGTAACCGGAACTTGCCTTAGAATTAATTGCAAGGTAGCTGCCGTTTGTACTGTTTACATAATATGTTCTGGTTTTATTACTTGTCCACTGCGCATACAGTGTGTGTGACGATGTTACCTTGGTTGAAGATGTAACTTTGGTGCCACCGTTTGATTTGGTATACCAACCCTTAAATGTATATCCGCTTCTCGTTGCCAAAGGCAATGAGCCGTAAGTGTTGTTTGCTTTTACGCTAATTGATGATTTTGAAACTGACCCGCCGTTGGCATTAAATTTTACTGTATATGTGGTTGAAGATGACGAATTGGAACTGTTCAATGTGCCAAAATTATTGTATTTTGCATAACGGTATAATGAAATTCCATGGGAAGAATTTGATGTATTAAAAGTACCAATTCCTGTATCGGTAAACAATTTGCTCCACTTAACAGTAAAAAATCTTACACCTTTACTAGTCGTACAATCATAAATTGTAACGCCGCTGCTTGAAACCGCATATATCATCGCAGTGTGAACAGTATTATTTCCGGAATACTGCATAATATCGCCGGGATATGCAGTATTCAAAAGCGACTTTATATTCGACTGTGTTGCCGTATTACCTTTTAATGATTTGACACAAATCCAATTAGTGTTTGAGGATGCCCCTTTAAGATAGTACTTTCCGTCTGTTCCGTTCGGAATACCCACACCAAAAATCTTTTTTGATGCAGAGGTTACGAACTTCCAACAAGGCTGTGAACCCCACTTCGTTCCGGGTACATAACTACCGCTTGCTTTAAGTGTTGAAATTTTACTCTGTACCACGCTCTGTGCTGATGCCGCTGACGACGGTAATGTGAACGAAGTCAGCATAATCACCGCCAACATAACAACCGCTATTACTTTTTTGAAATTTTTCACATACATTCCTCGTTTCTTGATTTTTAATTTTCGCAGACTTTTCTCGTTTTTTCGACTTACGCTTCCGCGTAGAAAACAACTGCATTTTCAGAATCATTTGAGTTTGAGTCGAGCTAACTTTCGGGAATCACAAGGCAGGAAACTGCAGAAATAACCACCATAATAGCCGCAATCATTCTTTTGAAGTTTTTTTATTTTTCCACCCCTTCTCAATCAGTTTGTGTTTCGCTTTAGATACCATATAACTCGGCCTGTTTATCCTTTTTCGCAGACAAATCATATTCTATTCAAAAATTTTTTAAAAATTTGCCGCGGTTTTGTTTTAAATACAAGTTTCAAAAACCTTCTCCTCAAGGAGAAACCGACTATAATCAACTTACTGTTAAGTAATCACCAATCAGCACCCAATCAATAGCACAAACAGCGGCTGTTAACTCTCTCCGTCTCGGCTAACGCCAAGCCACCTCCTTCAGCGAGGAAAGCTAATCGCTGTTCGTAGGACGGAGGATTGTATTCGGGCGATTCGTGAATCGCCCCTACGGTACTAATATATGTTTTATTTTGGAGTGTAGGGCGTGATGCCCACATCATGCCGAGGACAGCCGCGAGGGCTGTCCCTACGATGCGTTGATTCAGATAAATTTTCGGTAGGGAACGGATATTATCCGTTCCGTTTGCGGGCGACCACATAGGGTCGCCCCTACTTATTAGGTCGCCAACCCCTACATATAAAATTAATTGTTACTTTTGCTCAACGGCTTGCGCAGGAGGAGGCTCGTCAGAGCCTTGCCGTTGAAAGGAATAAGCGGATAAAGATAGCATTGTCCCGTAACGGTGCGTGTGGTTGCGATTTCGATAATCACAATCAGTATGCCTGCCGCAAAACCCCATACATTGAAAAGCGCCGTCAGTCCTATAAGCATCATTCTGAAAAGCTTGAATGCATAGCCGAGTTCAAAGCTGGGCTGGGCAAAATTTGTCATTGCAACAAACGCCATATAAAGCACAACCTCGGACACAAACCAGCCTGCGGAAACCGCAAATTCGCCAAGCACCAATGCGCCGATAACGCCGAACGAGCCGCTGAGGGATTGCGGAGTATTGATTGAGGCAAGGCGGATTGCATCAATCACAAGCTCAACAATAAAAAGCTGGGCAACAACAGGCAGGCTGTTCGGCTCTTCAATCCGTATAAAATCAAGCCATTCGGGAATGTAATCGGGATTCTGCACAAGCAGAAACCACACGGGAATCAGCAGCATTGTCATTGCGAAAATAACCATTCGCACAATGCGCATATATGAGCCGATAACGGGCGACATATAATAATCGTTTGTATCCTGCAAAAAGTCAAAAATACCCGACGGAATTATCATTGCCGCAGGTGAATTATCAATAATCACAACTATACTGCCCTCAAGCACGCTTGCCGCCGCCGCATCGGGTCGCTCCGTATAACGCACCTTAGGAAAAGGATTAAACCATTGCTTCGGCACAAGGCAGTCGATAAGACTCTGGTGGCTCATAGTCAGCGAATTTATCGAAACCGAATCAATCTTTTTGCGCAGGGTCTTAAGCATTTTCTCATTGACTCTGCCCTGCATAAAACAGATAACAACATCGGTTTTTGATTTTTTGCCTACGGAATGTATTTCCATTGTGAGTGCCGTATCCCTTATGCGGCGGCGGATAAGCGCCGTGTTAAAAACAAGGGTTTCCACAAATCCGTCGTGGGGTCCTCGCAGCACTCTGTCGTTTTCAGGCTCACCCACAGAGCGCGCAGGATAAGTTCTTGCATCGATTATAATCGCTTCGGAAAAGCCTTCAACAAGCATTGCAACCGCACCCGAAAGCACGGCTGTTACCAAATCGTCAACCTTAGAAACAACATCCGTTTCAACATAAGGGATAAAGTTGTTTGCAAAATCTCTTGTTGTCTGACAGCTTTTCAGCGTTTTTTCGTCTGCTTTCATAAAATATGCCATTGTTTTTGCCATTGTTTCATCCTTGCAGAAGCCGTCAACAAAATATATCTTTGTGCTTCGTTTTCCGATTTTCACTTCTCTGCCCACAAGGTCAAAGCTCTCTTTTATTCTGAATTCCGAATCCAGCGTTGCAATGTTCAGCCAATAATTATCCGAAAGAATTTTTCCCATTTTCAATCCCCCGATACAACATAAAAACGGTGACCGCATTTCTGCTGTCACCGTTTATTATTTGCCGATTATTTATCTGTATTCATTATAAAGATTAACTATGGCATTCCAGGTCAGAGGACCGACTGCGCCCGTCTGCGGCAGACCCGAAAGCTTCTGCACGGCAATAACCGCCGCCTTTGTGCGGTTGCCGTATACACCGTCAACCGTTATCAGCGGCACGGCATTGTTATTCTGCGCAATTATGCGCAAAAATGTTTGCAGCTGGGTTACTACATTACCGCTTGCGCCCGTTGTGACTGTATAACCGGGATAAAGCAAAGATGAATATGAACGATATTCATCGGGCAAGGAGTTGAGTATGCCGTAATAGGCATCCTGCAAGGCATTCCAGGTTGCCCTGCCCACAATTCCGTCTACCGTAAGACCGTATTCACGCTGAAAAGCACGCACGGCGCTTTCCGTTGCGGGGCCGAAAATACCGTCAACGGAAATCTGTTGCAGCCTGTCATTGAAAAAGCCGATAAAATTCAGATAGTACTGAATAGTTCTTACATCGTTGCCTCTGCTGCCCCGTTTAAGCACCTCGCTGAAAATTCTGTCAACCTCGCTGATTGTTATGCCCTCGGAATAAAGCTCCGAAACCTTTTTGACTGCATTGTAAATCTGCTTGATTTTATACCAGGTTGCCTTGCCGACTATGCCGTCCTGCGCAAGGTTGAAAATTTTCTGAAACTGCAGAACAGCCGCCCTTGTTGTTGCATCAAAAATGCCGTTTGTGTCGGGAATTGAGGGAATCGAGGGATAATTACGCCTTATTCTGTTAAGCTGACGCTGAATCGTGCGCACATCCTCGCCGTTTGAGCCGAGCCGCAGAAGCAAGCCCGGATAACTTTCAGGCACATTCCTTACGGGTGCATTCTTCACTATGTTTACATCGTTTCCATAGTAATTCTGCAATATCTGATACGGCGTTCTGCCCTGATTTGCAAGGGTAACGGTACCCCATTGGGAAAGACCCCTGCAGGTGACACTTCTGCCGTCACAATACTCAGTGAAATAAGGCTGAATCTGGTTTCCTTTCGTCACATAATCATTGAAAAGCTCATCAACAAGCCTTGAAATATTTGAAAAAATCTCTCTGCCGTCAACATAAGCCTGGTCATACGAGGTTGAATTCGTGATGTCGAAATTATAGCCTCTGCTTCGGTAATACTCTGTAAAAATTCTGTTGAGCGCAAAGGAAACCTGCGCATAAATATTGGCTCTGAGAGCATTTTCGGGCCAGGTCGGATAGATCTCACTTGAGGCAACATTTTTTATATATTCGGTAAACGGCACTCTCACATTCCTTGCGTTTGAACTCGGAGTGCCCAGATGAACTGTTATATATTCGGGAATTACGGGTGTAACCGGCATAGTATCCTCCTATCTCAAAATATTCGTCATGCCCTCGTCAACAACGATAGGCTCAGGCTCCTGCAAACCTTCCGCCTTGGCAAGCATACGCACGGGCTGAATCGACTCCGTACCCGAAAATACAGGCACATTGGTAAAAACGGCTCTCACATAATTCGGATGCTCAACATAAACAGAATATACCGAATAGGGTCTGGTCGGATTTTCGCCTGTTTCGGGCGCCTGCGACAATGACCTTGGCGGTGCGGGCAAACGCACGGTGCCGCTGACGCCGTCAATATCCGTAATGCCGTCATAAACAGCAACATTTCCGCTAGGCAGTTCGAGAAACATCATCACTCTTGCGCTGCCCACGCCGAAAGCTCTGTCCGAAGCATAAGTTTCAACCTTAAGCGTGCCGCTTTCGGGATTCTGCGCCAGAAATTCATTTATTTCTTTGCATCTTGTTCGCTGTTCGGGCGTTGCATCCGCATTTAGCGCCGCACAGCCTCTTCGCAGCACCTGAGCGGCGTCCGTTACATCCTCCGATGCGGCAGGAGCAACATTTACAACGGTTGCCTGCGCAGGCACGGCATCTGCATTTGCAACAACTTCCTCTGAAATTTCGGATAAAGGGTCGCTTCTGTCCCTCTCAAACGGCTCGTTATTTTCCACGGCATTATTCATCGCCTCGGCTCGTTTATCTGTATTTTCACCTTCTACCTGCGGATAGCCCGAAACATTGTTTCGCCTGCTGAATTCAAGCAACTCCGCCTTGTATTTATCCATTAATTTTTCCAGTTCTCTTTTATCCATAACTAAACCTCCATTTCACTTACTATTTACAATATATTAACAAAAGGAGATTTTGGTGACAAAAAAAGAGAGCTACCTTTCGGTAGCCCTCTCGGAATTTGTTATTAAGGATTATTCTTCATCCTTCTTTTTTCTTGCTGCAAGAACAAATGCTGCTGCAGCTGCGCCTGAGATTGCTGCGAATGCTGCAAGGCCTGCTGCCGAACCTGTATCGGGAATTACAACATCTGTTTCGCTTGCCCACTGTGCTTCAAATACGAGATCCTCATTGCCCATCTTTTCGGGGATTTCGGGATCCCAGCCCTTGAAGAACTGACCGTCCTTTTCAGGATCAGCGGGAACGGGAATCTTTGTGCCTTCAACAACCTTGTAGGTCTTATAAACCTCACCATCCACCATAAATGTTACGGTGTGTGTGTGCTTAACAAGCTCTGAAATACCAACGATAACAAGGATGCCGCCGATAATTGCCACGCCTGTGATAAGCGCTGCGTTGAGGCCGATTGCCGTGCCGATAACTGCACCTGAAACTACTGTGCCGCCGATAACAACAGCAACAAAGGTCTTGTCAACTTCCCACTGAGCTTCAAATGTTACATCCTCGCCGGGCATTGTTGCGGGAACTTCAGGCTCCCAACCAACGAATACATAGCCGAACTTTGAAGGTGCTGCGGGAACGGGAATCTTTTCGCCTTCTTCAAGAACATAAAGAGCGTAAGTGTTGCCGTCTACAACATATTTTGCTGCGAACTTTTCGCCTTCCTCAGGAATCTTTTCCCACTGTGCTGTGAAGGTAAGGTCTTCAGCAGGCATTGTTGCGGGAGCGGAAGGAGTCCAACCTGCGAACAGGTAGCCTTCTCTTGAAGGATCTGCGGGAACGGGAACTTCTGCACCGTAGGTTACATCATATTCCTTATAAGTTTCGCCTTCAACAACATATGTTGCCTTATATGACTTAAGGTGGTCGATTACTGCGTAAGCAACAAGGTCATTATCTCCCATTACTTCAGGAAGAGCGTTGCCGTCTGCATCTACCCATTCGCTCTTGAATACGATGCCTTCAGCTTCAGGAACGGGATGAACCATTGTTTCGCCTTCTTCGAAGGTCTTTGTTGCATAAGGTGTTGTGTCACCCTTGCTGAGGTAGTAAGTTACTGTGTGGGTGGGTACCTTTTCAAGCTCCCATGTTGCGGTAACTGTAAGGTCTTCAGCAGGCATTGTTGCGGGAATTTCCTTATCCCAGCCTGTGAACTTATAGCCCTCTCTTACGGGTGTTGAAACTTCGCCGATTGCTTCGCCTTCCTTGAGTTCCTTAACAATCTTCTCCTTGCCGTCGATTGTACCGCCGGCTGCGTCGATTGTAAGTGTATATGTCTCAGTTTCAGGCTCTGCTTCCCAGATTGCTGTAACTGTTATATCTTCTTCGGGAATCTTGCCATCCTCGGGGAGACCTGACCAGCCCTTGAAGATGAAGCCTTCTCTTGTGGGATCTGCAGGAACAGCAATGTCTGTGCCGTAGTCACCGCTTGAGGTTGCGGTTGATTCGCCGTTTGCGAATGCGCCTTCACCTGCGTCGAATGTTACTGTTGCTGACTTGATTTCCCAAGTTGCAGTAAGGTTGATTGCTTTATCAGGCATTGTTGAGGGGATTGTTGCGGGATTGCCCTGCTCATCAACCCAGCCTGTGAATGTGTAGCCCTCTCTTGTGGGCTCTGCAGGAACTACATCTGAAAGATTTTCGCCGTAGGGAACATCAGTTTCTGTGAAGATTGATGTGCCGTCTTCGAATTCACCTTCGCCTGCGTTAAGTGTGATATCATTCTTGTTTACTGACCAATCAGCGTGAACTACAAGATCTTCTGCGGGCATCTTGCCGTCTGCAGGCATACCTGTCCAGCCGTTGAACATGTAGCCTTCCTTAGCTGCGGGAGCAAAATCTGCGATATCTTCGCCGGCTTCGTATTCCTCTGTCTTGAGGAGGCTTGAGCCGTCATAATATTTAATAGTATAGGTATCGGGAACAACGGGAACCCATACAGCTTCAAGAACTGAATCGCCATCGGGAATTGTTGTTACGATGTTGCCGTCTTCATCTTTCCAACCGCCGAACTCAAAGCCTTCCTTCTTGGGTTCGCCATTTGAGGGAACGGGAAGAGGATCGCCCTCAACACCTGCATCTGTTACGGTGTCATATTCTTCACCGTCAACGTTGAATGTGATGTCATAAAGCTCTGCCCATACTGCTGTGAGTTCAACTGCGTTTGCAGGCATTGTGCCGGGGATATCAGCTGCGTTACCCTGTGCGTCAACCCAACCGATGAACTTGTAGCCTTCGTATGTGGGACCTGCGGGAACAGCAACTGTCTGGCCTTCTTCAAGCTGTGTGCTGTATACTTCATCGCCGTTTGCGAACTTACCGCCGTTAGCATCAACAACAAGGTCATACTTTGTTGCGGGAACGGGATCCTTTGTCCATACGCCGGTGATTTCTGCGTCTGCATCAGGCATTACAAAGCTTTCTGTAAGCTTGCCGTTGTAGTACCAGCCGTCGAATGTGTAACCTTCAATTACAGGAGCATCTGCAACGGTTACTGTTGAGCCTGCTGCAACTGTTTCGCTTGCGGGAAGAGTTGCTTCAGCGGGGATATTGCCTGTCCATGAATAGGTTACTGTGTGTTCAGCAGGAACATCGGGAAGCTTTTCCCAGATTGCTTCAAACTCAACTGCTTCTGCGGGCATTGTGAAGGTTGCACCGGGTGCATAGCTTACTTTGCCGCTCTGCCAGCCTTCAAATGTGTAGCCGTCCTTGCTGAGAACGGGGAGAGTAATCTCTGTACCGACTGTTGCAGACTTAACTGCGCTGTCGGGGACTTCTACATCTGAGAAGCCTGTATCATAATCGATATCGTAGTTGATTGCTGTGTATGAACCGACTACTGTTACATTGCCGTTGGGCATTGTGAAATCTGCGCCTTCAGCATATGTCACGCCGTCATATACCCAGCCGTTGAATTCATAACCTGCGATTTCAGCTGCGTTTGCAAGTTCGATTGTATCTTCATAGAAGAGACCTGAAACTGATGCAGGAAGTTCTGCACCTGCAGGAGCAACTGAATAGCTGTAGCTGAGGGTATATTCGTTAACTGTAAGAGTTGCGTCGAAGGTCATATCGCCGGGGCCCATAACTGTGTTTGCGGGAACATTCCAGCCGCTGAATGTCTCATCCTCTGCGGGACGATAATCGGGTGCTGTGATTGCTTCGCCGTACTTGTAGGGTACCTTGATATGTTCTTCGCCGTTGATGTTGAAGATTGCGTTGTAGGTGTTTGCATCCCACTGAGCAACATAAGTGTCAGCTTCTGTAAATGTTGCGCCCTCAACATCCTTATCCCAACCGGTAAATGTGTAACCTGTTCTTTCGGGATCTGCGGGAGCATCAATTGTTTCACCGTACTTGCCTGTTACCTCTGTTGTGCTTGTGCCGTCGGCAAATTCACCGCCGTTGGCAAGGAAAGTAACTGTTACATCTGCAAGCTTGCAGTAAACATTGATTACGTTTTCATGTGTTAATTCTACGGTAATCTTTGTTTCTGTTGTTCTTTCTTCATCAAGAACATTGCTTACGGAATCGATAAGATCCTCGTAATTATAGCTGTGGTCTGCCGTTGCGGTTTCGCCCTTGTGGATAACCTCAACGGTTTCGCCTGCCTTTGCAGAGCTTGTAACAACAGCTGTTGTTATTTCAGAATTATCTGCGGGGTTGATTGTTATTACATTAATAGTATATACTACGCTGCCGCTGGGATTGGGAATCCATGTTGCGTCAAAGTACATATCCTCATTTGCCATCTTATCGGGAACGGGTGACCAACCGTTGAAGATATAGTCTGTTCTTGTGGGATCAGCAGGAGGAGTGATATCTGAGCCGTATTCTACATCCTTTGCAACATAAAGTGTTTTGCCGTCTGCAAACTGACCGCCGTTAGCGCTGAAGTATGCGTTATGCTTGTTTGTGTTCCAGATTGCAATGAGGTCAAGACCGCCTGCAGGCATTGTTTCGGGGAAATCAACGGGAACATCGGGTTCTGAAGCATCTGCCCAGCCACCGAATGTATAGCCTTCCTTCTCGGGATCTTCAGGCTTTTCGAGGGGAGCACCGCAATCAACATTTTCGATAGGCTCAATTTCGGGTGTGCCGCCGTTTGTGTCAAATGTGATTGAATACTTGAGAGGTGTGCGAACTGCAGTGATTGTCATATTCTCTGCAGGCATTGTTGAGGGAACTTCCTTGTCCCACTCGTAGGTATAACCTGCTTCAACGGGAAGCTCGGGAGCATCTACATCTGCTTCGTACTCAGCGGTAACATCTTCGATGAGGCTGCCGTCATAGTTAACAAAGCTGATTGTGTATGATTTCTTTTCCCACATTGCGGAAATCTCAAGGTCTTCTGCAGGCATCTTTGAGGGAACGGGAGTGTTCCAGCCTGTGAAGGTGTAGCCCTTCTTCACGGGAGTGGGAATATTTGCTGTTACATCTGAATTATATTCGCCTTCGATAGGATCGATTTCTGTATCGCCTGTGTTTACAAAAGTAATCTTGGTAACATTGATCTCGTAGATAGCATCAAATACTTTGCCTTCTTCGTCCATGATGCCGACTTCGGGATCCCACATCATAAATGTGTAGCCCTCTTTTTCGGGAGCTTCGGGAGCAATGATCTGCTCGTCGAATACTGTGGGAACTGCCTTGTAGAGTTCGCCGTCAACATAGAACTCTGCATCATAAACATTAGCTGAATCTGTTGCATAGAGAACAGTATCACCTGTTATTGTGTAGGGGAATTCAACAACGGTCTTTACGCCGTCTTCATCCTCAACATACCATGAATCTTCTGCCTTGTAGCCTTCGGGAACATCTGAATCGTAAATGATATCACCGTAGAACACGGGGAATTCATCAAGAACTTCTGTTCCGTCCATGAATGTTACTGTGTACTCAATATCGCTGTAATCTGCAACGAAAGTGATGTCGCCTGTTACTTTTTCAGGGATTTCTTCGCTCCAGCCAAGGAATTCCTTGCCGGGGAATACGGGAATTTCGTCAAAATCTTCGGGTGTTGCGCCATACTCATAAACGAATGAATATGTTCTTGAGCCGTTTGACTCAAACTTACCTCCCTGTGTTGCATCGAAAATGTATGTGTGCTTGTTGAGTTCGTAAACAGGAACAAGCTCTACATTTTCTGCGGGCATCTTTTTGGGAGCTGAAAGACCGTCATCTGTTTCCCAACCCTTGAATGTGTAGCCTTCCTTGGTGGGAATGCCGTTGGGGAACTCCTGCGAATCAAATGCGGGAAGATCTGCTCCGTAAAGGACCTCGTGAACCTGAATCTGAGGAACATCTGAATTATCCAGATAGTTGTAAGTTACCGTATATTTATTTCTTGCATAGTAGGCATTAAGCACTGAGGATTTGTCACCCTTGACGGTGATTGTTTCGTCGCTGGCTTCAAGGTCTAATGTGAAGCCTTCAACGGGAATCTGAGGAAGAGTAGCTGTTGCACCTGTTTCAGCAAGGATTTCCTGAGTGAAATCGGGAGTTGCTGAATATGTGCCGTCAGGAAGCATATAGAACACCTGATAGGTGTAGAAGTTATCGCTTGCGTTGCTTGACTCCCATACGGCATAAAGAGTCTTGTCTGTGTAGCCGTATTTGTAAGCAGCGATATCTGAGGGGCTGAGGGTAAGAGCCTCAACCTGAGCGCTTGTAAGAACGCCGCCCTGAGCTGTTGCATCCTCATCGGTAAGACCGAGAGCAGCTTTGATATCCTCTGTAAAGGTTCTGTCTGCAGGGATGGGAAGCTTTGACCAGCCACCGAAAACATAACCCGACTTTTCGGGAACTGCTTCGCCGAGGTTTGTAACCTTATCGCCGATGATGCCCGAAAGTTCATATTCAAGAGCATATGAATCGCCATCAACAAAGTAACCTGTGTTTGCATCAAGAACAATGTTTGATGTTGTTGTGATGATGCCCTCTGTTGTTGTGATATCAGCATTCCACAAGTGCATGCTTACGGTTGCATTTGTGTTAGCCTCGCCCTTGGGGAAGTTGACGAACATGGGACGGGGTGATGTGGGTGTAAGCGCAAGCTCCTTGGGAATTCTTGCATCGCCTTCCTCACCGACAGTTCTTGTAAGCTCATTATCACGGACTTCAAGATCATATTCAACAATCCACTCGTTGATGTCAAGAAGAGTTGTGGTATAGTTTATGGTTCTGATGGTGAGTGTGTTTGAGATGATATCGTAGTCATCAAAGTATGTTGAAGGAACAACGCCTAATGTAACAAGGCGGTTATCTTCATTGGCTGCATACTTTGTTTCATCCGACCACCACATTGCACTCTCTGATGAGAGGTCTACGGTGCCATCCATATATTCGTCATTTATAACCAGCTTGGCACGGGCACCGTCTGTAAATTTGGGGTTATCAAAAAACTTTGAGTTGAAAAGGAAGCCGATGTTTCCGGAGAATGTGTAGAAATCTGTTCCTACATAAACTCTTGCTTTAACAGCTTCGCCGGGCTTTGCAACTGTTGTTTCAACCCAATTGATATCCTTGAGTTTTGTTCCGGGGGCAAGTTCGTCGTTTTCATCTCCGACTACATTGCCGTCTTCGTCGATTATGAAGCCATCTTCATTTCTTTCCATGCGGAAGAACTTAACTTTGAAGTCAAGTGCGAATCCGCCGTCAACAGTAGCGTCAAACGCTGAAGCGGCAACCGACATCGAGCTGAAAATCATGACAAAAGCAAGAAGCAATGCCAATGATTTCTTAAGGTGTGTCATATGCTTTTTCCTCCTTAGTGCTTGAAAGCCGACAAGCGACACTTTCATATAGTACAGATTATTTTATCATAATGCTTACAGAATTTCAAGTATATTTTAAATATTTATTATTATATAATATCAGGAAATTGTCCGAAAGCAATTTAATAAGGGTTTTACTGCTCTGATGAGCCTGAATCAATCACTTTTGAAGCACGGATTTTTGCAAGCTCATACATCATTGTGTCTCTTGTCTTTCCGTGAACATTGAAGAAGAGAAGGGTTATGCCCTTCATAAATCTGCCGATTGCGGGAGCAAGGGCAAATACAGTCCAGATGCCTGCAAGCATGCTCGGGTCTGTCTGGGGAATGTTGATGCCGTTGGCATTGAAGAGCGGCACATAGTGGATTGCGCCGATTGCCGCTGCGCTGATAAGCTTTGCGGAAATATTTGAAAGCACCTTGAAATACTCCGTAGCGGCGGTGATTGTTGCCTCGTTACGTATACCGGATTTCCACTCAACATAGTCATAAAGGTCGCCGTTGAGCGCGGTGCTGCAGTATCTCTGAATACTGTTAAGCGAGCCGCAGAATGTGAGCGCAATAATTATCCACACAACATTGAGGATGAAATGGTCCTCGCCGAAGGGCTTGTAGCCCACAATCCACATTATGAAATAACATGCGCCGCAGAACATATAGCTACCTGCCGCAAGATTTCTTAAGCCGAATTTTTTCGTAAGTTTTGGAGCAAGAGGGAGAACAAAATAGCTGGGCAGACCTGTAAACAAACCTGCAATTGTTCCTATGGACAGCTTGCCCATACAGTTGAGCCAGAAAAAGTCCTCAACCATTGTACCCGTTCCTTTGCCGGCAGCAAAGAAATTCTTCACAAGAAGCACCCACATCGGGCGGCAGGTTCCAACGGTTTTGAGGGTTTCAATCAGACCCATCTGCTTCATTTCTTCTCTTGAGGCAAGAGGCATCCTTTCCTTAAGGGCAAAGAAGCCGTATGTTCTGAAAATCAGAACACAAGCGATAAAGAAGAATGCACCGCCCATATAAACATACCTTGTAGGCACTTTTAACAGGTCAACAAAAAGCGGGAAAAGCGACGGAAGCCACACACCAGCAAGGTCTGCATAGGCATCCGTTGCGATAAGCCTGTTTCTCTCGTTTACATTGGGAGTTATGTTATAAAGAAGAATCTGATAGCTTGTATTATAAAAGGAGTTGGCGATTGAGCCTACATAATTGAATGTGAAAAACCATACAAGCAGGGCTGTCTGCGACATTCCGCCGGGCAGCACCCAGGGAGTGAAAGCAGAGAAAAACCAGAACGGCAAAGTGAGCAGAATATAGGGTCTCACCCTGCCCCAACGGGTTCTTGTCCTGTCAATAATAAGGCCTGAAAGCGCGTTGTCAAGGGTATCGATAAAGACACTTGCCGACTCCGCTACACCCCATGTTGACGCCTTTATTCCGAGGAATGTTGTTGCAAAAAAGAACAGTCTTTTACTGAATGAATTCCAGTTTGTATCGCCAAAACCGGATAAAATATATGCTACATAATGCTTGGGACTCAGATATAATTTCGTCTGTTGGTCAACCTGATGTCTGACAGCATCGCCGTCGGTTTCAGGCACCGGAACGGTTTTTACATCCTCTGACATTACATCACCTTCCTTGTTTATAGTGACACTTTTTCATAATAAACCTATTTTATCATCCAGTATTTTAACGGATAATCAAAAAAAAATCAAGCATATTCGGGAAAATTTCTCGGATATGCTTGAAATCTGTTTATTTTTCACAAAATCAAAGCTTGATTTTGTCACTTGAAAGGGGCTTATCACAACGGGTATCCCAGAAACTGTTTGCATAGACAAACACCTGATATTCCTCGCCTTTTTCAAGCCCGTCAAAGGTTACGCTTATGGTCTCGGGCATATTGTAAAAGTAATATTCGCTCCACACCGTTGAGTTGCGCACGGTGACTCCATCGCTGTTTTTAACTATTACATTATAGTCATCAACATATTCTTTTTCAATCTTTGCCTGGTCAAATGTAACGGTGAAACCGTCCTCATTTACATCGGAAATAACAGCCTTTGCATCCGCCTCAAAATAAGGCGCAAGGGTTGTTTTATAGCGTGCATCCGTATAGAGGAACGAATCCACATCCCACGCAGAATCAATCTTCCAGGTGAACGGGAAGAAGTTGGAGGTGATGAGGTCATAGGGATAAATTCTGACTCTCATATCGGCATCCGCCTCAACAATAAGCATCTGCGCGGCAATGTTATCGTTGGGAGGAACCGTGCCGTAAACCTTATCAAATTCGTCAAGCTCAAAGTAGCTGAGAGTGCCTGTGCCGAGGCAGGTGAAGTGCCTCTGATGGATTGAACGGGGGTCATTGATGGGTGCGTGTGAGTGACCCGAAAAATCAATAACCTGAGGATAATTCATCAGGATTGCGGTAAGCTCATCCTCGCCCCAGTTTGCGCTGCCGTAAACAGTACCCATAATATGAGGATGCTGGAAGAAGAAAATGGGCTTGCGGGGGTCATCCGCAGCGGCTTTTTTAAGCTCTGCGGCAGCCCAAGCCTGCTTTGCCTCGTCAAAATGGCAGCCCTTTGTGCTTGTGATGCTGATGAAATGATAGCCGTTGATAACCTTATGGGTATCAGGCTCCATAGCGAAAATTCTGCCGAATCTTTCGAGTGCAGCTTCCTCGCCGTCAGTCATATACTCGTGGCTCGCAAGCGAAACGGCAACCTCTGTGCCTTCCTTGAGATTTTCGTCAAGAGTCTGCTTGAATGCAAGCATCTGCTTTTCCGAGCCTCTTTTTGAAAAATCGCCTACAACATAAAGAGCGTCAAGCTTTGAATATTCTTCCTTTTCGCTGAGTTCGTAGGCAGTTTTTATTGCCTTTTCCATTCTCTCATATTCCGCTTCGCGCTCGTCGCCGTAGTGAACATCGCTTACAACAAGGAAACGGAGAACGGGTTTGAAATCTTTATCGAATGCCATAGGTACTCTCCTTTTATGATAAGCATTAAAGGAGCTGCTCAGCGAGCAGCTCCCCGTGAATCATTTATGCCATTGAGCCGAGATATGTGAATACTTTTACGATGCTTCCGAAGATGCTGCTCAGCAAGCCCATAAAGTTAATCTGCTCAATCCAGCCTGCAAAGTTATCCCAGAGACCACCCCAGTTGAGTGCGCCGATACGGTCAAAGAGGTTCTTTTCTTCCTCATTGTCGCCGCCGATAGCCTCTGCCTTTTCTGTAACCTTGATATCATAGTAGCCTGCATCGTGAACTTCACCTGCAAAGGTTACTTCGATATAATATGTGCCTTCTGCAAGGGGATTTGTTTCTGCCTTTGCGGTTTTGCTGTCATTTGTAGCCTTGAGAGCAACGGGGTCAACAACATTGATACCGTCGGAATTGAGAATCTTGAATGTCCAGTCGCCTGCGTTTGTTGAAACGAATTCAAAGTCATAGCCCTTGTTGTTTGCGGGAGCAGTGAACTTGAAATAGTCCTTATCAGTCTTTTCGTCGAGAGTTGCCTTGTATGTCTTGCCGAAAGCGATAACATCAGCTGTTGCTGTTGTATCGTTCCACTCTGTTTCAAGATTGTCGGCATTTCTGAAAAGAACTCTTGTTTTGTAGCTGCCTGTGCTGCTGTCTGTTGCGCCCTTGATTACAAGGTAATATTCGCCCTTTGCAATACCTACGCTTGCGCCTGTCTTTGAGGTTTCTGCCTTTGTGATATCAATTGATGTTACGGGTCTGAGAACCTGAAGACCGCCTTCTTCAAGGTATGTGTAGAAAATTGCGGTGTAATCGCCTGCATTTGCAGCATAGTTATAGAGATAAAGGTTGATAACGCCGTCTGAGGGGATAGCTACCTTGTAGTAATCCACATCACCTGCGCCGATTGAGCCGTAATATTCCTTGGGATTGCCCGAGGGTGAATACTCAAGAACATCAGCCTCTGCAACCTTATCGTTGGGCTCTGATTCCGAGAGAGCAACTTCTTCAACAGCAACGGTTACGGAATAACCGAGAGTTGCATCGTGAATGTCACCCTTTGTTACAACAACATAGTATGTTGCGTCTTTGGCAACGCTGATAACTGCGCTTTCAGATGCGCTGTTACCTGCGGATGTGAAGGTTGCGAGAGTCTTCTCGGCATCCTTGATTTCAACTGTGAAATATGTTGATGTTGCGCTGTTTGCGGTGTGCTTGAAGGTTACGGTAGCGTTACCTGCCTTTGCCGCTGTGAACTTGAAATAATCTTCATCAGCTGCATCCTCAAGCTTACCTGTAATTTCTTCGCCTGCATTGAAAGCGGTTGCTGTTGCGGCTGTGCCGTTAGGCTCTGCCTCAACCTTTGCATCTGCTGCGCTTGCTGTTGCAAGACAGCCTGCAACCATAAGAACTGCAAGAATAAGCGAAAGAAGTGACTTAACTTTTTTCATCTTTCTGTCCTCCTGTTTTTTAGAAAATAACATTTGTAGATGCATTTTATCACAAATTTCTGCGAATGTCAAACTTTTATGGACAGGTAAATATTAATATTCGGTAAACAATGGGGCAAAAAGCATCATAATCAGCCCGAATAAAACAAATCTTCTATAATATCATTGACATGGCAGTCTGCAACTTTATTTTCATTCAGCATATCCGCAACCTTCTCGGCAACTTCTTTGCAGAGGGTAAAGCTGCAATAAAAGCAGTTTTCGTCAGCTATGCCGTAAAGCGTTACCTCTTCATCCTCTATAACAGATTTTTCTTCCTCGGCTCTATACATTTTACAGCATCTCCTTTATATAGTGACATTTCGTCACTCACTTGCCTATTCTACGACTTTTTGCAAACAAAAGCAATAAGAATTGTCAAAGAATGGTAATTTTGGATATATGCACAAGCTTTATACGGTTTTACTGTAAATTTTTACCAAAAATTTTCACACAAAAAGGCTGTTGCAAGCCTTAAGCCGCAACAGCCTGAAAGTTTTTTAAAGAATTAATACATTCCGCCGCCCTGAGCTGCCATTGCCGCAGCCTGTGCTGCATCTGCAGCGGGGTCGGGCTTATCTGTAACAAGGCTCTCTGTTGTAAGCACCATTGATGCAACGGAAGATGCATTCTGGAGTGCTGAGCGTGTTACCTTTGTGGGGTCAAGGATACCTGCAGATGCCATATCGCAGTAAACATCCTTTGCAAAGTCATAGCCGTAGCCGACCTTGCCACTTTCGTGGATGGCATTGATGATGATTGAGCCTTCAAGACCTGCGTTAGCCGCAATCTGGCGCACGGGCTCCTCAAGAGCCTTAAGCACAATCTTGATACCTGTCTGCTCATCAACATCGTCAGTTGTGTCGATAAGAGCCTTGACGCTGCCTACTGCATTGAGAAGCGCAACGCCGCCGCCTGCAACGCAGCCTTCTTCAACCGCAGCCTTTGTTGCTGCAAGAGCATCTTCAATGCGGAGCTTCTTTTCTTTCATTTCGGTTTCAGTTGCAGCGCCGACCTTGATAACAGCAACGCCGCCTGAAAGCTTTGCAAGTCTTTCCTGAAGCTTTTCTCTGTCGAAATCCGATGTTGTGTTTTCAATCTGAAGCTTAATCTGTGCAACTCTTGATGAGATTGCATCCTTATCGCCTGCACCGTCAACAATGATTGTGTTTTCCTTTGAAACCTTTACCTGACGGGCTCTGCCGAGCTGTGCAAGCTGAGTATCCTTAAGCTCAAGACCGAGGTCTGATGTGATAACCTCGCCGCCTGTAAGGATAGCGATATCCTGAAGCATTTCCTTTCTTCTGTCGCCGAAGCCGGGTGCCTTTACGCAAACAACGGTGAATACGCCGCGGAGCTTGTTGACGAGAATTGTTGAAAGTGCTTCACCCTCAACATCTTCAGCAACGATGATGAGCTTGCCGCCTGCGTGCATAATCTGCTCAAGAAGGGGCAGAAGCTCCTGAATGCTTGAAATCTTCTTGTCTGTGATAAGAATAAGAGCGTCATCAATAACAGCTTCCATCTTATCTGTATCTGTTACCATATAGGGTGAGATGTAGCCTCTGTCAAACTGCATACCCTCAACAACTTCGGACTCTGTAACAGCAATTTTTGATTCCTCAACGGTGATAACGCCGTCTGAGGTAACCTTTTCCATTGCATCTGCAATGAACTTGCCGACTTCTTCGTCAGCGGCTGAAATGGTTGCAATTCTTGCGATATCTTCTGAGCTTGAAACGGGCTTTGAGTTGTTCTTGACAGCCTCAACAGCAGCCGCAACAGCCTTTGCCATACCCTTCTTGACTACCATGGGGTTAGCGCCTGCAGTAACATTCTTCATACCCTCTCTGATAAGAGCCTGAGCAAGAAGAGTTGCGGTTGTTGTACCGTCACCTGCAACATCGTTTGTCTTTGTTGAAACTTCCTTTACAAGCTGTGCGCCCATATTCTCAAACGGGTCCTCAAGCTCGATTTCCTTTGCGATTGTAACACCGTCATTGGTGATAAGGGGTGCGCCGTACTTCTTGTCAAGCACAACGTTTCTGCCCTTGGGTCCAAGGGTGATTTTAACTGTATTTGCAAGCTTATCAACGCCTGCCTGAAGAGCCTTACGGGCTTCTTCGCCGTAAATAATCTGCTTTGCCATAATTTTATCCTCCTATAAAAACTGAAATTATTCTACGATTGCAAGAATATCGCTCTGCTTGACGATTGTGTATTCCTCGCTGTCAAGCTTAACCTTTGTGCCTGAATACTGGCTTGTGATTACCTTGTCGCCAACCTTGATATACATTTCAACCTCGTTGCCGTCTACCATTCCGCCGGGTCCGACTGCAACTACCTCTGCAATCTGGGGCTTTTCCTGAGCAGCTGCTGCAAGGATAATTCCGCTGCTTGTTGTTTCCTCAACCTCAACAGCCTTAACCACAACTCTGTCTGCAAGGGGTTTAATAGTCATATTTATTACCTCCAAATAATATTTATCGTTTTTAGCACTCACACTTGCAGAGTGCTAATTTGTATTTTAGCCACTTATTACGGAAAAATCAAGTACTTTTTCCAAAGTTTACAATAAATACACAAATAAATTTATAATTCTTACAATCTTGTAACGTTTGTTGACTTTGAAAACGGATGTTGATATAATGGTATCAAATAATTTATATAAAAAGGCAACGCTATGAACATTCTTGTCAGTCTTGATTCAAATTACATATATCCCCTGTGCGTGATGTTCCGTTCCCTTGCAAAGACCAACCCCGACGGACATTTTGACATCTATGTGGCATATTCCTCGCTTACCGAGGATGATTTTGCCCGTATGAAATCGGCACTTACAGGAACGGATGCGGTTATTCACAGAGTGCTTGTGGATGACGGTATTTTTGCGGGTGCACCCGTATTGAGCAGACTCAGCAAAGAAACCTATTACCGCCTGCTTATAGGCGATATTCTGCCTGAAAGCGTTGACAGACTCCTTTACCTTGACCCCGATATCGTTATAAACAAGGACCTTGCGGACTTTTATAACCTTGATATGCAGGGCAAAACCGTTGCGGCAGGCACACACCTTTTCGGTTTTATGGAAAAGATAAATCTTTCAAGACTCGGAATGAAGAAAACGAGCCACTACATAAATGCGGGCGTTCTGCTCATCGACCTTGAAAAATGGCGTAAAGCCGTTACCCTTCAGCAGATTTTTGATTTTATTTCTGCCAACATAAAAAAGCTTTTTCTTGCCGATCAGGATGTTATAAACGTTATGTTTGAGAATGAGATGCTTTACATCGACGAGAGACTCTATAACCTCGACGAGAAAACATTCGGCATCTATACTCTGAAATCGGCAGGCAAAAAAAGAATTGACCTTGAATGGGTGAGAAAAAATACCTTTGTTATCCATTTCAACGGCAAGCACAAGCCCTGGCGCGAAAAAAATTACCGCGGAAAGCTCGGTGAGTTTTTTGAAAAAAATAAAGACATTGGAAAATAAAATGCGGCTCCTGCAAATCACAGGGGCTGTTTTGGTTTGCTGCATATTCCTCGGAGTATTTTTATATTGTTATATTAAATACGGCGCGGATATTGCGGCTATATTCAGCGATTCGGCGCATCTGGAGCAGTTTCTTTCGCAGTTTCACGGCTTTGACAAATGGGTATTCGTTGCAATCCGCGCATTCCAGACGGTTATCAAGATTATCCCTGCGGAGCCTCTTGAAATCGGCTCGGGCTACCTTTACGGTACCGTCGGCGGTATGCTCCTCTGCCTTGCAGGCTCAATGATAGGCTCGCTTGTTATCATCGCCCTTTCAAGAGTATTCGGCAGGCGGCTTGTTAATGTATTCATTTCCGTAGAAAAAATAGATTCGCTCAGATTTCTGCAGAATCCAAAAAGAGTTTACGGCACTCTTTTCTTTATCTATCTTATTCCCGGCACTCCCAAGGATATTCTTACATATGCGGCAAGCATCGTTAATATTGATATGAAAAAATTCCTGCTCATTACAGGAATTGCACGAATTCCGTCAATTCTGACCTCAACCTGGTGCGGCGAGCAGCTGATAAACAAAAATTATACCCTTGCAATTGTTGTTTTTGTTGTAACCGCCGTGCTGAGCGTTATATGCGGCGCAATTTATAATAAAATCATATCCGAAAGAGACAAAAAATTACCCGAAACCATTGACAGAGAGGATGCTGAGGCTGATGCAGGCAACATTGACTCCTGAAAAGAATAAGTTGCATTTATTTGCACCCGTTGCGTTTCTTTTTGCAGGGCTTATGCCCGAATATGTTGCGCCTTTTTTCACCGTTGCAGGCTTTGCGGCGATACTGAAAAAACGCATCGCAGAAAAGAAAAAAACCCGTTTCGGCGACCTTGGAATCTGCATAATTGCCTATATGGCTTGGATGGTTGTCGGCACATTCTATTCTTCATCAATCATTTCTTCTCTTGCAAGCATAGGCATATGGGTGCTTATGTTTTCAGGATATTATTTTTTCACCGAAACCGTTGACAGCGAGGATAAGATTGACAACATCATCTTCTGCGGAAGCCTGACGGCAGGTATTTCTGGCGCAATCGGCATAGGGCAGATGTGCCTTTACCACATCGGAAATCACTTCGGCAGCAACATCAGCAATGCATTCAATCCCTTCTGGCGATTTCTTAACCTGCTGATTGAAAAGCTTGTTGTTTTTCTTCCCGAATTTATAACCTCAAGAATGGGGTCAACCACCTTCCATTCCTTTGATACAAGGGCTTGCAGCACCTTCTCCAATCCCCTTTTCTTTGCGGCGATTGAGGTTATGCTCATCCCCTTTGCGGCGTATGTCTTTTTATGCGCACCCACTCTCAAAAAACGCATAATCGGATTTTTATGCTTTATGCTTGCGGTTGGCGGCGTTGCCTGCTCATATTCGAGAGGACCGTATCTTTTTGCCGTTGCCGTATGCGGAATTCTTCTTTTTTACGGCGGCAAAAAAGCCCTTAAGCTTGCAGGTACGGGCGTTGCGGCAGGCGGAATTGTTATGATTTTTGCAAGCGGCACGGTAAAGCGTCTTTTCACTCTGCTCAGCGGCGAGGATATTTCCGTCAACACCCGAAAAGCAATATGGGACGGAATTTTTGATATGATTAAAAACAAGCCCGTTTTCGGCTACGGCACGGGTTTTGACAACGTAAGGCAGATGCTCCACAATGTTTATAATGTAAAACAGCCCCACGCTCACAACATTTTCCTTGAAGCCTGGGTTGAAAACGGCATTCTCGGCGCAATTCTCCTTGCGGCGATATTCCTTGTATTCTTTATTAACATCGTCCGCCTTTACAAGCTCAAAGGCAAGTGCAGAGATTATGCGGTCACTCTTTTTGCATCGGTTGCAGGCTTTGTTCTCTGCGGTATGACGGACTGCCTTTTCTACGGTCTGAAGCCTCTGCAATATCTTATGATGGTATTCGGTCTTTCGCAGGCGGTATTTGCAATTTATCTCAATAAAAAACACGGAGAAAAACAATGAACATATTATCAATAGGCAACAGCTTTTCCACCAATGCCCACAAATTTTTATCGCAGATTGCGGCGGCTGACGGCGAGGAAATAATGCTCTGCAACCTTTTTATCGGTGGTTGCTCACTCGAACAGCATTGGAACAACTGGCGAGAAGAAAAGACGGCGTATGACTACGAAATATATCTTCCCGGCGAAACGGAAATGACCCGTGCAGACGAGGTTGCCATCCACGAGGCGGTTGAGGATGAGGATTGGGATGTTATCACTCTTCAGCAATGCAGCCATTTCAGCGGCATCCGTGAAAGCTATACGCCCTATCTTTCGGAGCTTGCGGAATACTGCAGGTTGATGAAGCCCAAGGCAAAAATTATGCTGCATCAGACCTGGGCATATGAGGAAGGCTGTCAGCACGGCGGCTTTGCAAACTACGGCAACAGACAGCAGGAAATGTACCGTGCGCTGACCGAGGCTTATGTTGATGCCGCACTTGAGGCGGATATTGATCTGATTATACCAAGCGGCAGAGCGTGGCAGACGGCACGCAACACAATCGGAGATATTCTGACCGTTGACGGCTACCACGGCAACGATATGGGATGTTATCTTGCATCAGCCTGTTTCTACGAAATGATTTTCGGCAAAAGTATTCTTGAAAACAGCTTTGAGCTACCCGATGTTGATAAGCGAACAATGGAAATTCTCAAAATCTGCGTCCATACGGCGGTTGAAAAAGGAATAATGATGAAACAATAAACCAAAATAAATAATCCCCGAGTGTGTCAATCACATTCGGGGATTTTTCTATGTCGACAAAAAGGAGCAACCCGAGGGTTGCTCCCAAAAATGATTTTTAATTATTATTTGAATTATTCGTTGATTTCGATAACAACGCCTGAACCAACAGTTCTGCCGCCTTCACGGATAGCGAAACGGAGACCCTTTTCGATAGCGATGGGAGTGATGAGTTCAACGTCCATATCAACGTTATCGCCGGGCATGCACATTTCAGTGCCTGCGGGAAGGCTGATAACACCTGTAACGTCTGTTGTTCTGAAGTAGAACTGAGGACGGTAGTTGTTGAAGAAGGGAGTATGACGGCCGCCTTCTTCCTTAGTAAGAACGTAAACCTGGCCCTTGAACTTTGTGTGAGGAGCGATTGAACCGGGCTTGCAAAGAACCTGACCTCTTTCGATTTCTGTTCTCTGAACACCACGAAGGAGAGCACCGATGTTGTCGCCTGCCTCTGCGTAGTCGAGGATCTTGCGGAACATTTCGATACCTGTAACAACAGTCTTTCTCTTGTCTTCTGTAAGACCAACGATTTCAACTTCTTCTGAAGTTCTGAGCTGACCTCTTTCAACTCTACCGGTAGCAACTGTACCACGACCTGTGATTGTGAATACGTCTTCTACGGGCATAAGGAAGGGAAGGTCTGCCTTACGGTCGGGTGTGGGGATGTAGCTGTCAACAGCGTCCATGAGCTCCCAGATGGGTGCGATTGTAGCGTCTGATGTGTCGCCGCCTGCATACTCAAGAGCCTTGAGAGCTGAACCCTTGATGATGGGAGCTTCTTCGTCGAAGCCGTACTCAGCAAGAGTCTCACGGATTTCCATTTCAACGAGCTCGAGGAGTTCGGGATCGTCAACCTGGTCAACCTTGTTCATGAAAACGATGATCTTGGGAACGCCAACCTGACGAGCAAGAAGAAGGTGTTCCTTTGTCTGAGCCATGGGGCCGTCTGTTGAAGCGATAACAAGGATAGCGCCGTCCATCTGAGCAGCACCTGTGATCATGTTCTTGATATAGTCAGCGTGGCCGGGGCAGTCAACGTGAGCGTAGTGACGAGTGTCTGTCTCGTACTCAACGTGTGATGTGTTGATTGTGATACCGCGCTCTCTCTCTTCGGGAGCCTTGTCGATGTTAGCGTAGTCGATGAAGTCTGCGCCGCCCTTCATAGCGAGGGTCTTTGTGATAGCTGCAGTAAGAGTTGTCTTACCATGGTCAACGTGACCGATGGTGCCGATATTAACGTGGGGCTTATTACGTTCAAATTTTGCCTTTGCCATTGGTGGTTTCCTCCCTTTTAATTAGCAAATTATTTTTTCTATGCTCGTGCATAGTTTCATTGTAACAAGTATAAGCTTAAATTTCAAGCTTTTTTTTAAATAAATAACACAAATTATCTTTCGCTGATAACTTTTTCGGCGATTGACTTGGGAACTTCAGCATAATGGCTGGGTTCCATAGCGTACTGACCGCGGCCCTGAGTTCTTGAACGGAGAGCTGTTGCGTAGCCGAACATGTTTGAAAGAGGAATATTTGCGTTAATCTGAACTGCACCTGTTCTTGATTCTGTGCCCTGAATCATACCGCGGCGTGAGTTGATATCACCGATAACGTCACCCATGTAATCATCGGGAACGATAACTGCGGTTTTCATGATGGGCTCCATAAGAATGGGAGCAGCCTTCTTCATAGCATCCTTGAATGCCATTGATGCGGCAATCTTGAACGCCATTTCTGATGAGTCAACTTCGTGATATGAACCGTCGTAAAGAGTAACCTTAACGTCAACAACGTTGTAGCCTGCAAGAACACCTGTAAGCATAGCGCCCTTGACACCTGCTTCGATAGCGTTGAAGTATTCCTTGGGAATAGCACCGCCAACGATGTTGTTGACAAACTCGTAGCCCTTTTCGGGGTTGGGTTCAATTCTCATCTTAACGTGACCGTACTGACCCTTACCGCCTGACTGACGTGAATACTTTGTATCTGTGTCAGCAGCCATAGTGATTGTCTCGCGGTAAGCAACCTGAGGCTTACCAACATTAGCTTCAACTTTGAATTCACGAAGAAGTCTGTCAACGATGATTTCGAGGTGAAGCTCACCCATACCTGCGATAATTGTCTGGCCTGTTTCTTCATCTGTGTAGCACTTGAATGTGGGGTCTTCTTCTGCGAGCTTTGCAAGAGCGATACCCATCTTCTCCTGACCTGCTTTGGTCTTGGGCTCGATAGCAACTCTGATAACGGGCTCGGGGAATTCCATTGATTCAAGAATTACGGGATGCTTGGGATCGCAAAGAGTGTCACCGGTAGTTGTCTGCTTAACACCAACGCAAGCAGCGATATCACCTGCATAGCAACAATCGATATCCTGTCTGTGGTTTGAGTGCATCTGCAGAATTCTGCCCATACGCTCGTTGTTATCCTTGGTTGAGTTGTAAACAGATGAACCTGTTTCAACCTTACCTGAGTAAACTCTGAAGAAGCAGAGCTTACCAACGAAGGGGTCAGTAGCAATCTTGAATGCGAGAGCTGAGAAAGGCTCATCGTCTGAAGAATGTCTTACTTCCTCTTCATCTGTATCGGGATTGATACCTTTGATAGCTTCGATATCTGTGGGAGCGGGCATATAGTCAACAACTGCATCAAGGAGAAGCTGAACACCCTTGTTACGGTATGAAGTACCGCAAACAACGGGAACCATCTCGTTAGCGATTGTTGCCTTTCTGATGCAGGTCTTGATTTCTTCGATAGTGAGTTCTTCACCCTCAAAGAACTTTTCAAGGAGTGCATCGTCCTGCTCTGCTACGCTCTCGATAAGCTCATCGTGATATTTCTGAGCAAGTTCCTTCATATCGTCGGGAATATCGGTAACAGTGATGTCAATGCCCTTATCATCATTGTAGTAATAAGCCTTCATGATAACAAGGTCGATGATTCCTTTGAAATCTGACTCAGCGCCGATGGGGAGCTGAATGGGAACTGCATTACACTTGAGGCGTTCCTTCATCATGTCAACAACACGATAGAAGTTTGCGCCCAAGATGTCCATTTTGTTAACATAGACCATTCTGGGAACACGGTACTTATCAGCCTGTCTCCAAACAGTTTCAGACTGGGGCTCAACGCCGCCCTTTGCGCAAAGAACCGTAACCGAACCGTCGAGAACTCTCAGTGAACGCTCAACTTCAACGGTGAAATCAACGTGACCGGGAGTGTCGATGATGTTAACACGGTGGTCCTTCCAGAAACAGGTGGTAGCAGCGGATGTGATAGTGATACCACGCTCCTGCTCCTGCTCCATCCAGTCCATGGTAGCGGCGCCATCGTGTGTTTCGCCAATCTTATGAGTTTTACCTGTGTAGAACAGGATACGCTCAGAAGTGGTGGTTTTGCCGGCGTCAATATGAGCCATAATACCAATGTTTCTGGTCATCTCAAGAGATACCTGTCTTGGCATATGAACCTCCGAAAAAAATTAATAGTAAAAAATAGTATGCGCAGATTACCATCTGAAATGTGCAAAAGCCTTGTTTGACTCTGCCATCTTGTGTGTATCTTCACGCTTCTTGAATGCTGAACCGGTTGAGTTGGTTGCATCGATGATTTCGTTGGCAAGTCTTTCCTTCATTGTTCTTTCTGAACGCTGACGGCTGTAGAGTGTGATCCAACGAAGACCGAGAGTCTGTCTTCTCTCGGGACGAACCTCCATGGGTACCTGATAAGTAGCACCACCTACACGGCGAGCCTTAACTTCAAGTACGGGCATAACGTTTTCCATTGCTGCCTCAAAAACCTCAAGGGGTTCTTTACCTGTTTTTTCCTTAATAATGTCAAAAGCCTCGTATACGATCTTCTGAGCAACGCCCTTCTTACCGTCATACATAACGTTGTTGATGAGACGGGTTACGAGCTTTGAGTTGTAAAGCGGATCAGGCAAAACTTCACGTTTTGCGATATTGCCTCTTCTTGGCACTTCGCTTCCCTCCTTCACAATAGTAATGATCTCATAGGTACTCGAGTGACAAATTCCCGTGGCGCCAACGCAGAGGCATACTATATATATAATACACCATTGCATTGGAGAAAAGCATTTCATTTACTTTTCAGCCTGCAAGAAGATTTGTCTCAAATAAATGGGTGCGGTAAATTATTTCTTTGCTGCCTTGGGACGCTTTGCGCCGTACTTTGAACGGCTCTGCATTCTGCCGTTAACGCCCTGGGTATCAAGTGTACCGCGGATGATGTGGTAACGCACACCGGGAAGGTCCTTAACACGGCCGCCTCTGATAAGAACAACTGAGTGCTCCTGGAGGTTATGACCAACACCGGGGATGTAAGCTGAAACCTCAATGCCGTTTGTAAGACGAACTCTGGCAATCTTACGGAGTGCTGAGTTGGGCTTTTTGGGGGTTGCAGTCTTAACAGCGGTGCAAACGCCGCGCTTCTGGGGTGAATCCTGATCTGTAAGAACATTCTTCTTTGAGTTCAGACCCTTAAGGAGTGCGGGAGCCTTGGGCTTCTTCACAAGTGTTTCTCTGCCGTTACGAACAAGCTGGTTAAAGGTAGGCAATAAACTCTCTCCTTTCTGTGAAATTTATATCGTGACGAAACCCCGCACTTTTGCAAGTGCAGGAATTTCGGACACCACAATTTTGTATTCTATCACATATCAACTCGGTTTGTCAACACTTTTCACAAAAATCAATCATCATTTTCAGCAATGTTGCCCGTGTTACCTGTGGGATACACCTCAACATTGTTGTAGCACTTCATACCCGTACCTGAGGGAAGAAGCTTACCGATGATAACATTTTCCTTAAGACCCATAAGAGGATCGACTTTGCCCTTGATAGCGGCATCGGTGAGAACTCGTGTTGTTTCCTGGAAGGATGCAGCCGAGAGGAATGAGTCTGTTGCAAGCGAAGCCTTGGTGATACCCATAAGAGTGGGCATGCAGGTTGCAAGCTGAGGCTCTTCGCCTTTTTCTGCAGCTTCCTTCATAATGCGCTCGTTTTCAAGACGGAATTCCATCTTTTCAACAACAACGCCGGGAAGGAACTTGGAGGCTCCGGGCTCTGCGATTCTTACCTTTCTCATCATCTGACGAACGATAACTTCGATATGCTTATCGTTGATATCAACACCCTGCATACGGTAAGTTCTCTGAACTTCTCTGATGAGGTAATCGTGAACAGCTTCTACGCCGAGAATGCCGAGGATATCGTGGGGGCTCTGTGCACCTTCTGTAAGCTGCGCACCCTTTGAAACCTTCTGACCTTCTTCAACCTTAACACGGAAGCCGTAGGGAATGAGGTAAGTCTTTTCGTCGTCGTCGCTTGTAATAACAACGTGGGGACTCTTCTTGATTTCTCTGAAGGATACAACACCGTCGATTTCACTCATAATAGCGAGCATCTTAGGCTTGCGTGCTTCAAAGAGTTCTTCGATTCTGGGAAGACCGGTTGTAATATCGGACTGGTCAGCAGCACCACCGGTGTGGAACGTTCTCATTGTAAGCTGAGTACCGGGTTCACCGATTGACTGAGCAGCGATGATACCGACTGCTTCACCTACTGTTACAGGCTCACCTGTTGCAAGGTTTGCACCGTAGCACTTGATACATACGCCGTGTTCTGCGCAGCAGGACAGAAGCGAACGAATCTTGATCTGTGCCTTTGCGCCTTCGGGAAGCTCGCCTGCGGCAATCTTTCTGTCTGTTTCTGCCTGAACGCTTGCGGCAACCTTTTCGGCAACGGGTTCTGTCATCATCACATCCTTGGATGCAAGGAATTCGCCTGTTGCGGGATCGATATAATCTTCAAGAAGATATCTGCCTGTAAGTCTTTCTGCAAGACCAACAATCTTTCTGCCGCCGAACTTGGGATCGCCGTCATAGATATCATATACATTAATACCTTCGTTGCAATGGCAATCTTCCTGGCGGATAATAACATCCTGTGAAACGTCAACAAGTCGACGGGTAAGGTAACCTGAGTCGGCTGTACGGAGAGCCGTATCGGCAAGACCTTTACGGGCACCACGGGATGAAATGAAGTATTCTGAAATGTTGAGGCCTTCACGGTAGTTAGCCTTGATGGGAACCTCAATTGTTTTACCTGCGGTGTTTGCGATAAGACCACGCATACCTGCAAGCTGACGAAGCTGTGAATCGTTACCGCGGGCGCCCGAGTCAAGCATCATATTGATGGGGTTGAACTTCTTGAAGTTCTTCTTAAGCTCTGCAGCAACCTCTCTGGTACATTCTTCCCAAGCCTTGATAACTTCTTCCGCACGGTCGTCGTTTGTGATAAGACCTCTTTCGTAGTTTCTTGTAATCTTTGAAACTTTCTTTTCAGCCTTCTCAAGAAGTTCTTTCTTCATGGGAGGAATTGTTGCGTCGATAACGGCAACGGTGATACCGCTTCGTGTTGAATATTTGTAGCCCTGTGCCTTGATCTTATCAAGAACATCGGCTGCAATTGATGTGCCGTGAACCTTGATGCAGCGGTCAATGATCTTGCCGAGCATCTTCTTATTAACAAGAACATCTACTTCCGGAGTAAAGAGGTTTTCGGGCTTGCTTCTGTCGATAAAGCCAAGATCCTGAGGAACGGGAGTGTTGAAAATAACCTTACCGAGAGTAGTCTTGACAAGCTGAGTAACGGTTTTACCGTCAACTTCCTTTGACATACGGATTCTGATGTTTACGTGAAGACCGATATCACCTTCGTCATAAGCCATCATAGCCTCGTCAACGCTTGTGTATGTGTTATAAATAAGGATTCTTTCGCCGTTTTCGTCAAGAATAAGGTTGCCGTCGGCATCCTTTGCTTCTCTTGCAGCGCCGGGCTCATAGGGGTTATCGGGGTTATAATCCGAATTTTCGGGATTATTATCGTTAACCATTGTAAGATAGTATGAACCCAGAATCATATCCTGTGTGGGAACAGCAACGGGACGTCCGTCCGAAGGCTTGAGCAGGTTGTTTGCAGCAAGCATAAGGAATCTTGCTTCAGCCTGAGCCTCTGCTGAAAGAGGAACGTGAACAGCCATCTGGTCACCGTCGAAGTCAGCGTTGAAAGCTGTACATACGAGGGGATGAAGTCTGATTGCTCTGCCTTCAACAAGAACGGGTTCAAATGCCTGAATACCGAGTCTGTGAAGTGTGGGAGCGCGGTTAAGCATAACGGGGTGATCCTTGATAACAACCTCAAGTGCATCCCATACTGCGGGATTTGAGCGCTCAACCATCTTACGGGCTGACTTAACATTGCCTGCAACCTCGGTTTCAACAAGGCGCTTCATAACGAAGGGCTTGAAGAGTTCAAGTGCCATTTCCTTGGGAAGACCGCACTGATAAAGCTTAAGCTCGGGACCGACAACGATAACCGAACGGCCTGAGTAGTCAACACGCTTACCGAGAAGGTTCTGTCTGAAACGGCCCTGCTTACCCTTAAGCATATCGGAAAGTGACTTGAGAGCTCTGTTGTTGGGACCTGTTACGGGTCTGCCGCGTCTGCCGTTATCGATAAGGGCGTCAACAGCTTCCTGAAGCATTCTCTTTTCGTTTCTGATGATGATGTCGGGTGAGCCAAGCTCCATGAGCTTCTTGAGACGGTTGTTTCTGTTGATAACTCGTCTGTAAAGGTCGTTGAGGTCCGATGTTGCAAATCTGCCGCCTTCAAGCTGAACCATAGGTCTGATTTCAGGAGGAAGAACGGGGATAACATCAAGAATCATCCACTCGGGTCTGTTTCCTGACTGTCTGAATGCTTCAACAACCTCAAGGCGCTTGAGAGCCTTTGCCTTCTTCTGGCCCGATGCAGTCTCCATTTCAGCCTTCAGCTTTTCCGAAAGATCGTCGAGGTCAATTTCTGCAAGGAGTTCCTTGATTGCTTCGGCACCCATACCTGCTCTGAAATCATCCTCGTAACGGAGTCTGTATTCTTCGTAATCCTTCTCGTCGAGGGTCTGGTACTTTTCAAGACCTGTACCTACGCCGGGATCGATAACGATGTGCTTTGCGAAATAGAGAACTTTTTCAAGATCTCTGGGTGATATGTCAAGGATGAGACCCATTCTTGAGGGAACACCCTTGAAATACCAGATGTGAGAAACGGGAGTCGCAAGCTCAATGTGACCCATTCTCTCACGGCGAACCTTTGCTCTTGTGATTTCAACACCGCAGCGTTCGCAGACTTTGCCCTTATAACGGATTCTCTTGTACTTTCCGCAATGGCATTCCCAGTCCTTCTGTGGGCCGAAAATCTTTTCGCAGAAAAGTCCTTCCTTTTCGGGCTTAAGTGTTCTGTAGTTTATTGTTTCGGGCTTTTTAACCTCGCCGTGTGACCATTCTCTGATCTGTTCGGGCGCAGCAAGACCGATTTTTATGGATTCAAATGTAAGATTGCTGTTGGATTCAATATTTTCCATTAAACGATGCCCCTTCCGTAAGTTACTTTTGGAAAATGGCGATTATTCATAATCGTCCTCCGAAGATTCATAGTCATCAAAGCCGAAGTCGTCGCTCATATCATCAAAATCGCCGCCGAAATCGTCGTCATCCTGATTGTTGTAGAAGATATCGTTTTCAACGCTGTCCTCATCAACCATATATGAGTCGCTCTGCTCTGCGTCATTAACGTTTGTGAACGCCTTGTCATCCGAAACAAAGCCCACATCATCGCCGTCAAATGTCTGACGCAGGTCAATTTCTTCGTTGTTCTCATCAAGAACCTTGATGTCAAGTGCCAGAGCCTGAAGCTCCTTAACAAGAACCTTGAAGGATTCGGGAACGCCGGGAGTGGGAACATTCTTGCCCTTTACGATTGCTTCGTATGTCTTTACACGGCCTACAACGTCGTCAGAGTTAACGGTAAGAATTTCCTGAAGTGTGTATGCAGCGCCGTAAGCCTCAAGCGCCCAGACTTCCATTTCACCGAAACGCTGGCCGCCGAACTGAGCTTTACCGCCGAGAGGCTGCTGAGTAACGAGTGAGTAGGGACCTGTTGAACGGGCATGAATCTTATCGTCAACAAGATGATGAAGCTTGAGATAATACATAACGCCGACTGTTACGGGGTTATCAAATACGCGGCCTGTTCTGCCGTCTGTGAGGATTGACTTACAGTCAAGGCGGAGCTGAGGAACCTTTGAGGGGTCAAACTCAACGCCCTTTTCTGCAGCTTCCTTCTCAGCCTTTTCCATTGCAACGCGGTTAGCTTCTTTGAATGCTTCGGTAATATCCTCTTCGTGTGCGCCGTCAAAAACGGGAGTCATAACATTGATTCCGAGATTTCTTGCAGCAAAGCCGAGGTGAACTTCAAGAACCTGACCGATGTTCATACGCGAGGGAACGCCGAGGGGGTTAAGAACGATATCGAGGGGTGTACCGTCGGGAAGGAAAGGCATATCTTCCTGAGGAAGAATTCTTGAAACAACGCCCTTGTTACCGTGACGGCCCGCCATCTTATCGCCGACTGAAAGCTTACGCTTCTGAGCGATGTAGCAGCGTACAACCTTGTTTACGCCGGGTGACAGCTCATCGCTGTTTTCTCTTGTGAACACTTCAACGTTAACAACGATACCGTATTCGCCGTGAGGAACTTTAAGTGATGTGTCACGGACTTCCTTTGCCTTTTCGCCGAAGATTGCTCTGAGGAGTCTTTCTTCTGCGGTAAGCTCGGTTTCACCCTTGGGAGTAACCTTACCTACAAGGATATCGCCGGAGCGGACTTCCGCACCGATTCTGATAATTCCGCGTTCGTCAAGGTTGCCGAGTGCATCCTCGCCGACATTGGGAATATCTCTTGTGATTTCTTCGGGACCAAGCTTTGTTTCTCTTGCTTCGGTCTCATATTCTTCGATGTGAACTGATGTATAAACATCGTCACGAACAAGCTTTTCGTTGATAAGAACAGCATCTTCGTAGTTGTAGCCTTCCCAGGTCATAAAGCCTACGAGTGCGTTCTTGCCGAGGCTGATTTCACCGTGATCGGTTGCGGGACCGTCGGCAATAACCTCACCTGCCTCAACTCTCTGACCTGCAGATACGATGGGACGCTGGTTTGTGCATGTGCCCTGGTTGGAGCGCATAAACTTGATAAGCTCATAGTGGTCGCTTGTGCCGTCATCGTTCTTGATGTCGATGCTATCTGCACTGACCTTAGTAACAATACCTGCCTGCTTTGCAAGAACGGTTACACCCGAGTCAACAGCAGCCTTGTATTCCATACCTGTGCCGACGATGGGAGCGCAGGTCTTGAGAAGGGGAACTGCCTGACGCTGCATGTTTGAACCCATCAGCGCACGGTTTGCGTCGTCGTTCTCAAGGAAGGGAATCATTGCGGTAGCAACAGAAACAACCATCTTGGGAGAGATATCCATATAGTCAACCTTTGAACGGTCGATTTCTATGAATTCGTCTCTGTGTCTTGCTGTAATCTTTTCTCTGACAAAGCAGTTGTTTTCATCAAGTGCCTCGTTAGCCTGAGCAACGATGAAATCATCCTCTGTGTCAGCAGTCATATATTCAACTACGTCAAGAACACGGCCTGTTGCCTTGTCGATCTTTCTGTAAGGAGTTTCGATAAAGCCGTATTCGTTGATTTTTGCAAATGTTGCAAGATATGAGATAAGACCGATGTTGGGTCCTTCAGGAGTCTCGATGGGACACATTCTGCCGTAGTGAGAATAGTGAACGTCTCGGACTTCGAAGCCTGCTCTGTCTCGTGAAAGACCGCCGGGGCCGAGGGCTGAAAGACGGCGCTTATGAGTGAGCTCTGCAAGGGGGTTGGTCTGATCCATGAACTGTGAGAGGGGCGATGAACCGAAGAACTCTTTGATTGCCACCATTACGGGGCGGATATTGATAAGAGTCTGGGGAGTGATCTTCTCGTCCTCTTCCTGAGCCTGAATAGCCATTCTCTCACGGACTACTCTTTCCATTCTTGCAAGACCGATTCTGAACTGATTCTGAAGAAGTTCGCCGACGGAGCGGATTCTTCTGTTGCCCAGATGGTCGATATCGTCAACATTACCTACGCGCTTGGTGAGGCAGTTGACATAGTTGACTGATGCGAAGATATCGTCAACAATGATGTGCTTGGGAATAAGGTCGTCGCAGCGCTCTGCCATCTCTGCAAGGAGGGCATCCTTATCGTCGCCGCACTTCTCGATTACTTCGTGGAGAACCGAGAAACGGACCTTCTCGTTGATACCGATTGCCTCAAGCTCTTCCTTTGAGATTTCAACGGGAAGAACAGCATCGGCATAAACCATGCCGTTTGAAATAACGAACAGCTCTGTGCCGTCCTCGCAGGCAACAACAACCTTCATTACGCCTGCATTTTCAATTTCAAGTGCCTTCTCTTTTGTAAGCACTTCGCCGGGCTCTGCAAGAAGCTCGCCTGTGTAATCGGAGATAACGGGCTGTGCAACGGTGCAGCCGGGAAGACGGTTGAGCATTGAAAGCTTTTTGTTGTACTTATAACGACCTACTCTTGAGATATCGTATCTGTGGGGGTCGAAGAAAAGGTTATCTATGTGTTGCTGAGCGGATTCAAGAGTTACAGGCTCGCCGGGACGGAGCTTCTTGAACACTTCCATCAGAGCTTCTTCTGTATTCTTGGTTTCATCCTTCTCCATTGTAGCTTCAAGCTTTTCATCGTAGCCGAAGAAACGGCGGATGTCATCGTTTGAGCTTAAGCCGAGAGCACGGATAAACGCAGTGATGTAGATTTTTCTGTTCTTATCGATACGGACATAGAAAATGTGGTTGGCATCGGTTTCGTACTCAAGCCATGCACCTCTGTTGGGGTTGATTGTGCTTGTGTAAAGCTCGATACCGGTCTTGTCGTGAGTCATGCCGTAGTAAACACCGGGTGAACGAACGAGCTGAGAAACAATAACTCTCTCCGCACCGTTGATAACAAATGTGCCGCTGTCGGTCATAATGGGGAAATCACCCATGAAAACCTCGGACTCTTTGATAACACCGGTTTCCTTGTTCTGCAAGCGAACGGTTACTCTCATGGGAGCAGCGTAGGTTGCGTCACGCTCCTTGCATTCGCGTACGGTATACTTGGGCTTGTCATCAAGTCTGTAATCGACAAAGCTGAGCACCCAGTTGCCTGTGTAGTCCGTGATGTCCGCCGTATCACGGAAAACCTCTTTGAGGCCGGTCTCAATGAACCATTGGTAGGGAGCCTTCTGGATTTCAATGAGGTTGGGCATATCCCTGACCTCTTTGATTTTTCCAAAGCTCATTCGTGTGCAGCTTCCGCGCTTAACGGGATTCATTTTCAGCATTAGGCTAAATCACTCCGTTTCTTTAGATCTTCCGAATTTTATTGCCGGAACTTACTCCTATATTATAAAAAATATGCGCAATATTCTTTAAATTATAGGGTAATAAATTCCATTATAATGACAGAATAGCATTTTATTCTTTTTCCCTCAATATGTCAATACTTATTTTAGAAATTCGTGTAATTAAACAAATTCAATTCATTTCTACAACACCGATTTGTGCATAATTTTTTCACTTTTGTTAAAAATGCCTATATTTTTCTGCAACTGCTCCGCGTGTATCTTTTCTCGGACAAAAAAAACGGCAAAACCTGAGTTTTACCGTCGCATTTCCTATAAAATAACGGGGCGGAGTCCTTTTTCTTCGCCGCAAGGTTTTATATCATCACGGCACAGAGCATATATATCCCCTGCCCTGCACTCGGCGGCAAAAATGCGCTGCGCATCCTCGCCGAGGGCTGATATATCAGCCGCTTTTGTTATCACGGGCAAGCGGCTTTCTTTCTCCTTCAGAAGCTCAGCACCGTTGCCGTTAAAGCCCGTAACCCTGATATACGGCACGGGGATATCAAGGTCTTCGGCTGTTATCCCGAGGAAATAATTAATTATGATTCTTCTTATGCGCGCGTGTGAATATCTTTTTGTTTTTGCCAGAGCATAAAGCTCCTCAAGGCTCGTCGCCTGCTTTGCGGCGGAAAGAATTCTGTTTTCAATCCCCTCGCTGATATCAGGCGTTACGGCAAAATCTTCTCTGCACGCAGTACGCATTTTATAAAGTATCGCTCTCTCGATATTGCGGATATCCGCTTTTGCACAGCCGTCATAAACCGACGCATCAGGCACAAAAGCGCTCCAATTCTCACCGCTGAGGATTTTGCTTCTGACAAGAGATGCGGATGCTATATTGCAGTCACTTTGCGACGAATCGTGAGCCGCGCCCTCACGCATAAATGTGATGGGCTTCATTCTGCTGTTTATTCTTTTTATCGCCGCCGCATATTCAACGCCGAGAATATTGTTGGGGCTTTGGATTATATCGGCAAAAACGGAGTTGATTAAGCGCAGGGCATTTTCCCTTGCCGAGGCAAAGGATATTCCTTTTTTTATCTCATCCGCAATGAGAGGGTTTATTTCATCGGAATATACGGCATCGGCGGTTTTTTCAATAATATCCGCGTCGCCGCATTCGCTGCCGAAAACAAGCCAATCGCAGCCGAATGCGTCAAGTATCTCCACCCCTGCACGGGCAAAGCTTTGCGCACCCGAAACCGCATAAGGCACGGGCAATTGCAGAATAAGGTCCGCACCCGCTTCAAGGGCGGCTTTTGCCCTCGCCTGATGATGAAACAGCGCAGGCTCGCCTCTCTGCACAAAATTGCCGCTCATCACGGCAACGATATGGGTTGCGCCTGCCTGCCTTGCTCTCTCAATCAGCAATGCGTGACCGTTATGGAAAGGATTGTATTCGGCTATAATTCCCGCTACAAGCATATTTTCGCCTTTCTTGAATAAAATACTTGCAAAATTTCTTTGCAAGATATATAATATAACAGTTATTGAAACAAATCAAGTAAATATTCACTGATTAGGAGTGTTAAAATTGAAAATTCTTGTAATCAACTGCGGAAGCTCATCGCTCAAGTATCAGCTTTTCGATATGGAAAACGAAGCTGTTCTTGCAAAGGGCAACTGCGAAAAAATCGGCAATGCCGACAGCTTTATCGGCGGCTCGGCAAACGGCGAGAAGTTTGAAACTCCCGTATTTATGGCAAACCACACCGAAGCTTTCCTTCAGGTAAAGAAGGCGCTCACAGAAGGCGCATCAAAGGTTATTGATGACCTGAGCGAGATTTCAGCTATCGGTCACAGAGTTGTTCAGGGCGGCGCTCTCTTTAAGGAAAGCACCCTCGTTACAGACGAAGTTATCAAGGGCATCGAGAGCCTTTGCGACCTCGCTCCTCTCCACAATCCTGCTCACATTCAGGGTATCAGAGCCTGCGTTGACGTTTTCGGCGAAGGCGTTCCTCAGGTTGTTGTATTTGACAACGCATTCCATTCAACAATGCCCGCAGAGGCATATATGTTCCCCATTCCTTACGAATACTATGAGAAGTACGCTATCCGCCGCTACGGTTTCCACGGCACATCTCACCGCTTCGTAAGCGCTCGCTGCGCAGAGGTTATGGGCAAGGATATCAAGGACCTCAAGATTGTTACCTGCCACCTCGGCAATGGCTCATCAATCACAGCTGTCAAGGGCGGCAAGTGCATCGACACAAGCATGGGTCTCACTCCCCTCGACGGTTTCATTATGGGTACACGCTGCGGCGCTGTTGACCCCTCGGTTGTTACCTACCTTCAGCAGAAGGAAGGCTGGACACCTGCTGAGACAGACACAATTCTCAACAAGAAGTCAGGCGTTCTCGGTGTATCGGGCGTAGGCAGCGATGACAGAGATGTTTCCGCTGCAGAAGCTGACGGCAACGAAAGAGCCCACCTTGCAAGAAGCATTCAGAAGTATCAGGTACGCAAGCTCATCGGCAGCTATGTTGCAGCTATGGACGGCGTTGACGCTATCGTATTCACAGGCGGTATCGGCGAAAACACATTTGACCTTCGTGCAGATGTTTGTAACAACCTCAGCTATCTCGGCATTGAGCTTGACGCTGAAGCAAACGAAATTATGCGCAGAGGCAAGGAAGGCGAAATCTCAACCGCAAACTCAAAGGTTAAGGTTTATGTTCTTCCCACCAACGAAGAGCTTGTTATCGCAAGAAACACAAAGGACATCGTTGAAGCTATGTAATTTCAGAGAGCACGGTTCACGCCGTGCTCTTTTTATTTGTTGACTATTCCCCGCTGATATAGTATAATGTTTTAATAATTATAATTAATATGAGGGATTATTTTGGAATACGTTGCTCCTATATTCAAAAGCTCCGCAGATGCGCACGGTTTTCCCGTTGCGGCAATCAATTCGTTCCATTGGGAAAAGGACGGCTACTCCCGACCCGAAAGCTATGCTGCTCTCTTTGCCGTTGAAGGCGAAGGTCTGCACGCATTGCTGTGGTCTTACGAGGACAACATCCGCTGTGAGTGTACGGAAAACTATCAGCCCGTCTATACGGACAGCTGCCTTGAGCTTTTCATTATGCCCGTTGATGGTGATAAGCGTTACCTTAATGTTGAGGTCAATTCAAAAGGTATTTACCTCGCTCAGCTTGGCGAAATCCGCGAGGGCAGAGCCTTTGTCAAGGATATCACAGACCTTGAGCCTGTCATCACTCCTATGAAGATTGAGGACGAAAAAGGCAAAGCGTGGGGCTGTGAAATAGTGCTGACGGAAGAATTTATTTCCGCACTTTACGGCACGGATTATGCCGTAAAGGCAGGCAAAATCAGGGGCAATTTCTATAAATGCGCCGATTCATCGGTAACACCTCATTACGGAGCATATTTCCCCGTTACAACCGCCGCATTGGGCTTTCACAATCCCGATTGCTTCGGCAAAATAATCATCGGAAAGGTATGATTTGAAATGGAAAACAAAATTAATGTTGAAGAACTTCTCGGCGCTTTTAAATTTGACGGCGAGCTTGAAAACGTGACCCAGCTCCACGACGGTCACATCAATAATACATACAGATTTGACTTCCGTGCCACAGACGGAACACTCAACAGATACCTCGTTCAGCAGCTCAACACCTTTGTTTTCAAGGACCACGAGGGTCTTATGAACAATGTTCTCGGCGTTACTGCGCATATGCAGAAAAAGGTTGCGGCAAACGGCGGCGACACAAAGAGAGAATGTCTCTGCGTTTATCCCGCAAAGGACGATAAGCCCTTCTACATTGACGGCGAGGGTCGCTGCTGGAGATGCTACAACTTTGTTTATGACACTCACTCCTGCCAATGCGTTGACAGCGCAGAAACATTCTATAACGCCGCAAAAGCATTCGGTAAATTTCAGGAAATGCTTGCGGATTACCCCATCGACAGCCTGACGGAAACAATCCCCAATTTCCACAACACGGTTTCAAGATTTGCAGATTTCAAGAAGGCTGTAGCCGATAACCTTTCGGGCAGAGCCGATACCGTTAAGGATGAAATTGAATTTGTCCTCGCCCGTGAAAAGGACTGCGGAATTCTTCTTGACCTGCTCGATGCAGGCAGGCTTCCTCTCCGCGTTACGCACAACGACACAAAGCTCAACAATGTTATGTTTGACAACGAAACAAACGAGGGAATCTGCGTTGTTGACCTTGACACGGTTATGCCCGGACTTTCGCTCTATGATTTCGGCGACAGCATCCGTTTCGGCGCAAACACAGCCGCAGAGGATGAAAAGGATGTTTCAAAGGTATCATTGAGCCTTGAATTCTTCAAAGCATACACTGAAGGCTATCTTGCCGCCGCAGGCAAGAGCCTTGAAAAAGAAGAAATCAATCAGCTTGCATTCTCCTCAAAGCTGATGACCCTTGAATGCGGTATGCGTTTCCTGGGCGATTACCTCAACGGCGATGTTTATTTCAAAACAGCTTATCCCGAGCATAATCTCGTAAGATGCCGCACTCAGTTTGCGCTCGTTGCGGATATCGAAAGAAAGCTGCCCGAAATGGAAAAGATTGTTGCCGATTGCTGCAAGGAGCTCGGAATATAAAATGATTTCGGAAATGCTCAGCGAAGCCGAATTCAAAAGACGGCTTGCACTCTGGACTCTGGATAACGATATCGGCGCAATTATGCCTGCGGGCTACAGCCGTGAGGATTATGCGGAAATGTTCCGTATGCCCGATTTTGACTATGTTCACACTCAATCAATGGCAGACGAAAACGGCGATTTGCTGACCTTGCTCAAAAGCAGAGTACATCTGAGCGATTGGCAGACACGCAACCACAGAAAAGAACGGAATTTTGAATTTTACCTTGTGCTTAAAACTCTTACGGATTGCCCCGAGGTTGAGCCTTTCCCCGTAGGATATATAATCGTTGATTAAAAAAAGACAGCTTCGCCTGAAGCTGTCTTTTTTAATTCGTAATTCGGAATTCGCAATGCGTAATTATTGACAGGTCAGTTTTAACCGCCATTTCGTAGGGACAGCCCTTGCGGCTGTCCTCGGGCGGATGATATTCTCTCCTGACAATGACTTTTTTTATTCTCTAATTTCTTCGGCACAACCGATACTTATATGACCGCATTTTCCGTCACATATAACATAGTACATTTCTGCTTTGCCGTTTCTCCAGCTTTCATACATGGATAACCTTATCACCTTTGTGCCTTTGGAAATACTTCCCGTTACCTTGTATTCCTCGGAATCGGCTTTCTTATTTTTTATCTCTGCATTTTGCGTTACTATGTAATCATATTCTGCGTTTTCAGCAATCATAAAACTTTTATCTACGCTTTTAAGATACACATCGCCATCTGCCGTGCAAGCAAATTTATACTTTTTAGCAGGCAGATATCCTCTGTAACTACCGTGTGATATATCATTGAGTGCCTGATTCTGGAATTCGTCAAAATCATAAACCACTCCAAATGTTTCAAACTCACCCACAGTATAGACATAATAATCATCGCCGTCTTTTTCAATGTTATAGATGTATTCGCCAATGCAACTGTACCCTGTTGCACAAACCTGAACGAGTATAACATCATCTTTGCCTGTATAAAAGCATCTGGAACCGCCTTCAGATACACCACCATCAACGATAAGCCCTTTTTCAACAGCGGTTTTTCCTGTTTCAAAATCATCAACTGTAAGCTGTTTTGCATTGGGTCCGAAAAAGTCTTCCAGATAATCATTATATTTTTCCAAAGAAAAAGTACAAACCTCACAATATTGATTATACTCTAAACCAATATCTTTCAAAAACATATGATATGCTTGTTTATCGAAATTTTCATCCATAAAATCATAGTTTTTATTAAATCCGCTTATAGCCATGTTGTTAATTTTTACATCCGAAAAAATATTCTGTCCGCTTGTGTTCCAATCGTAGTAATCCTCAACACCAAAATCCATTGAAAGCATATTGGCAAATTGAAGCAAAAGTTCTTCAGAATAAAGATTTTCAAAATTTGTTTTGGGTATTTCAAAACGATACGTGCCGTCATCAATGATAACCATATTTTTCTCAATAAATACAGTTTGCTTTTCGGTAGTTTCTTCTTCAAAAAACTCTTCCACCGTTGCTTGTTCGGTTATAATTGCCGCTGATGATGTTTCAGGGTTTGTGGCAGAAATTGTTTGACCGCCCTGCTTTGAACAAGAAAAAAGAGCAACACTCATACATAATAGAATAAATATAGCCGTTATTTTTTTCAAAATTTTCATCCCCTTTCGGCTTTATTCTATCAATGATTTACTTGAATAGCAAGTTACAAATCTGTAACTATTATTACAATTCGGTTGCAAAAAAGCCGTTGGCGCATTGCCAACGGCTTTCCGTTTTTGTTATCAATCAATAAAATCTCTCAGCTTCTTGCTGCGGCTGGGGTGACGGAGCTTGCGGAGCGCCTTTGCCTCAATCTGGCGGATACGCTCACGGGTAACACCGAATTCGCTGCCAACCTCCTCAAGAGTGTGAGGATGTCCGTCCTCAAGACCGAAGCGCAGAGCAAGCACCTTTGCCTCTCTGGGAGTGAGGGTCTTAAGAACATCGTTGAGCTGCTCTTTGAGCAGAAGCATTGACGCCGCATCTGCGGGTGCGGGAGAATCGTCATCGGGAATAAAGTCGCCGAGATGGCTGTCCTCTTCCTCGCCGATAGGTGTTTCGAGGGAAACAGGCTCCTGCGCAACTCGCTGGATTTCTCTTACCTTGTCAACAGCCATACCAAGCTCTGCCGCAATTTCCTCTGCAGAAGGCTCTCTGCCGTTCTTGTGGAGCAGCTGGCTGTTCATCTTCTTAACCTTGTTGATGGTTTCAACCATATGAACGGGGATACGGATTGTTCTTGCCTGGTCGGCAATGGCTCTTGTGATAGCCTGTCTGATCCACCATGTTGCATAGGTTGAGAACTTGAAGCCCTTTGTGTAGTCAAACTTATCAACCGCTTTGATAAGACCGTGGTTACCTTCCTGAATAAGGTCAAGGAACTGCATACCTCTGCCCACATATCTCTTTGCAATGCTTACAACAAGACGAAGGTTTGCCTCTGCAAGGCGCTTCTTTGCCTTCTGATCGTCATCTGCAATGCGGATTGCAAGCTCGATTTCCTCCTCGGGAGTCAGCAGAGGAACTCTGCCGATTTCCTTAAGATAAACCTTAACGGGGTCATCAACAGCCAGACCCTTATCGTCTCCGCCGCCGATATCAAGAGCCTTGGGGAGGTCCACATCAAAATTCTCGAGAGCTGCGGTTGACAGGTCATCAACAACCTCAATGCCGTTTGCCTCAAGGGTTTCGTAAAGCTTATCAAGCTCCTCAAGCTCAAGGTCCATTTCGATAATCGCAGTATCGATGTCCTGAGTTGTAAGCTTGCCTGCCGCCTTACCTTTCTCTACCAACGCTTTGAAAGGGGTCTTCTTTTCTGTTCCTTCCATAAATCTCACATCCTAAACTATATTTTTTATTTTTTCTTGAACAAACTTAAAAATTCCTCATCGCTCATGGAAGATGCATCCGCAGGAGACGATGATGAACTTTCTTTGAGGACCTTTATGCAGTCCTCACATTCCTTCAGCGTATTGCCGAGATTTGCGGACATATGAAAAATCCTTGTGACCGAATCCATTTCCTCGGGAGTAAAATCCGAGGAGAAAATGCTCAGATTCGGCTCAAGTCCGTTATCAAGAGCTTTCTCAAGGCTTTCCATAATCCTGCGGTTAAATGAGGTCACAAAATCCCGTGACGAAACCCTGTCTTTAAGCTTATTATAAAAATCGGGATTCCTCATAAAGGATGCAATCAGCGTTTCTTCCGCCTTTGCCGCCCTCAGATTTGATGCTCTTTCGGGATTATTCTTATCCTCAAAGCTCTTTGCGAGCATTGCATCGGTTTCCTTGCGTTTGTTGCTTTCCGCTATACGCTTGAGCTTACCCTCCGCAAGCTTTATCTGCGCCCTGATGCTGTCTGCACCGACTCCAAGCTCATTTGAAAGCCGTGTTGAATAAATATCACGCTCAACTATGCTGCACGCCGCGAGTATCTGCGACGCCGCCATAAGAAATTCAACCTTACCGTCATCCGTTGAAAGGTCGCACTTTGCACGGGCTTCAAGAAGTTTATATTCCGTTGTGCTTGCGGCGGATTTCAACAAATCCGCAAAGCGCTCTTTGCCGTGGGTGCGTATGATTTCATCCGCATCCTTGCCGCCCGTCATCTGAACAACGCGAAGCTTCAGCCCCGTTTTGTTCAGCACGCCCAGAGCCCTTGCCGTTGCCGTTCTGCCTGCGCCGTCGTTATCGTAGCAGATAATGATTTCATCCGCATAGCGTGACAACAGGTTAGCCTGCTCGCTCGTGAATGCCGTGCCGAGGCAGGCAATTGCATTGGTAAAACCCGCCTGATGAAGGGCTATGACATCCATATAGCCTTCCACAAGAATCAACTTGTTGTCATTTGCGTTTTTCGCAAGATTCAGCCCGAAAACACCGTTGCTTTTCTTATAAACAAGGGTATCCGAGGTGTTTATGTACTTGGGCTTCGAATCGTCCATAACTCGTCCGCCGAAGGCAATAACATTGCCCCTCAGGTCGATTATGGGGAACATAACCCTGTTTCTGAAATTATCGTAATAGTTGGCTCTGCCGTTTTTATCGGAACGGCGCGCAAGGTTTGCATGCACAAGTTCCTGCTCGGTAAAGCCCTTTGCCTTAAGGTGATTTATAAGCTCACGCCAATCGTTTGGAGCATATCCCAGACCGAAACGGCGGATTATGCTCATATCGAGCCCTCTTTTGAGGAAATAATCGAGCGCTTCTCTGTTCTGCGGCTTCATCAGACATTCGTGATAAAACCTTGCCGCCTCTCTGTTGGCATTGAGCAACCTGAGCCTCTGCTTTGAAAGGGTATCGTCATAGCCGTCCTCGGGCATCGACACACCTGCCATCTGCGCAACCGCCTTGACCGCCTCAACATAGTCAAGATTTTCCATACGGCGAACAAAAGTTATCACATCTCCGCCTGCACCGCAGCCGAAGCAATAAAAGGAGTTGCTCTCGGGATAAACGGTGAATGACGGGGTTTTTTCGTTATGAAAAGGACACAGACCCACAAGGTTTTTGCCTCTGCGTTTAAGGCTTATGCTTGATGAAATTACGGATTCGATATCTACTTTATCCTGCAATTCCTGAATGAATCTTTCGTTTATCCTCATTTGCATCCTCCTTTCGGTAAATTTTTATTTCATATTAAAACCAATCGTCTGTTTTGCTCCACGCCTGAGGAACGTAAAGCCCCTCAAACACTCTGACGGCGTATCTGTCCGTCATACCTGCAATGAAATCGCAGGCGGCGGTGCCTATACCGTCTCTTTCCGCAATATCGTGGAACTGACGGGGAAGATTATCCATTTTCTTCGCAAAATGATAGTAAAGCTGCTGAATCATATTCACAGCCTTTTTCTCCTCGCTTTTGCAGGCGGGATTTGTATAAACCTTTGCAAACATAAAGGTGTGAAGCTCGTCAAAGGCGCTCTGTATGCCCTTTTCGAGCAGAATATCATCCTCGCTGTTTTCAATACAGCTTAAAACAAGGGTGTTTATCCTTGCGCTTTTTGTTCCGCCAAGCTCGTGACGGATTGCAAGAGGGATATCCCCCTCGCCCATTATGCCTGCAACAATGGCATCGTCAATATCGTGGTTAATATATGCAATTCTGTCCGCAAGGCGCACAATTCTGCCCTCAAGGGTTGCCGCCTGCTCGCCGTTTGTGTGGCGTTCGATTCCGTTGCGGACTTCATAGGTAAGATTAAGACCCTTGCCATCCTTTTCAAGCACATCAACAACACGCATACTCTGCGAATAATGCTTGAAGCCGCTGGGGCAGACATCGTTGAGCGCTCTTTCGCCTGCGTGACCGAAGGGTGTGTGACCGAGGTCGTGACCGAGTGCAATGGCTTCGGTAAGGTCGCTGTTGAGCATCAGCGCGCCCGAAATCGTTCTCGCAATCTGCGAAACCTCAAGGGTATGGGTAAGACGGGTGCGGTAATGGTCGCCCTCGGGCGAAAGGAAAACCTGAGTTTTATGCTTCAGCCTGCGGAATGCGCTGCTGTGAATAATTCTGTCTCTGTCCCTCTGATAAACCGTTCTTATGGGACATTCTTCCTCGGGGCGCAATCTGCCCTGACTGCTGTCCGCAAATGCGGCACGGGGAGATAAAACCTTTCTTTCATTTGCACAGGTCATTTCTCTGATAGTATTCATCCGTTTCACCCCTTCATTAACTCAATACGCATTTTTTTGCGCTTTTTCCTCTTAAAAATTATGAACAAATTGTTAACTTTTTCTTTTGAGCAGTCCCGTGAAGAAATGCAGGGTTTTTGTCACTCTGTCAAAAGCAGAGGGATTCCATTCTTCCTCACTTGCAGGCTTTATGCCGATTTCATCAAGAATTTTTTCATATATTCCGAATCTGCGCTGAAAATCCGCGGCATTTTTATTTTTGTTTCCAGTCCAGCCCGTTTCCGCAACGGCGGTAACTCTGGGAAAAAGCATATAGCAAAGATAATCGAAATTGTTGATATACTCTGTCCATATCGGCGCTTCAACGCCTGCAACGGTGCTTTTATCCCTGATTTTTTTATCAACGGGATTGTAGTTATATGTTTTGACAAGCGGTGTCATTGAATAAGGATAATCGCAGTAATAATGGAAGAAATCGGAATTAATCATTCTTCCGCCGTTGTTGGCAAAGCTGACGGAATGTTTTTTTCTGTCCATCCACATCTGCGAGGTTACGCTGCCGTCAACAATTCCGCTGCGCAGGCTTTCATTCCATACAATTGCTTTTCTGCCCTTTGATTTAAGGAAACCTACTATGCGGTTTGTAAACCAGCCTTGCAATTCTTCCTCGCTTTTAAGCCCCTCCTCACGCATACGCTTCTGACAATGCGGACATTCCTTCCATCGGGTTTTGGGAGCTTCATCGCCGCCGATATGAATATATTCGGAGGGGAAAATTTCGAGAATATCCGAGAGAATGTCAAAAACTATGTCAAAGGTTTCTTCCTTGCCTGCGCAAAGAATATCGCTGTAAATGCCCTGCGAAGTTTTGACCTCAACCGCTTCACCCTTGCAGGAAATCTGAGGGAATGCGTGAAGCAGGGCAGAGGTATGCCCCGGCACATCAAATTCGGGAATAACGGTTATGTATCTTTCGGCACAGTAATCAACAACCTCTCTCATTTCCTCGGGAGTAAAATATCCGCCGTATTCACCCGTTTCCTTAAGTCTGCCGAAATCCGAGCTTTTTCTGACGGAGCCTTTGAGGGTTGCATCTGGTCTGCGTGACGAATAAATGCGGAAGCCCTGGTCATCGGTCAGATGCCAATGCATAACATTCATTTTTACGCTTGCCGCCGCATCAACCAGCTTTTTTATTTCTTCAACGGTAAAAATATGACGCACGGTATCCAGCATAAAACCGCGGTAAGGAAATGCAGGTTTGTCCTCAATTCTGACGCAGGGACAGGTTTCGCCGAGCTGACGCAAAGTCTGTCTGCCGTAGAAAACCGCTTTTCCCGAGCCGCCGACAAGCTTTATTCCGCTGCTGTCAACCGTCAGGGAATACTCCTCCTCGCCCAGCTTTTCATCAATCGAAACGCTGAGCTTTTCAAGGTCTGTTTTCACCTCGCCGCCAAGGAATTCAACCCTGTTTGGCATTGGAATAACATCAATTCTTTTCATTTTTACACCTCTCGCAAAAGTGCAATAACGGGCTGCAGATATTCTGCAACCCGTTTTATATTAATCTTAATCTTCTTCCTCATCGGATTTATCTTCCTTGGGAAGAATTTCAACCTTTATCTCGTCTATGCGGCGCTCATCAATTGAAAGCACTGTGAAACGAAGATTTTCATACTCTGCCGTAATAGGCTCCTCACCTATCTCGGAGGGAAGATAGCCAAGCAGGCTGATAACAAAGCCGCCGAGAGTATCATAATCGCCCTCGGGCAGGTCTGTGCCTACAAGCTCATCGATTTCATCTATATTTGTTGTTCCGTCAACGGTGAATGTTGTTTCGTTTATCTGCTTGATTTCTTCTTCTTCGTCGTCATATTCGTCCTGAATATTGCCGACAATGGATTCAAGAACGTCCTCAAGGGTAACGATGCCTGCCGTGCCGCCGTATTCGTCAACAACAACCGCAAACTGGGTTCTGCTCTCGTTCATTGCCTTGAAAAGGTCGCCGCAGCTCTGGGTTTCAGGCACATAGAGAGTTTTTCTCATTACCTTGTCTATGCTCAGCTCAGCAGGAATATTCTGACCTACAAATTTGAGAAGATCCTTTGCGTAAAGCACGCCTACGATACTGTCGGGGTCATCCTCATAAACGGGAATTCTCGAATATCCGTTTTCAACTGCAAGCTCCGCAACCTCCTCAAGGGAACGGGTAACTTCAATTGCGGTCATTTCCGTTCTGTGAGTCATAATGTCGCCTGCATCCAGGTCGTCAAACTCAAAGATGTTGTCAATCATTTCCTTCTGGGTATCTTCAATAACACCTTTTTCGCCGCCTACATCAACCATCAGTCGGATTTCTTCCTCGGTAACCTCCTCCTCGTCGGCATTGGGATCAAAACCGAAAAGGCGGACAATTGCGTTGGTGGAAAGCGCAAGCACCTTGACAAAAGGCTTTGTTGCCGCCGCAACAAACAGCAGAACTCCCACAACCTTGAAGGCTACCTTCTCGGGAATCTGCATACCGATTCTCTTGGGTGCAAGCTCGCCCAGAACAAGCGAGAAATAAGATGTGATAATTGTGATAAGTACAACCGACACGCCGTTGATAACGCCGTAGCCGATTTGTGCAACGGGAGTTTTCATCAGGGCATTTGTCAGCATTTCGGCGAAGTTCTGCGATGCCGAAGCCGAGGTCAGGAAGCCTGCAAGAGTAACTCCGATCTGAATTGTTGAAAGAAATCTGCTTGAATTTTCAGTCAACTTAACAATCTGTTTTGCTTTTTTGTTGCCTTCCTCTGCAAGACGCTGCATTTTTGTATCGTTAAGAGAAATAATTGCAATTTCGCTCATTGCGAAAAATGCATTAACGATAATGAGAACAAACAAAAGCAGCACCTTTAAAACAATAGAAAGAGGGTCTGCGGAAACTTCAGCCGCCGCTGCAAGCTGAATCGCGGGTCCGGGGTCATCCATCTTAGGATTAGCTCCTTTCAAATTAAAAAATAGTACGATAATAATACCATATTAAAGCCGCTATGTCAATATTACAAAGCTTACGCTAAAACCGTTGAGGACCTCTGCGGAGAAATTAAGCCCCGTATTTTTGTCCGAATTGCTTTTTTTGAGCCAAAAATGCCCAAAATCGGGCAAAATCGGTTTTGTGACCTTTTTAACGGACACAAAAGAGTGTAATATTATGCTGACAAATCAAATTGTCTGTGTTATAATGAAATATATATTTTTTCGGGAGAGTTCAAAATGCTTTATCTGATTTTGGCCGCTGCAGGCGGAGGAAAAACAACACATATAATGAATCTCATCGAGCAGTTTTCCGCAGGGGGACACAAAAAGCTGAGCCTTATCGTACCCGAGCAGTTTTCGTTTACGAGCGAAAAAGTGATGCTGGGCAGAGTGGGCGCAAAAGCTATGGCGGATATCGATGTGCTGAGCTTCACAAGCCTTGGTGAAAAGCTTGTCGGCAAGCCTGCCCTTCACGAGCGCAGACGGCTCAGCGACAGCGCAAAGGCGGTGCTTATGAAAAATGCTCTGGAAAGTGTCAAGGATAAGCTGACCCTTTACGGCAAACACACCGCACGCAGGTCGGTTATATCCGAATTTGTCGCTCTCTCCTCCGAATTCAAGCAGAATTCTCTCTCGACGGATTCCGTGCGCCTTGCGCTTGCGCAGGCGGAAAGCAGCCTGCTGAAAATGAAGCTTGCGGATATCATAACCGTGCTTGATGCATACGATGCGGCGGTTGAAGGAAGCTATTTTAACCCCGATGATTTACTGACCGAGCTTTGCGATATTCTGCCCGACACCGATTATTTCAGCGGCAGAATCGTTTTTATTGACGGCTTCAGAGGCTTTACCGCGCAGGAATATAAAATTCTCTCCCATATGCTGCAGAAGGCAACCGCCGTTTATATCACTCTTTGCACGGATAATCTTGACAACAGCGATGACGAAACCGACCTTTTCGCCCACACAAAGCGCACGGCAAAAAGGCTTATTGAAACCGCAAAGAAAAACGGCACACCCGTTGCAAAGCCTCAGTATCTTTCGATGCGCAGTAAGTTCAATAATTTTCCGCCGCAGATACAGCGATTCAATTCTCCCGAGCTTGCGGCTCTCGAAAAAGAGCTTTTCTCACCTACTCCCAACATTTATGAAGAAGAATGCAGAAACATCACCCTCTGCAAGGCACCCGATATATATTCCGAGTGCGAATTCATTGCCTGCACGGCAAAAAAGCTTATCCGCGAAAAAGGTTACCGCTGCAGAGACATTGCGGTTATCGCCCGTGACAGCTCAGGCTACGAAGCTCCTCTCAGGGGTGCGCTGAAAAAATGCGGAATCCCCGTTTTTGAGGACAGCAGACAGCCCGTTGATGTTTCGCCCGTTGTCACCCTGCTCAGCAGCGCAATAAGCATTGCGGCATCGGGCTTTGACACAGAAACCCTGATGAGATATCTCAAAACGGGGCTTGCAGGCTTTGACACGGAAGAAATTTCCGATATTGAAAACTACTCATATCTCTGGAATCTGAGCGGCGGTGCGTGGGTTTCTGAATGGTCGCAGAATCCCCGAGGCTTCGGCGAAAAAATAACCGAGGATGACCTTACCGAGCTTGACAGACTGAACGGAATAAGAAAAAGAATTGTTGCGCCGCTTTATGATTTGCGTGAAAGCCTCAGGGAAACCACGGGTACAAATGCGGCTGAAGCAATATTCGCTTTTCTTGAAAAAATAAACGCTCCCGAAAACATACGCAATCTTGCCGTTTCCCTTGAAAATCAGGGGGAAACGGGGCTTGCTCTTGAGCTTGACCGTATGTGGGATGTTGTAATTGACCTGCTGGACAGCCTTGAGGCTCTTTCGGCAGAAAAAAGCACAAACGCAAAAGAAATTTCCGACACTCTTGAGCTTATGCTCGGCGTACAGACAGTCGGAAGTCTGCCTCAGGGGCTTGATGAAATAACCATCGGCTCAGCGGACAGAATACGCACCGCATCGCCGAAAATCGTTTTCATTGCAGGCGCAAACAACGGAGTATTCCCCGCCCTGCCCTTTACAGGCTCCGCATTGACGGACAAGGACCGCCGCCGAATGAGTGAAATGGGCATTGAGCTTTCCGACTTCGGCGAATACAAACTTGCGGAAGAAAAGCTTATTGCATACACCGCTTTCTGCTGTGCATCGGATATGCTTTTTGTCTGCTGTCCCGAAAGGAATTCAAAGGGTGAACAGCTTTCGCCCTCCGAGCTTTACACAAAAATCAAAGCTCTGTTCCCCTCCTGCGAAGAAATTTTTACTCAGGACCTTGACGGACTTTATTTTGTTGAGGGTAATGACCTTGCATTTGAACAGCTTGCTTCAAACAAGCAGAATAATAACACGCTTTATTCTTCACTCCGCACCGTATTTTCGGAAAAAGAAGATTATACGGGCAGAATTGCCGCCCTTGACCGTGCATCGGGCAACAGAGATTTCAGAATCGAAGACAGCTCGGTTGCGCAGACTCTTTTCGGCAAGGATATGTTTATGTCCGCCTCCAGAGTGGAGAGCTTTTACAGATGCCCCTTTGCATATTTCTGCCGCTACGGAATAAAGGCTATGCCGCGTAAGGTTGCGGAGCTTGACCCTATGCAGAGAGGCACGGTTATCCACCACGCACTTGAAATGCTGCTCACAACCTATGACCGTGAGACACTTATAAAAATGAGCAGGGAAGAATTGCTTGAATTCCTCGACAAACTGCTCACCGAATATCTCAACACTCGCCTTGACGGCGCAAACCGCAGCGAAAGATTTGTTTATCTTTTCAAAAAGCTGATAAGCTCCGTCTGCGATGTTGCTCAGAGGCTCATAAAAGAGCTTTCACAAAGCAAATTCACTCCCGTTGAGTTTGAGCTGAAAATCGGCGATGACGATATTCCCTCTTACGAAGTTCCGTGCAAAAACGGAAAAATGATGATTTCAGGCTCCGTTGACCGTGTTGACGAGGCTGTAATCAACGGCAAAAAGTATGTAAGAATCGTTGACTATAAATCATCGGGCAAGGATTTTGCGCTGAGCGATGTAACTCAGGGTCTTAATATGCAGATGCTGATTTATCTTTTCGCTCTGTGGCAGAACGGCGGCAAAAAGCTTGGCGAATTCACACCTGCAGGTGTTCTTTACTGCTCGGCAAAATCGCCCGTGGTTTCCGTTGACAGAGGAGCCGACGAATCAACTCTTGAAAAGGAAATACAAAAAAAATGCGGTATGACGGGCATCGTTCTCAACGATGTTGACGTTGTAATTGCTATGGATGAAAACCTGAGCGGACTTTACGCACCTGCAAAAATTTCAAAGGGTGCGCTGAGCGGCTCGCTTATCGGACTCAGACAGCTTGAAAAGCTGAAGGAAAAGGCAGACAGCGTTCTCGCCGAAATGGCAGACGCTCTCCATTCGGGCGAAATCCCCGCCTGCCCGTCTTACGGCAAAAACTACGAAAAGATTTGTGAATACTGCGAATACAAGTCCGTTTGCTCATACGAAGAAGACATTCCCGTAAGGGAACTGATTGACGATGACCTCGCAACGGTGCTTGAAAATCTGGAGAAAGGAGACGATGAGAATGAAATGGACGACTGACCAGAAAAAAGCCATTGATGCGCGCAAAGGCACTCTGCTTGTAAGTGCGGCGGCAGGCTCGGGCAAAACTGCCGTGCTTGTTGAAAGAGTTATCCAGAGAATATGCGACAGCGAAAATCCCTGCGATGTTGAAAATCTCCTCATCGTTACCTTTACCAATGCGGCGGCGGCACAGATGAAAGAAAAAATCCACGCTGCCATCGGCAAAAAAATTGCCGAAAACCCCGATGACAAACGCCTGCGCCGTCAGCAGCTTATGCTGCCCTGCGCAAGCATATGCACAATTGACTCCTTCTGCATCGGTCTTGTGCGTGAAAACTTCCACGCTCTCGGAATTTCCCCCGATTTTGCCCTTCTTGACGAGGGCAAGCTTTCCGTTCTGCGTTCTCAGGCGGTCAACACCGTTATTGATAATATGCATAAGGAGCATTCCGAAAGCTTTCTGACCCTTTCAGAGCTTATCAGCGACAAAAAAGACGACAGCAAGCTTGTTGATGCAATTCTCAAGCTGTATAATCTTTCAATGGCATATCCTTTCCCCGAAAAATGGCTGGATTCTCTTGCGGAGGCATTTGAAAATCCCGCTGCCGCCGAGGAAAGCGTATGGGGCAGAACAATAATCACTCACGCAGACAGACTTATCCGCACCTGCATCTCCGATGCGGAGCATTGCATTGAGGCTCTCGCGTATGAGCCTGAGCTTGAAGCAAAATACCGTCCCACATTTGAGGCGGATAAACAGCTCGCAGAACAGCTGCTTGAGCAGCTTTATTCCTGCAGCTGGGACGAAAAAACCGAGAATTTCCAAAAAATAAAATGGGTAACAATGGGGCGCGCTCCCTCGGGCTACGAAAGCCCTTTAAAAGAACAATGCCAGAACACAAGAAAAGCATATAAAGCCCGTGCGGCAAGTCTTGCCAAGCTTTTCTGCATAACGGAGGAAGAACACAATGCGGATTCCGAACTTCTTTCACCCGTTATTGCGGAGCTTGTGGGTGCGGTCAAAAAATTCTCCGAAGAATTTTCCCGTCTCAAAGAGCAGGAAAACGGCGCGGATTTCAGCGACACTCTGCACCTTGCACTCAGACTGCTTGTTGAGCCTGAGGGTGACAGCTATGCGAGGACCCCCCTTGCTCTCGGTCTTTCTGAAAACTACTCCGAAATCCTCGTTGATGAATATCAGGATGTCAACAAGGCGCAGGATATGATATTCAGCGCACTTTCAAAGAACGAAAACAATCTGTTTATGGTCGGCGATGTCAAGCAGAGCATCTACCGCTTCAGGCAGGCAATGCCCGAAATTTTTCTTGCCCGCCGTGACGGTATGGACGAATACGATACCGAAAAAGAAAATCACCCTGCAAAGGTTACCTTGGGCAAAAACTTCCGCAGCCGAAGCGGTGTTACGGAAATCGTAAATTTCATTTTCAGCTCACTTATGAGCCGTGACGCAGGCGGACTTGACTACGATAAAAACGAATTTCTCGAGGCTGCCGCAGACTATCCCAAAATCGGCGTTGCGGACACCGAGGTTTGTCTTATCGAAGCGGAAAAAGAAGATTTTCTGACCGCGCAGGCAAAATATGTTGCGGATTATATTGAAAAATCCATTGCGGAAGGAATGAAATTCACCGAAAAAGGCTCTCTGCGTGAAGCTCGCTACGGCGATTTCTGCATACTTCTGCGAAGCGTTAAAAAATGCGCCCGTGAATTCATTGAGGAGCTTGCGGCAAGGGGTATCCCGTACAGTTGCGAAACTGGCGGCGGCTTCCTTGAAGCACCCGAAATAATGTTTATGATTTCTCTGCTGAAAATCATCGACAATCCCGTTGACGATATCCCTCTCACAACCGTTTTGCTCTCCCCCGTTTTCGGCTTTACGCCCGATGACCTTGCTCTTATGAGAGCTGCAAACCGTAAAGGCTCATTCTACCAATGCCTTGTCAGATACGCTGAAAACGGCAACGAAAAATCCGCCGCTTTTCTCGGCAGAATCAAGGCGATGCGCCGCATTGCGGCAACAGTTTCCGCAGGTGAGCTTGTGCGCCGCCTGATTGAAGAAACGGGCTACGGAGCAATCGTTCACGCTATGAAGGACAGCGCAAAGCGCAGAGCAAACCTCAACTACCTGATTGACCTTGCAAACAAATATGAAAGCACGGGCAAAAAGGGCGTTTCGGGCTTTATCCGTTATATCGACAGTATCGTGAAAAGCGGAGGCGATATAGCAGGCGATGTCAAGGCGGACGAGGGAAATTCCGTTAAAATTATGACCATTCACAAAAGTAAGGGTCTTGAATTCCCCGTTTGCTTTATCGGCGCTTGCGAAAAGAAATACAGCGACCTTTCGCTCAAAGAGGACCTGATGATTGCGCCCGACAGCGGCATAGGTATCAAAACCGTTGCAGGCTCCGCAAAATACGACACCCTTGCGAGAATTGCCGCAAAGCTTGAAATCAAAAAAGCCGAGCATTCCGAAGAATTGCGTGTGCTTTATGTTGCGCTTACCCGACCCAAGGAAAAGCTGATTATCCTTTCCTCCTCACCCGATTGGAAAAAAGAGCTTTACAAAATCGCGGCAAATATCCGCAAAGAACAGCTTATTGACCCGTTCACGGTAATCAATTTCACAAATTACAGCGAGTGCATACTTTCTTCGCTTATAAGGCATCCCGATGCCCATTCCCTGCGCAATGCTTCGGGAATCTCCGCATCCGTTGCCTTGCCCTGCGATACACGGCTGAAAACCCGGATTATTCCTGCAAGCAAAGAAGAAACCGAAGCAAAGCCGACTCCCGAGCTTCCTCAGCCCGATGAAGACACCGTCAATGAAATCAACCGCAGACTCAGCTATGCTTATCCCTACTCTCACCTTGACGGAATTATTGCAAAGCGCATTGCTTCAAAGCTGGACAGCGGCGAAATCGGCGGTGAATATTTCGCCTCACGCAAGCCTGCATTCGCAAGCAAGGACAGGCTGACCCCTGCCCAGCGAGGCACGGCAACCCACAGATTTATGCAATATGCCGGCTATGAAAAAGCAGGCGGCGATGTTGCAGGCGAGCTTGAAAGGCTTGTTGAGCAGGGAATGCTGACCCGTGCGGAAGCGGATGTTGTTGATAAAAAAGCTGTTGCGGAATTCTTTGAAAGCCGGCTTGCCAAGCGTATGCTTGCAGCCGAAAAGGTATATAAAGAATATGCATTCACAGCCGCAATCCCCCTTGAAGAAATGGAGCCTGACATCAAATCGGACGGCGAGGTTATAATAATCGAGGGCGTTGCAGACTGCGCATTTGTTGAAAACGGAGAGCTTGTTATCATCGATTTCAAGACGGACAGAGTGCAAAGCGGCGCAGAGCTTGCCGAAAAATACAAAGAACAGCTCGGCGTATACCGCCGTTGCCTTGCGGAGGTTATCGGTCTCCCCGTTAAACAGACCCTTATTTACTCTTTTAAGCTTGGCGAAACTGTTGAAATTCAATAAAAATATGCCCTTAACAAAAAAATTTCAAAAAATGCTTGCAATTTCAAGTTATTTGTGATAAAATCCATTCGTTATATTATCCACAGACCGAAAGAGGTGACACTAATGAAGGAAGGAATCCATCCTAAGTACGAACAGACCGAAATCCGCTGTGCTTGCGGTGAGGTTATCAAGACCGGTTCAACAAAGGAAAATCTTCGTGTTGATATCTGCTCAAAATGCCACCCGTTCTTCACAGGTAAGCAGAAGCTCGTTGATACCGGCGGACGTGTTGATCGTTTCAACAAGCGTTTCAATCTTAACAAATAATTCAGCAAAGTCAGAGCGGTGCATTTTGCGCCGCTTTTGCTTTTGGCGGTTGATATACATTCAGACCGCAAACAAATCTTCAATGATTTGTTTGCTTGTCGAGATTTTCCCCTCGAAGTATCTGCATACATCTTCGGTCAAAATGCCCGACATCTGAAAGCATCTCAACAGCCAAAACCGATACTGAAAATTTATAGGAACAGAGGTGAAACAATGGCGCAGACAAGCTATAAAACCATAAGAGCCGCATCTCAGGATGAATACATCGTCAAAAAATCCCGTTTTATCGGGCATATAAAGCCCGTAAGAACTGCTGAGGAAGCGTTGGAATTCATTGCGCAGGTCAGCAAAAAGCATTGGGATGCAACCCACAATGTTTATGCATACATCATCAGAGAGGGCGGCATAAAACGCTATTCCGATGACGGCGAGCCTCAGGGTACTGCAGGCATTCCCGTGCTTGATGTACTTGAAAAAACGGGCGTTACCGACTGTGCCGTTGTTGTTACCCGATATTTCGGCGGAATTATGCTCGGCGCAGGCGGTCTTGTGAGAGCTTATTCCCATTCCGCATCAATTGCCGTTTCCGCAGGCGGTATCGTTACCCGCGCAATGTGCGCAAGGCTAAAAGTTACCTGCGACTACTATTTTTACGGCAAGCTTTCATCTCTTGTGCCTGAAAGCGGCGGAGTGATTGAGGACACAATATTTGAGGATAATGTTACCCTCGTTTTCCGTATGCCCGTTGAGATTGTTGACGGCTTCAACGCAAAGCTGATTGATGTCAGCAACGGCAGATACAGCGTTACCAAAACCGAAGAATTCTTCGCCGATATTGATTAAAAAACAAAAATTCCGACTGCAGTTGCAACCGCAGTCGGAAAATTTTTTTGAATTTTATTTCTTATTTATTCTGCCTACATAGCTGAATGCTTCAAGCACAGCCACAACGGAGATGAAGCCGCAGGCAACGATTATTGACCAGCGAAGCTCAACCGCACCGTTAATCCAGTTATCTATGGTTGCTTCGAGGCAAACGAGATATGCCGCACATTCAAGGGAAAGAAGCGAGAAAATACGGAGTCCCTGAATTTTCTTGCCGCCTATCAGCGAGGCATCAAGCGCTATGAACGCTGCAGTAAGAATAAGCATCGGCAGAACAAAGTTTGAAAGCCAACCCATATGACCCGACCTGTATGCTATGTAATAGACATATCCGATTATTGCGCCAAAAATAATCACGCTTGTGACAACGGGTTTTGTTATCTTCATTGCGGGGAATACAGCTATTACCCAGAAAACAAGCAAAGCACCTATAACATAGTCGCACCAGTAATCGTAATGATGGAACACAAAGTCAATCGCCGTGCAGATTGTTGCAGGGAAAACGAGAAGCGCCGTAACAATCGCCGCATAGCTCTTGCCGAATTTACCGGGAGCATTGAACATTCCTTTTATTCCGCCTTTTGACTCTGCGGGCGGTGTTGTTGTTTGGGGACCGCACTTGGGGCAATATGATGCGCCCTCGGGGATTTCATTGCCGCATTTTGAACAATACATAATTTATCCTCCTTGTTCATTTATGGATTTATTATACATTCAAAGAATTTAAAAATCAATACAAAAAGAAAATTTGACAAACAATTCATATTGTTGTAATATATAATGGTTTAGATTTTATACAATTATATTTACCGAAAGGCGGATTATATATGGCAATTTTCAGACCATTCAGAGCTGTCAGACCTCTCCCCGAGTTTGCTTCGCAGGTTGCAGCTCTCCCCTACGATGTTATGAACAGCAAGGAAGCTGCGGAAATGGTCAAAGGCAAGCCTTATTCATTCCTTCATGTTGATAAGGCGGAGATTGACCTTCCTGACGGCACCGACCTTTACAGCGAGCAGGTTTATCTTAAGGCAAGGGAAAATCTCGATAAGCTTGTGAGCGAAAACATCTGCGCTCAGGATGAAAACGCAAGATTTTATATCTACCGCCAGATTATGAACGGCAGAAGCCAGACGGGTCTTGTTGGCTGCGTTTCCATTGATGATTATATCAATAACATTATCAAAAAGCACGAGCTTACCCGTGCCGACAAAGAGGCTGACAGAATCAACCATGTTGATTACTGCGATGCAAACACAGGTCCCATTTTCCTGACCTATCGCCCTCAGGCAGAGGTCGCCGCAATCCTTGCGGATTGGTGCGCTTCACATAAGCCCGAATATGATTTTGTTACCGATGACGGAATCGCCAACACCGTATGGGTTATTGATTCCGATAATATAAACGCAAAAATCACAGAGCTTTTCGCAAAGGTTGATTATCTTTATATCGCCGACGGTCACCACAGAGCCGCATCCGCGGTAAAGGTCGGACTTAAGCGCAGAGAGCAGTTCCCCGATTATGACGGCAGCGAGGAATTTAACTGTTTCCTTGCGGTTCTTTTTGATTGCGACGAGCTTGAAATAATGGACTATAATCGTGTAATAAAAGACCTCAACGGCAAAAGCGAGGGTGAATTCATTGCAAAAATCAGCGAAAAATTTGCCGTTGAACTCATAGGCGATAAGGCATATAAGCCCGAAAGCGCGCACACCTTCGGTATGCTTCTCGGCGGAAAATGGTATAAGCTGACCGCAAAGGACGGCACATTCAACGCCGCCGACCCCGTTGATGCGCTTGATGTTTCCATTCTGCAGAATAATCTCATTTCTCCCGTTCTCGGCATCAATGACCCCAGAACGGACAAAAGAATCGATTTCGTCGGCGGAATCCGAGGTCTTGGTGAGCTTGAGCGCAGGGCAAGCGAGGATATGTGCCTTGCATTTTCGATGTATCCCACAACCCTTGAGGAGCTTATGGATATTGCGGATGCAGGTCAGATTATGCCTCCCAAATCAACTTGGTTTGAGCCTAAGCTGCTCAGCGGACTCTTCATACACAAGCTGAAATAAAATCTTCATCCTTTCGATTTTACCGAAAGGATGATTTTATGCATACATATTGCACAAATCACCCGTGACCAAACAAAAATATTGCATAATATTCACAAATGCGCCTGTTTTATGCATTTATTTCTTGACTTTATGCATTTTCGTTTGTATAATTATTCGTATACTATACTTGAGGTAGACTATCATGAACAAAACTAAAATTTTTATAGACGGCAAAGAAGGCACAACGGGTCTGCGTATTTTTGAGCGACTTGCAAGCCGTGAGGATGTTGAAATAATGACCCTCAGCGAGGAGCTTCGCAAGGACACCGCCGCAAGAAAGCAGGCTCTCAATTTCTGCGACATCGCATTCCTCTGCCTGCCCGATGCAGCAGCGATTGAAGCGGTTTCGCTTATCGACAACCCCGATGTTAAGGTTATCGATGCTTCAACGGCTCACCGCACTCTGCCCGACTGGGCTTACGGCTTCCCCGAGCTTTCACCTGCTCACCTTGAAAAAATCAAGGCTTCAAAAAGAGTTGCCGTGCCGGGCTGTCACGCAAGTGGCTTTATTGCCCTTGTTTATCCCCTTGTTGATGCAGGAATTCTGCCTGCGGATGCCCTGCTCACCTGCCATTCAATCACGGGCTACAGCGGCGGCGGCAAGAAGATGATAGGTCAGTACGAAAACGGCTCAAGAGAGGCTTTCCTCAATTCTCCCCGTCAGTACGGACTGACTCAGGAGCATAAGCACCTCAAGGAAATGAAAGCGATTACGGGAATTAAAAATCTGCCCGTATTCTGTCCCATCGTTGCCGATTATTACAGCGGAATGGCTGTCACCGTGCCTCTTTTCAAAGAAAATCTTTGCGAAGGCAAGGGCATTGACGATATAATTGAGGTTTATAAAAATACATATAATTCAGATTTCGTAAAATTCACCGAGGATACGGGCGTTGATGCAATGCTCAGCGCAGAAAAAATGAGCGGCAACGACGGAATGGAAATTTTCGTTAAAGGCAACGAGGACAGAATCCTTCTCCTTGCCCGTTACGATAATCTCGGCAAGGGCGCTTCTGGTGCCGCAGTTGAATGTATGAATATTCTTATGGGAATTGACCCCAAAACAGGGCTTTCCCTTTGATTTGAAAGGACAAAAGATATGAAACAGATTTCAGGCGGCATATGCGCCGCAAAAGGCTTTACCGCAAGCGGAGTTCATTGCGGAATAAGAAAAAATAAGACCAAAAAAGACCTTGCCCTTATTTTCAGCGAGAAAAAGGCAACCGCCGCTTGTGTTTACACAACAAACCTCGTTAAGGGCGCTCCCATAACCGTTACAAAAAATAATGTTGCCGACGGCTATGCTCAGGCAGTTATCTGCAACAGCGGCAATGCAAACACCTGCAACGCAAACGGCATTGAAATTGCGGAAGAAATGTGCGCTCTTATCTCAAAAGAGCTTGGCATAAGCGAAAAGGATATCATCGTTGCATCAACGGGCGTTATCGGTCAGGTGCTTGACATCGCTCCCATCGCAGAGGGTATTCCTCAGCTCGTAAAAGAGCTTAAAGCGGACAGCGACGATGCGGCGGCAGCTATTATGACTACCGACACGGTTGAAAAATGCGTTTCTTACTCATTTGAAATCGGCGGCAAGGAATGTAAAATCGGCGGCATTGCCAAAGGCTCGGGTATGATTCATCCCAATATGGCAACAATGCTTGTTTTTGTTACAACAGACTGCGCAATCAACCGCGATATGCTTCAGAAGGCGCTCAGCGAGGATGTAAAATCCTCATTCAATATGGTCAGCGTTGACGGCGACACTTCAACAAACGATATGGTTTCCGTTATGGCAAACGGACTTGCAGGCAATGATGAAATCACCGCCGAGGGTGCGGATTTTGACGAATTCTGCAAGGCGCTCAACGCAGTTACAACTCATCTCTGCAGAATGATTGCAGGCGACGGCGAGGGCGCAACAAAGCTGCTCGAATGCATTGTTGACGGCGCGGCTTCAAAGGAAATTGCCGTTACCGTTTCAAAATCGGTTGTCTGCTCATCACTTTTCAAGGCGGCGATGTTCGGCGCAGACGCAAACTGGGGCAGAGTGCTTTGCGCAATCGGCTACAGCGGCGCTGATGTTGATGTTACAAAGATTGATGTTTCATTCAAATCGGCGGCAGGTCAGATTGATGTTTGCAAAAACGGCGCAGGCATTGATTTCTCCGAGGAAATTGCAAAGGAAGTTCTTTCTGAAAAAGAAATTCAGGTGCTTATCAGCCTTAACAGCGGCGATTTCAGCGCAACAGCATGGGGCTGTGACCTGACATATGATTATGTTAAAATCAACGGTGATTACAGAACTTGAGGTAATAAAAATGGAAATTTCAAATCTTCTCAGAGGTCAGGTGCTTGTTGAAGCCCTGCCCTACATACAGAAATATTCAAACAAAATTGTTGTTATCAAATACGGCGGCAACGCAATGCTCAACGAGGAGCTTAAAAATGCCGTTATGGGCGATGTTGCTCTGCTTTCACTTATCGGTGTCAAGGTTGTGCTTGTTCACGGCGGCGGTCCCGAAATCAACGATATGCTGGGCAAAATCGGCAAAAAAAGCGAATGGGTTGACGGTCTGCGCGTTACCGACAAGGAAACCGTTGATGTTGTTCAGATGGTGCTTGCAGGCAAGGTCAACAAGAGCCTTGTTGCTCTGCTCGGCAGACTCGGCTGCGATGCAATCGGTCTTTGCGGCGCAGACGGACATCTTATCAGCGCAAAGGTGAAGGACGAAAGGCTCGGCTATGTCGGCGAAATTACCGATGTTAACCCTGCTCCCATTCTTGATTTGCTCGAAAAGGGCTATGTTCCCGTTATTTCAACAACAGCCTGCGACAGCGAAGGCAACATTTATAACATCAATGCCGACACAGCCGCCGCAAAAATTGCCGCTGCACTCAAGGCGGAAAGCTTCATTTCAATGACGGATATCGCAGGTATTCTGCGCGATAAGGATGACCCCTCAACCCTCATTCCCAAGATTTATGTGAGCGACATTCCTCAGCTTGTTCACGAAGGCATTATCTCGGGCGGTATGATTCCCAAAATCGACTGCTGCGGAGAAGCAATCCGCAGAGGTGTTAACAAGGTGTTTATTCTTGACGGTACGGTACCCCATTCACTTCTGATAGAAACTCTGACCGACGAGGGTCTCGGCACAATGTTTGTTCAGGGATAAGGTGATTGATATGAGCATTTTTGAAACAGATAAAAAATACATAGCAGGCACATATGCCCGTTTTCCCCTTGAGCTTTCAGAAGGCAACGGCGCTCTGCTTTACGATGAAGATGATAAAGAATACATCGACCTGGGCAGCGGTATTGCGGTAAACACTTTCGGCACGGCTGATGCAGAATGGGTTGAAGCCGTTACCGTTCAGGCATCTCTCCTCGGTCACACCTCAAACCTCTATTACACAAAGCCCTGCGCAGAGCTTGCACAGATGCTTTGCGAAAGAACGGGTATGAAAAAGGTGTTCTTCTCAAATTCGGGTGCAGAGGCAAACGAATGCGCCATAAAAACCGCCCGTCTCTGGGCGCTCAAAAATAAGGGCGAGGGCAATTCAACAATCATTACCCTCAAGAACAGCTTCCACGGCAGAACAATAACAACTCTTGCCGCAACGGGTCAGGATAATTTTCACACGGATTTCGGACCTTTCACAGAGGGCTTTGTTTATGCCGAAGCAAATAATCTCGATTCCGTAAAGGAGCTTGCGGAGGCAAACGGCTGTGCCGCAATTATGATGGAAACAATTCAGGGCGAGGGCGGCGTATTGCCCCTTACCGATGAATTCGTAAAAGGCGTATTTGACCTTGCGAAAGAAAAAAATATGCTTGTTATCATTGACGAGGTTCAGACGGGCAACGGCAGAACGGGCAAGCTTTACAGCTATATGCACTACGGCGTTATGCCCGATATCGTTTCAACCGCAAAGGGTCTCGCAGGCGGTCTGCCCCTCGGCGCAACAATGCTCGGCGAAAAGGTGCAGGATATCCTTGCCCCCGGCAGCCACGGCTCAACCTTCGGCGGCAACCCCATCTGCTGCGCAGGTGCAATCAGCGTGCTTTCAAGAATCGACGACAACCTGCTGACGGATGTAACAAAGAAAAGCGAATATATCATTTCAAGGCTTTCCGCTTGCAGCAAGGTCAAGAGCATTTCGGGCAAGGGCTTTATGCTGGGCATCGAATGTGAAAAGCCTGCAAAGGAAATCATTGCTTCGGCAATGGAAAAGGGAGTTCTTGTTCTCAGCGCAAAAACAAAGGTGCGCCTTCTTCCCCCTCTCAATATTCAGTTTGAACTGCTCGAGGATGCAATGGATAAGCTGATTGAAGCAATTGAAGAATAAAAGCGGGGATGTTAAAAAAGCGCAGACCGCATAAAACAATATAAATCAAGGGGTTTCGGCAGGTTATAAAACTGCAGAAACCCCTTAAAATATTTAAAAAGTACAAATTGTTATTTATTTTATGTTTTATGCTACGAACAAACCT
>JAZQXJ010000002.1:0-21546 GCA_045632815.1 Acutalibacteraceae bacterium | reverse complement strand
ACAGCTCCTTGACGGTCTTGATGAGGAAGAAAGCAAGCGCTATATGCACCACTACAACTTCCCCTCATATTCAGTTGGCGAAACAAAGCCCTCAAGAGGCCCCGGCAGAAGAGAAATCGGCCACGGCGCACTTGCAGAGCGTTCACTTATCCCCGTTCTTCCCTCAGTTGAAGAATTCCCCTACACAATCCGTGTTGTTTCCGAAGTTCTTTCATCAAACGGCTCAACATCACAGGGCTCAGTCTGCGGCTCAACACTTTCACTTATGGCAGCAGGCGTTCCCATCAAGGCTCCCGTTGCAGGTATCTCCTGCGGTCTTATCACAGAGGGCGACCGTTTCATGACAATGGTTGATATTCAGGGTCTTGAGGACTTCTTCGGCGATATGGACTTCAAGGTTGCAGGTACAAAGAAGGGTATCACATCAATTCAGATGGATCTCAAGGTACACGGTCTTACTCCCGCAATCATCAGAGAGGCTCTTGACAAGACTTACACTGCAAGATGCTACATTCTTGATGAAATTATGCTTCCCGTTATTGCAGAGCCCAGAGCAGAGCTTTCAAAGTGGGCACCCAAGATGCTCACAACAAAGATAGATCCCGAAAAGATCGGCGATGTTATCGGCAAGCAGGGCAAGGTTATCCAGAAGATCTGCGCAGAATGTAACTGTAAGATTGATGTTCAGGAAGACGGCAACATCTTTGTTTCATCAACAGATATCGACGATGCACGCAGAGCAATCTCCATCGTTGAAACAATTGCCAACGATCCCGAGGTCGGCGCAATCTACAAGGGTGTTGTTACCCGTCTTATGAGCTTCGGCGCATTTGTTGAAATCGCACCCGGCAAAGAGGGTATGGTTCACATCAGCCAGCTCGACGTTAAGAGAACCGAAAAGGTTGAAGACGCTGTTAACGTTGGCGACGAAGTTATCGTTAAGGTTCTTCCCAAGGATGATCAGGGCAGACTCAATTTCTCACGCCGCGAGGCACTTATCGAGGTTGAGGGTCTTGTTCCCGAAAACACAGTTTCCGATGCACCCAGAAAGCCCAGAAGGGATTTCCGCGGCGACAGAGGCAACAGACAGAGAAGAGATAACAACAACGACTAATATAAAACGAAACCGCTTTGAGAAATCAAGGCGGTTTTTTGTTTATCTGTCTATTCCTAAAATATAGTCTGTTGTAACTTCATAGTATTCCGCAAGTTTAATCAGAACACTACAAGGCAATTCTCGGCTGCCGTTTTCATACCTTGTGTATGCGCTTCTGGTTATGAAACAACCAACTTTTTTCAGTTCTTCACTTAACTGTTTCTGAGAAAGATTTCTCTCTCTTCTGATTTTCTTGAGATTATACAATTATACTCCCTCCATATTTTCGTCTATATTTAGCCTATTTTAGCATATTGATTGCGAAAAGTCTATATATAGACGATTTGCTTCATCCGACAAATTTATACTAAATGTAAGTCTATATATAGTCGGAGGCAATATGAAAACCAGAGAAGCTGTGGCACAAAGAATTCTTGACCTTTGTCAGGAAAGAAACCTTACGATAAACGGTCTTGCCAATATTTCGGCTGTTCCGCCGTCAACCGTGAAAAATATAATTTACGGTGTAAGTAACAATCCCGGGATTGTTACAATAAAAATGATTTGTGATGGTCTGGAAATATCTCTCGATGAATTTTTCGGAGCTGATGTTTTTAAGAATCTTCAACAAGAAATAGAATAGAATCGTTTTCAGAACTTTGAGAAATCAAGGCGGTTTTTGCTTTTCCTATTGTAAAAACTTTAACGGTGTGCTATATTAAAGTAAACTCGTTCCAAAAGGAGATACATTATGATTAAAATTACTTTTATGGGTGCGGGCAGCACCGTTTTTGCACGAAACGTTCTTGGTGACTGTATGTGTACCCCTGCCCTGCGTGACAGCGTTATCGCTCTTTATGATATCGATGCGGAAAGACTTGAGGATAGCTACATCATTCTTTCCGCAATGAACAACAACATCAACGAAGGCAGAGCGAAAATCGAAAAATACTGCGGCGTTGAAAACAGAAAAGATGCTCTGCGTGACGCAACCTTCGTTGTCAATGCAATTCAGGTCGGTCTCTATGACCCCTGCACAATCATTGATTTTGAAGTGCCCAAAAAGTACGGTCTGCGCCAGACTATTGCCGATACTCTCGGCATCGGCGGCATTATGAGAGGTCTGCGCACAATCCCCGTGCTTAAGGATTTTGCCGACGATATGGAAGAGGTCTGCCCCGATGCGTGGTTCCTCAACTACACAAATCCCATGGCTATCCTTTCGGGCTATATGCAGAGATACACAAAAATTAAAACAATCGGTCTTTGCCACAGCGTTCAGAGCTGTTCAAAGGATTTGCTCAAAAACCTCGGTATGGAAGACAAGCTTGAAGGCAGAAAAGAGCTTATCGCAGGCATCAACCATATGGGCTGGCTGCTTGAAATCGAAGATAAAGACGGCAATGACCTTTATCCCGAAATCCGTCGCCGCGCCGCTGAAAAGAACGCAAATGAAAAGCATTATGATATGGTAAGATACGAATACATAAAGAATTTCGGCTATTACTGCACCGAATCCAGCGAGCATAATGCAGAATACAACTGCTTCTACATCAAATCAAAGTATCCCGAGCTTATCGAAAGATACAACATTCCTCTTGACGAGTACCCCCGCCGCTGTATTGAACAGATAAAAGGCTGGAAGGCTGAAAAGGAAAGAATTCTTGACAACGGTCAGATTACCCACGAGCGCTCGGGCGAATACGCATCATACATTATGGAGTCCATCGTTACGGGCAATCCCTACAAAATCGGCGGCAATGTGCTGAACACGGGTCTTATTGACAACCTGCCTGCCGACGCCTGCGTTGAAGTTCCCTGCCTTATCGACGGCAAGGGCATTCATCCCTGCCACGTAGGCAAGCTTCCCGTTCAGCTTGCGGCGATGAACCAGACAAACATCAACGCTCAGCTGCTGACAATTCAGGCTGCAGTTACAAAGAAACGTGAGGACATTTATATGGCTGCTATGCTTGAACCTCACACCGCCGCAGAGCTTTCCATTGACGACATCAAGGCAATGGTTGACGAGCTTATCGAAGCCCACGGCGAATATATGAAAGACTACAAATAAGCAAAAATAACCCCCACTAAAAACCGTGATTTTTAGTGGGGGTTATTAATTGATAATGATTATTCTGCTGCTGCGGTTGTTTCGGGAGCAGTTCTGTCAAGGGTGTAAGTAACTGTGTTGCTGTAACGGAACTGTACGGGAACGGTACCCATATCAGCAAGTGAACCCTGACCTGTAACCTCTGTTGCAACGTCGATGTTCTTCACATACTTGATTGTGTGAACTTCGTCTGTCTCAACATTTGCGATAATGATAATCTGGCAATCCTTGTATGTAAGAGTGGGATCTGCAACTGTGAGATACTGATCAGCCTTCTTGAACTCGGTCATAACATCCTCAACATTGCCCATATCATAAGCCTTTTCAAGCGTTGCGGGGAGGTTGGGAGTGTTCTTGAGAGTAACGGTGATTGTTCTCTGTGTGCCGTCGTCAACGCAGGTTGCGCTTTCAACCTCGTCAAGAGTGATTGCGCTTACATACTCAGCGCCCTTAACGGGAAGGAAAGGAACAAGGTCTTCGCCGTATTCTGCTGTTGCGCCGTCATTGTGGAGCATGTAGCTGTCAAGGCTTGTGATTGCAGCGTTGACATAAGCATTCTCGCTCATTGCAACATCGTTGCCCTCTGCATCCTTAACCTTGCCGATGCTCTTATCCTGGCTCATATCAACCTTTGCCTTAACGCCCTTAAGCTCGTTGATGTGAAGGTTGAAATATTCAAAAATAGTAACCGTATTTGCAGCAAGTGCTTCGGGTGAATAGGTTGTGTCTGTAATAACCTGGCTTTCCTCGTCAACAGATGTTGTGATGTCTGTGGGGAGAGGAGTCCTGACATTGATTGTTGTGGTTGTTGTTTCGTCCTCTGTGCCGGTTGTGTCACAGCCTGCAAAAACAAAAAGGAACGAGAACACAAGAATCATGCTGATAGCTGCCATTAATTTCTTATTCATCTGGTAAATCTCCTTTCGCAGGTTTTCACCTGCATTAAGCAAATTCTGTTTATTAATGAAAGTATTATATCATATTACAATACAAAATACATCCAAATTTTTGCAAATAAAAATTTTTGTTGAAAGTGAAAAAAATCAACTGCTTTTGTTTGTATAAATTGCCTAACAATTATACATTTAAGCCTTTCTCATCATAGAGGAAAAGGGTGTTGAGGCAGATATCAAGGCTTGCCTCGATTGTTTTGAGGTCAAGATTCTCGTGAGTATCGAGCCTTGTGTGGTAATAGCGTGCGGGGGCGGGGTCCATTGCGGCAAATGATGCGGCTTTTATTCCGCACTTGCTTCTGCTGACCGCCGCGGCATCCGTTGCGCCGAGAGAAACCGTCTTATAGGGTACATCGTAGCCCGCAAGCTTTGCGCCCTCTTTAACGAGTCTGCAGGCATCTGCATCGTTTGAAACAATGCCCGTCATATCCTTGTTATAGATAGCCATAAAGTCAAAATCACGCAGGGTATCAAGAGCGACAAAAACTGTTTCAACATCGCTGAATTCCTTGCCGTGGTTTTCAACAAAATACTTTGTGCCTCTCAGACCGATTTCCTCCGAGCCTGAGCAAAGCACAACAACCTCTGTGTTTTCGAGGCTGATTTCGTTATCCTGAAGATACTTTGCAACTGCAATTGAGGTGAAGCAGCCCGTAAGGTCATCATTTGCGCCCTCAACGATGCGGTTTTTATCATAGAAAAGGGATGCAACAAGGAAAAGGGCGATAAATCCGAGAAGAATATAGCTGAAAACATCAAGCACGGTTGAATTGACAAAATCGGGGGTCATTGCACACTTTACAGCCGCAATAATGCCGAAAACAAGAGAAACAACAATGCCCACCATACTGCCGCCGATAACGGGTACAACAAGCTTGGGTCCGCCCCAATAGGTGAATCGCCATTCCATAGCGGAATCGGCGTGACCGCAGAAAATTATGCGGCGCTTAACCTCGCCCGAGGGCTTTCTGACGCCGTATGCATTGTGCGAGGTCTTTTTGGGGAGAAACGGGTCAAGCGTTTCCTTATAGAATACGAATTCCGTCACGATAAAGAAAAGGCACACAAGGGTAAGCGCAACCGACACATAAAAAAGAGGTGCGATTGCAAAAAACTGCGCGGCAAAGAAAAGCAGATTGGAAATTGTCATAACCACAACGGAAAAAGGTATCCAACCCATAAATGCCTTGGGATGAACGGGAAATGAGTCGATCTGCACATCGTCGCAGCAGGTTTTCATATCCTCTGCCATATACTCAACGCTCTTTTTCTCCTCCTCGGAGCCTGCGAATCTGGGGCCGATTTCCTTGCAGACCTTTTTTATGCTTCTTGCGGCATAGTTTGCATACATTCGGCGCGTTGATTCATAATTCTTTACGCTTTCGTTTGCTTTCACAACAAACTCTCCTTTCTCGGGCTTTCCCCTTTTTGAATTTTATATAAACAAATTTATATTTATTTGACAACTTTCCGATTTTCGATTAAAATAATGTTTGCGAATAATCTCCCACGGAGGATACTATATATGAAAAAGACTCTTTCGCTTGTTCTTATGGCTATTCTTGCCGTTGTGCTGCTCGGCTACGGAATATCAAGCCTGACCGACAAGCCCGACCCCACCATTGACGGCAATATTGATTTTTCCGCCGAGGCGGAAACCGAAGGTGATATTATCGGAACAACAGCTCAGATTGCGCAGACCGTTGCAAATATTATTGAGGATTACGATTACGCTTATGCAGGCTTTATGCCCGCTTATGCAAATATGAACATCAGCGACTGGAGAATGATTCTCGTCAACAGAGATTACATCCTGCCCGACGGCTATATGCCCGAGCTTGCACCCTGCATTACCGACGACCCCGACAGCCTTAAGCTGGATTACAGGGTTGCGCCTTACTACAACGAGATGTACCTCGCCGCCCTTGAGGACGGAGTTGAACTGACTCCCGTTTCGGGCTATCGCTCGGTTGAAAGGCAGAAGAATAATTTTGAAAATAAGATTCAGAAATATATGAACGACGGCTACGGAAAAACCGAGGCAACCCAGATGGCGGCAACGATTATCCTGCCTCCCGGCACAAGTGAACACAACGCAGGTCTCGCAATGGATATCTGCAGCCTTTACGAAAGCTTTGAAAACACCGATGAATTCAAGTGGCTCAGCGAAAATGCCGCCGACTACGGCTTTATCCTCCGCTATCCCAAGGATAAGCAGGATATCACAAAAATAATTTATGAGCCGTGGCATTGGAGATATGTGGGCGTTGAAGCCGCAAATGCAATGAAAGCAAGCGGTCAATGCCTTGAGGAATATTTAGGAGTTGCCTGAGTTATATTTATTATCCGGCTCTCCGCCCTCGGAGATATTCTCCCTCTTAAGAACAACCATAACGGTTTTAATCATTATTTTAATATCAAATGCAATGCTCTGTTTGTCAATGTATTCCTTGTCAAACAGGGCTTTTTCTTCGTCGCCGAGCATATCCCTGCCGTTGACCTGCGCCCAGCCCGTTATACCCGGACGAACGGCATATATGCCGTATTCCTTGCGGAGCTGTCTGATTTCCTTCTCCTCGGGGATAAGGGGTCGGGGACCCACAAAGCTCATATCACCCTTAAGCACATTGAAAAGCTGAGGAAGCTCGTCAAGGCTTGTTTTGCGCAGAATTCTGCCGCTTTTGGTGATAACGCTGTCCGCCTCGGTCAAATCCTTTGTGGCGGCGAGCCTTGTGTTATTCTTCATTGTTCTGAACTTGTATATGTAGAAAAGCTTGTTATCTTTTCCAACGCGGTATTGCTTGTAGATAACGGGATTGCCTGCGTCAATCGCAATGATTATGCTCACCAGAATAAACACGGGTGAAAGCAGAAGAATCATCAGCAGACTCACCGTAAAATCGAAAAAGCGTTTCATTTTGCACCTCTTTTTGTTCCCGACCAGAAGATATAGTCCTCTATCAGCACAGCCCTTGCAGGCGCGCCCTCCAGCCCGTTATAGCAAACGGGAGGAGCAAAAAGGAAATATTCGCCGGGCTGCACTTGCGAAAGGTCGAGACCCTCCAGCACAGCAACATTATTCTGCAAAAAAGCCTTGTGCGGTCCTGTCTGGTTACCCTTACAGCCGACGGAAAGGGAATCCGTGCCGATAAGAATAAGCCCTCTCTCCGCAAGCTCCTGCGCAGATGAATCCATAAAAAATGCCTTGCCGCCGCCCTTTATGAGCAGTCTGCCGCATTTCTTGGGAAAATGTCGGTCAACATAATCGCCCGTTATAACTCCCGCAGGCACCTGCATAACCGTGCAGGGTCCGATGAAGCTGTCAAGGGGCAGATTTTCTATTGTTTCTCCTCCGCTGAGAAAATGAAGCGGAGCATCAACATGGGTTGCGTTATGCACGCAGGCGTGAACAACGGAAAGATTACATTCGGAGTCTGCGCCGATTTCGCAGACCGTTTCCGCCTCGGGCAAGGGGTCGCCCGGATAAACCTCGCCGCCGAAAAATTTTCTTGAAATGTCAATCAGTTTCATGCTCACACCTCTTTTCCGTAGGGACAGCCCTTGCGACTGTCCTTTTTAATGCAGATTGTACGGCGGCTTGTGGGCAAGCCTCCCTACATTTTCACTTAATTATTGCTGTCCTTAAGCGATTCCATCTTAAGGTATGCGTTGATGAAGCCGTCAATATCGCCGTCCATAACAGCGTTGATGTTGCCCGCTTCAAAGCCCGTTCTGTGGTCCTTTGCAAGGGTGTAGGGCATAAATACATAGGAGCGGATCTGGCTGCCCCACGCAATTTCTCTCTGCTCACCCTTGATATCGTCAATCTTGTCAAGATGCTCTCTTTCCTTGATTTCGATAAGCTTTGACTTAAGCATTTTCATTGCAACATCTCTGTTCTGATGCTGGCTTCTCTCAACCTGACAGGCGCAGACAATGCCTGTGGGGATATGAGTAATACGGACTGCGGATGAGGTTTTGTTAACCTTCTGTCCGCCTGCGCCGCTTGAACGGTAATAGTCGATTCTCAGGTCATCGGGATTGATTTCAACCTCAACGGTATCGTCGATTTCGGGCATAACTTCAAGAGATGCGAATGAGGTATGGCGTCTGCCCGATGCATCGAAGGGTGATACACGGACAAGGCGGTGAACGCCCATTTCGCCCTTAAGATAGCCGTATGCATTTTCGCCCTCAACAAGCACAACAGCAGATTTGAGTCCTGCCTCATCGCCGTCAAGGAAGTCAAGCATACTGACCTTGAAGCCGTGCTTTTCGCCCCAATGCTGATACATTCTTACGAGCATCTGATTCCAGTCCTGCGCCTCGGTGCCGCCTGCACCTGCGTGGAAGGTGAGAATTGCATTCTTCGCATCGTATTCGCCTGAAAGCAGAGTGCTAAGAGTCATTGCGTCCAGCTTTTCAACAAAGCCGTCAACGCCTGTCTTACATTCGTCAAACATATCGAGGTCCTCTTCCTCATTGGAAAGCTCAATGAGAACGAGGGTGTCGTTGAACTCGTTTTCGAGTGAATTGTATGCGCCGACCTTGTTTTTGAGCTGGCTGATTCTCTGCTGAACCTTCTGGGAATTTGCAAGGTCATTCCAGAAGCCCTCCTCGGCGGTCTGCGCCTCAAGGGTTTCGATTTCCTTAACCATATCGTCAAGACCCAGAGCCTCACGAAGCTGATTCAGCTTTTCTTCATATTCAAGAAGTGAAAGTCTTAATTCTTCAAATTGAACCATATAAATAATCTCCTGATACATAATTTTTCACAGTAATTCACAGTATATTATAACTGTAAAAATAAGAAAAGTAAAGAAGTTAGCATTAAATTTTAATTAATAATTGCTTTTTCTGTAATAATCAGGTAAAATATACAATGTATTGTTATGCTATCAAATATTAAAAGTGAGGTGACAGCCCGTGAACTACGAAAATACTCCCTGCCCCGTATGCGGCAAGCCCCTTGCGGAGGGCGAGGATATTGTTGTTTGTCCCGTGTGCGCAACTCCGCAGCACAGAGAATGCTGGATGGCAAACGGCAGATGCGCAAATGATGATCTCCACCAATCGGGCTATGTCTGGAAAAAAGAAAATCAGTCTGCACCCGCAGCGGAACAGCCTGTATACGAAACCGCAGACGATGTTAAAATCTGCCACATATGCGGCAGCGAAAACCCCGTTGATGCCCTCCATTGCGGCAACTGCGGTGCGCTTTTCGGTCAGCAGGAAAAACAAGATAAGAAATGCGCCTTCTGCGGAAGTGAAAATGCCGATAACGCCCGCCATTGCAACCAATGCGGCGCACCCCTCGGAGCATTCGGCGGCGCACGCTATGTTGCAGGCACGGATATCTCTGCGGACGAAAAAATCGGCGAAATTCCTGCAGGCGAGCTTGCAACCTATGTTCAGGCAAGTGCGCACAGATACATCAGAAAATTCAAAAAGTTTGAGGAAGGCAAAAAGATAAGCTTCAATTTTGCCGCATTCTTCTTTGCACCCTACTGGTTCTTTTACAGAAAGCTTTATAAAGCAGGCGCATTCTTCCTTGTAGCATTTGTGACGGCATCAATTCTTCTTTCGGGTCTGACGGGTCAGATTACCGATGCGGCTGAAGAATACAGCAGCAAAATTGCATCAATCGGCGGCGAAACGGTAACCGAAGAACAGCTTACCGAGCTTGAACCCGAGCTTGAAAAATATGTTTCGGATTTCTACGAAAAAACAAAAAAGCCTCTGGCAATAACAACAGCCGTTGCAGTTGTTCTGCGCCTTATCTGCGCACTTATGGCAGACAGACTTTACTACAAAAAAATCCTTGACGATATGAAGCTTATCAGCGAAACCGTTCAGGACGGCCATATGAAACGAATGATGCTTGCGCGCAGAGGCGGTCTTTCCGCCCTTGCATTCACCGCAAGCGTGCTTGGCGAAACAATGCTTATCAATGCTCTTTATTATGTTGCAGATTTTATACGAGGTATTATTTAATATTTGGAGGAGATTGTTATGAAAGTCAGAAAAGCGATTATCCCTGCCGCAGGTCTCGGCACAAGAGTTCTTCCCGCATCAAAATCAGTTCCCAAGGAAATGCTCAACATCGTTGACAAGCCCGCAATTCAGTACATCGTTGAGGAAGCCGTTGCCGCAGGCATCGAAGATATTCTTATCATCACAAACAGAGGCAAGGGCGCAATCGAGGACCATTTTGACCATTCATTTGAGCTTGAGGCAGGTCTCAAGGGCGTTCCCTCAAAGGAAAAGCTCTATGAGGATGTCAAGGCGGTTGCAAACCTTGCAAACATATATTTCATCCGTCAGAAGGAAACAAAGGGTCTTGCCCACGCACTTCTCTGCGGTAAATCCTTTGTCGGCAACGAGCCTTTTGCAGTTCTCTACGGCGATGATGTTATCGTTTCGAAAGATCCCGTTACCGCACAGCTTGCACGCTGCTACGAAAAATACGGCAAGGGTGTTGTCGGCGTAAAGGAAGTTCCCGAGGAGCTTATCCGCCTTTACTGCACGCTTGATGTTTCACCCATCGAGGGCGAGGACAGAGCGATGAACTGCTCAAAAATCATTGAAAAGCCTACTCCCGAGCAGATTCTCTCGCTTTACGCTATTCTCGGCAGAATCGTTATGCCCCCCGAAACCTTTGAACTGATTGAAAAGGGTCTTGCCGCCACTCCCGAGGGCAAGGAATTCTATCTCACCGATGTTTTCACCGAGCTTGGTATGGCAGGCAAGCTGCTTGCTTATGACTTTGACGGCAAGCGCTACGATATGGGTAACAAGCTTGGCATTATGCAGGCAAACTGCGAGGTTGCTCTTGACCATCCCGAAATCGGTGACGATTTCAAAGCATACCTTAAGGAACTTGTTAAAACATTCTGATTAAAGGTGATATTATGAAAAAATTACTTGTTCTGATTCTTGCCCTTCTCATTGCAATCTGCGCTGCAGGCTGCGGAGCAAAAACAAAGACCGTTCATTGCGACGGTTGCGGTGCTGAAGTTGAGGTTGACGAAAAGTCCGCAATGAGCGATGAAGAATGGGTCATTTACTGCGAAGATTGCGAAAAAGCAAACGGACTTGACAACTTTTTTGAAGAATAATAACACATAAAAACAACACCCCGAACCGTTGTAAATACTGCGGTTCGGGGATTTTTTTGTCGGTTTGTTTTCATTACCCTACTTTTCTGACCGTTGTTCTGTTTCCGAATGAAACAACGTAGCTTTCAGGGGTTGAATCCGTTCTGGGCGGATAATCGGTTGAAACAATCTGCGCCGTGCTTGCCATCGCTTCCGCAAGTCGCTTTTCCGTTATGGTCGGGTATTTATCCGCACGGGTGCGGCAGATAATTCTGCTCTGCGCTATTTCATCTGCCTTTTCGAGGATTGTTTCCGGGTCATTGCAGAGGATGAAGGATGCGCAATCACGGTCAATATCATTTATTCTGAGCATAGGGAACATTGCCTGCGACTTAATCGAGGGGTCGATTGCAATATAATCCTCGGTAACATTGCCTTCGTGCAGAAGAATCAGCACTTTGCCCAGCATATCCTTTACCTCGCACCAGCCGTCATCTGCTCTCATCGCTCCGAAAGATTCGTAATCACCCAGCATATCTGCAGGGGTGAAAAGCTTGTCACCCAGAGTTTCTCGGAGCATAGCGTCAAAATCATCCGCATAACCGATGCCGAAAGCTTTCATATCCTTGAGAGGAATAAAAGTTTTTTTGGGCTCAATGATTATCGTCACGGGCAAGTGGTTGGGGTTATTATCCGACCACATTGCAATTTCTTTCATCGCAAGGGCAAAATCATAGCAGGAAGTTGCCATTTCAAGATAGGGGTTGTGCATACAGGTGAATGAAATTTCACCGTCACGGTCAAAGACCTCAATATCCATTTCAAGGCTTCGGATTCCGCTGTTGAGCTGATTTGTCAGGGTTTCGCTCCAGAAAGACGCAACCTCGCCCTTGAACGCTCCGAATGACACGTTTTCAAGACTGCTGTAAAGCTTGAAAGTTTCCTCAACTGCAGGTGACTGATAGCTGTTATGGGTTGCAAGGAAACTGATTTCATTGAATTTCAGCCCTGATTCAAGCTCTGCCTCAAGGTCACCGCAGAAAAAGCCTGCCTCGTCAATCGCCTCAATTTCTCCGCTTTCGTAAGCCTGTTCAAGAGCCGCGATTCGGTTTATCTGCTCCGCTATATCCTGCTCAAGCCTTGCCGTGCTTGCAGGGAAGACGGAAACAAATGCAATAATCAGCGACAAAAGCGACGGAATAAATCCTACGATATACTTCAGAATCTGCACCATTTTTATTTTCTCCTTTTTTCCCGATTGAAATAATTATACAACATCAGAATCCCTGTTTTCAACCTTTTTTGAAAGAAAAAAGGCCTGCACGGAAAACCGTGCAAGCCTCGGGAAACTGAATTATTTGTAGAGAGGACCGTAGTTTTCGCAAGCTCTGAAGTCTGCGCCTTCAAGATCCTTTGTGCCGAATGCACCCCAGCAAGCGGGACGGAAGATTTTCTCTTCGGGAACATTGTGGAGAGCAACGGGAATACGGAGCATTGATGCCATTGTGATGATATCAGCGCCGATGTGGCCGTATGAGATAGCGCCGTGGTTTGCGCCCCAGTTATTCATAAGGTCATATGCGCTCTTGAATGCGCCTTCGCCTGTGCATCTGGGTGCGAACCATGTGCAGGGCCATGTGTAGTCTGTTCGCTTCCAGATTGTGTCCGAAACTTCGTCGGGAAGCTCAACAGTCCAGCCTTCAACAATCTGAAGAACGGGGCCGAGACCCTTGACAAGGTTAAGACGAATCATTGTTGCAGGCATTTCAGCTCTTGTAAGGAAGCGTGAGGAATATCCGCCGCCTCTGAAATAGCCGTTATCTGCGGCATTCCATGTTGTTGCGTTGATAATCTTCTCTGCATCTTCTTCGGTAACATTGTACCATTCTTTCATAATGCCGTTGCCGTTTTCGTCCTTGACTTCGCCGCAAGCGTCAAGGCAGCAAGCGCCTGAGTTGATAAGGTGGATAAATCCGCCTGCATCCTTTGCCTTGCCTTCGATGTCATAGCCTGTAACTCTCTTGACAGCGTCTGCGCTCCAATGAGTACGGACATCGGCAAACATCTGAGGTCTGTTTGTAAGCAATTTCATAAAGAGCATACCGAGACCGTTGAGAACATCGTTTTCGGTTGCGAGGATGTAAGGCTCTCTTACGCCTTCCCAGTCAAATGAGGTGTTGAGAAGTGCCTCTGCAAAGTCAGCGTTGGGATAGAAGTCTGTCCACTGTCTCTGACCCTGGAAGCCTGCTGCGATAGCGTTGTGACCTACTGCTTCTTCTTCGCAGCCTTCGGGAAGATTTTCGTTGCCGTTCATAAGGTCCTTGATGATGCACATCATCTTAACAACGAATTCCCAATCCTTTTCCTTCTGCTCGTCGCTCTTCTTTACGAAATCGGGGTTCTTGTCGAAGCCTTCCTTGCACTTTGCCTTTGTCCATGCAAGTGCCTTCTGATATTCAGCCTCGTCATAGATACCCTCGCTCATTCGGCGGATGATTTCAACCTCGTCAACGGATTCAACTCTCATGCCGAGATATTCTTCAATGAAATCGGGGTCGATAACCGAGCCTGCGATACCCATACAGGTTGAACCGATCTGGAGATAGCTCTTGCCTCTCATTGTTGCAACTGCAACAGCCGAGCGTGCAAAACGGAGGAGCTTTTCCTTAACGTCATCGGGAACTGATGTGTCATCAGCATCCTGAACATCCTTGCCGTAGATACCGAATGCAGGGAGACCCTTCTGTGCGTGAGCCGCAAGAACTGCTGCAAGATAAACAGCGCCGGGTCTTTCGGTAGCGTTGAAGCCCCAGACACCCTTGATTGTTGTGGGATCCATATCCATTGTTTCCGAGCCGTAGCACCAGCAGGGAGTAACTGAAAGGGTGATGTCAACGCCTTCTTTTCTGAACTTTGCTGCGCAGGCTGCAGCCTCTGCAACTCTGCCGATTGTTGTGTCAGCGATAACAACCTTTACGGGCTCGCCGTTTGAATAACGGAGATTTTCCTCAAAGAGAGCCTTTGCGGTCTTAGCCATATTCATGGTCTGCTCCTCAAGTGAGCCTCTTACATTGAGAGGTCCTCTTCTGCCGTCGATGATGGGGCGGATACCGATAACGGGATAATCGCCGATAAGTCTGCTTTTTGCCATTGTAATCTTCCTTTCTATTGATAGGTTAATTATTTTATTACTGTTTTAAATCTCTCGTATGCCTCTGCCCAGGCTCCGGCATTTTCGGGAGAATATTGGGCGGTTTTTTCGCTTGCCTTGACAACCTTTCTTGCCTGCTCAATGCTTTCAAGCGCACCGCTTGCAAGAAGCTGAACGGCAATATTGCCCAGAACGGTTGCTTCAATGGGACCTGCAACAACCTTTCGGTTGCAGGAGGATGCCGTCATCTGACAAAGAAGGGTATCCTTTGTGCCGCCGCCGATAACATGGATTGCAGGGTAGGTTTTGCCCGTACAATCCTCAAGATTTTCAAGGGTCAGGCGGTATTTCATCGCAAGGCTTTCGTAAATACATCGCATAACCTCACCAACGCTCTCGGGGATGGGCTGACCCGTTTTTTTGCAGTAATCACGCACACGCTGAGGAATATTTCCGTGAGCCACAAATTCGGGTGCATCGGGGTCGATGAAGCACTTGAAAGGCTCTGCCGCAAGAGCAAGCTTTTCGAGGTCTGCGTAGGAATAATCGCTGCCGTTTCTGTTCCAATGGCGGCGGCTTTCCTGAATGAGCCACAGACCGATGATATTCTTGAGGAAGCCTACGGTTGAGCCGTAGCCGCCCTCGTTTGTAACATTCATTGCAACGGATTTTTCGTTGACGATAGGCTCGTCAAGCTCCGTGCCGAAAAGTGACCAGGTGCCGCTTGAAAGGAAGGCAAAATCCTTTTCCTCTGCAGGCACGGCGGTGAGTGCGCTCTGCGTATCGTGGCCGCAAACGCTGATAACATCAACCTCGTCAATGCCGCATTCCTCGCAGATATCCTTGCGTACCTTGCCCAGAACGCTGCCCGAGGGCTTGATTTCGCCAAGCAGGCGCGAGGGTATTCCGAGCCTGTCAAGGATGTCCGTTGCCCAGCCCTTCGTTCTGATATCAACCATCTGCGAGGTGGTTGCGATTGAATATTCCGTTGTCTTTTCGCCCGTGAGCATATAGCCGAAAAGGTCGGGCATAAAGAGGAGTCTGTCCGCCCTTTCAAGAATATGGGGGCGGTATTTTTTGAGCGCATAGAGCTGATAAACCGTGTTAAGCTCCATAAACTGAATGCCCGTTGCGCCGTAAAACTCATCGTTGGGAACGGTTTTTGCACATTCCTCGATAAGACCGACGGTTCTCTCGTCACGGTAGTGAACGGGGTTTTCAAGCAGACAGCCGAATTCGTCAATCAGACCGAAGTCAACGCCCCAGGTGTCAATGCCGATGCTGTCAAAGCCGCCCGCAAGCTTTGCCTTGACAATACCCTGCTTGATGTCATAAAAAAGGCGCAGAACATCCCAGTACATTGTGTTGCCCACTTTTACGGGGTCATTTGAAAAGCGATGCACTTCCTGAAGGCTGATTTTTTCGCCGTCAAAGCTGCCGATAATGGCTCTGCCGCTTGATGCGCCGAAGTCAATGGCTAAAACTTTTTTGTTCATTACTGAATTACAACGCCCTTCTTGAGAATGATGTTGGCATAGATTGCGGTTTCGCCCGTTGCGATAACGGCATATGCCTTCTTTGCTCTGTCATAAAACGCAAAACGCTCAACAAGCTCAATATTCTTTTCGCCTTCCTCGGCGGTGATTGTCTTTTTGTAGTCGCTCCAGATGGGAGGAGGATTTGATGCATCGCCGTTATCCATAAGAGCAACGGGAGCGTCAACATATGTATCAAGGGGCATCAGCTTGAGGATTGCGGCGAGAATTTCGTCAACGCCGTGGCCGTCAAGGCGCACAAGGCGCTGTGCAATCGATGCTGAGGGGAAATTGCCGTCGCCGATAACGATTTCGTCACCGTGACCCATTTCCATAAGAATTTTGAGAAGCTCGGGTGAGATGATGGGGGAGATGTTTTTAAGCATAGTGATTATCCTTTCTTTTTCTTGTTTTAGTGAAGAGTGAATAATGAATAGTGAAAAGTTTCGGACGGGTTTCACCCGTACCCAAATATAATAAGCGGCACCGCCCCTTAACTTTTCACTCTTCACTTTTAACTATTCACTGACTATGCGAAGCATTGTCACATCGTTGCATACATACTGTACATATTGCTGTAAATGCCGCCCTTTGCCATAAGCTCCGAGTGGCTGCCCTGCTCGGCAATGCCGTCTTCGGTCAGCACGATAATTTCGTCTGCGTTGCGGATTGTTGTCAGTCTGTGGGCAATGGTAAGAGTTGTTCTGCCCTTTGCAAGGCGTTCAAGTGACTCCTGAACAAGCTTTTCGCTCTCGTTATCGAGCGCCGAGGTTGCCTCGTCAAGCAGCAGAATGGGCGGATTTTTGAGGAATACCCGGGCAATTGAAATTCTCTGCTTCTGACCGCCCGAAAGCTTTACGCCTCTTTCGCCAACATATGTGTCATAGCCGTTGGGCAGAGCGCTGATAAATTCGTGAGCGCCCGCTTTCTTTGCGGCTTCAACGATTTCCTCATCGGTTGCATCCGCCTTGCCGTAGATAAGATTATCACGGATTGTACCCGAGAAAAGGTAAACATCCTGAGCAACAACGCCGATGTTTGAACGCAGCGAACGCAGGGTGATATCCTTGATATTCCTGCCGTCAAGCAGGATTTCGCCGCCCTCTGCCTCATAAAAACGGGGAATGAGGTTGCAGAGCGTTGTTTTTCCGCCGCCGCTGGGGCCTACAAGCGCAATATTGCCGCCCTTTCTGATATTGAGATTGAGGTTATTGAGAATCTGTTTTTCGCCCTTTACATAGCTGAACGAAACATCCCTGAACTCAATTTCACCCTCTGCTTCGCCGATTTCAACGGCATTTTCGCTGTCCTTGATATCGGGGGTTTCATCCATAATTTCAACAAAGCGTTCAACGCCCGTTATGCCTCGGCTGAACTGCTCGCTGAAATCAACGATTGTTCGGATAGAGCCTAAAAGAGTTGAAATGAGCAGAAGGCTCGCCGCAAAATCGCCCGTTGAAACCTTGCCGTCCTTCATAAGCAGAGCGCCGACTGCGATAACGCATATGTAGGTTATGCCGTCAAGCAGCTTGACCGTTGCGTGGAACTGCGACATATACTGATGGCTCTTGTTCCTGATTTCGGTATATTTTACATTGCCCTTGGCAAACTTTTCTCTCTCAATTTTTTCGTTGGTGAAGGAGCGCACAACTCTTACGCCGAGCAGGCTGTCCTCAAGCCTTGCGTTGATTTCGCCGACCTGATGGCGACCTTCCTTGAAGGTGTCGCGCATTTTTGTTCTCGATTTTTTCGTGAACACCACCATAAACGGAATGAGAATAAACACCGTGACGGCAAAGCGGATATCCATCGATGCAAAGATATAGAAGCTTGCAAAGAATTTAACCAGCGTCATAAGCAGCATTTCGGGGAAATGATGCGCCCATTCGGCAACATCGAAAAGATCCGATGTCATTCTGCTCATAAGCTGACCGACCTTGGTGTTATCAAAAAATGTGAACGAGAGGGTCTGCAGGTGGTCAAACATATCTTCACGCATTGAATTTTCGATTTTAGTGCCCATTTTGTGGCCCAGATATGACTGGCAGTAGCTTGCAAGGCTGTCCAACCCTCTGAGGGCAATATAGGCGGCGGCAATCAGAAGAATGAGCCTGACCGTAAGGTTTGCGGGGTCATTGACCTCGGTATCCGTTATTCTTCTCACTATCAGCGGAAGCGCAATTTCGCACGCTGCTGAAATTGATGCGCAGAGAAGCACGACAAGCTCTGTGCCGAGATGCTTTTTCAGATACGGAAAAAACCTTTTCATCAGTTTAAGATTTTTCCCTTTCTCCTTTTTCATTTTCTTGCCCATATATTTTTCCTCTTTCACCTGCTAAAGTGGTACTATATATTATGTAACAAATTTTATTATTTGTAAAGAGTTTACAAAGAAAAAATACACTTTACAATTTATTTTTTGTTTGATAGAATTAAGGCAAGGAGGAGATATTATGAAAAAGTTTATTGCAATTTTTCTTTCGGTGATTATGATTGCTCAGCTCGCCTTTACGGCGGTTGCTTTTGATGACAAATCGATGACCGAAGCAGAGTGGAAAGAGGTCTATGCCGACCTGCGCGACGAAAACACTCTGCCTATGCTCTGCGTCGGCGCAGACCAGACTCAGCTCAACATCTGCTGGCACGCCACCAAAGACAAGGCACAGCCTAAGGTAAGGCTTGCAAAGAATGCGGCAATGACCGATCACGTTGAATTCACGGGTGAAAACACTCCTGCGGAAAACGACCTGCAGTACGTATGCCGCGTTACAATGACGGGCATTGAAGAAAACACAACATATTATTATCAGTACCTCGGCGAAAACGGCTGGAGCGAGGCATATAAATACGAATCAAAGGGCTTTGACAGCTACAAAATGATGGTTATCGGCGACATTCAGATAGGCGGTCAGTCAACGGATAACCCCGAGGAGCAGTCGAGAATCGGTTATGTGTGGCAGAGCGTGCTTGACGAGGCACTCACGAAGAATCCCGACATCAGCTTTTTGCTTTCGCCCGGTGACAACACCTCAACGGGCAAGGCGGCGGACGAATGGCAGACACTTCTTATGCCCGAATATACAAGAAATCTGCCCCTTGCGCTTGCAATCGGCAACCACGACAAAAAGGGTATGACATATGAGTATTACACCCATATGCCCAACGAATATTTCGGCAAATATTTCACGGGTCTTGACCGTGATTTCTGGTTCCGCTACGGCGATGTGCTTTATCTTGTTTTTGACGCCTGCTCAGGCTCGGCGGCAGACCACAAGGCGATGGCAGAGGAAGCTGTCAGCGCAAATCCCGACGCAAAATGGCGTATAGCCGTTATGCATCAGGCACCTTATGCACCCGGCATTGCGGCTCTTGAGCCTGAAACGGGACTTTTGCTCAACGCAGTTTTCCAGCCCATATTTATGACATATGATGTTGACATCGTATTCACGGGTCACACCCATATGCAGGGCAGAAGCCACTTCATAAGCGACGGAATCGTTGCAGGCAAAGCGGAAAGCGGCAAAACATACACCGACCCGAGCGGCATTATTTATCTCAATATGAACGCCTGCTGTGACCAAGGTTCAATGGATAATATGAGCGCTTGGCCTCACACGGCATATGCCTTTGAAAATGCGGATGTCACGACATATTCAACCGTTGAATTCACCGATTCAACAATGACCGTCAAAACCTTCAGAGGCGACAACAGCGAGCTGCTTGACAGCATCACAATTGAAAAAACCAAGGATTTCAGCAACAAGCCCGTCAGCAAATTTGTCCGTTCAACGCTTTATAAGGCGATTGAAATTCTCGGACTTGTCTATATGAAGATAGATGAGGTTGTTGTTGAAATCAGAGGCGGACATTTTTAATGATGTTGCGCGGCAAAACTTCATACACCGCAGGCGTACTTCATTATTTACTTGCGAAGCATATTTCATTAAAAAAGACACCCTCTCGGGTGTCTTTTTTAATATGTTCGTTCACATATTTCTTTTATTTTTCTTTGAAGCGCAAGGAAATCCTCGAGGGCTTCGGGCTTCTGGTTGGGGTTACGCAGAAGTGCGGCGGGATGGAAAGTACCCATAAAGAGTATTCCGCCCTTTTCGATGAACTCGCCGTGCTGCTGAGTAACCTTGAAATCCTTTGAAATAAGCCTCTGTGCCGAAATTCTGCCAAGACAGACGATAATTTTCGGTCTCATAAGCCTTGTCTGCTCCCTGAGCCATTCGATGCAGCAATCCTGCTCCTCGGGGAGAGGGTCTCTGTTTTTGGGAGGTCGGCATTTCACCATATTGGCAATATAAATATTCTTTTTGCGGTCAAGGTCGATTGCCTCAAGGAATTTATCAAGAAGCTTGCCGCCTCTGCCAACGAAAGGCTCGCCCTGCAAATCCTCATTTTCGCCCGGTCCCTCGCCGATAAACATTACCTCGGCATTCTCGTTGCCTACGCCGAAAACAAGGTTTGTTCTCGTTTCGCAAAGTCCGCATTTTCTGCATTGCATACAGTCAGCCTTAAGCTGTTCCCAATTTTCATACATTGCCCTTTTCACCTCGGATTTCAAATATTTTTTCCGCTTTTTCGGCATCAGCGTGAATCTGCGCCGAAAGAGCATCCATTGACTCAAATTTAACCTCGTCGCGGAGGTATTCAAGCAGTTTTACCTCAATTTCAAGCCCGTAAAGGTTGCCGCTGAAGCCTAAAATGCAGGTTTCGCTGCGGAAATCCTCGTTTTCAAATGAGGGGCGCAAGCCGATATTCGTAACGGAGGGATATTCTCTGCCGTCAACAACGGTCACGGAGGCATAAACGCCCTTTTTCGGCTTCACAAAGCCCTCGTCAAAGCGCTGATTTATGGTCGGCGCGCCGATGAGCCTGCCTCTGTGCTGACCGTCAACAACCGTCTGCTTATAGCGGAATTCTCTGCCGAGCATTGCATTTGCAAGGGGGATATCTCCCCTCTCAACCGCCTGCCTGATTCGGGTTGAGCTGACGGGACTGCCCATATAATCAACGGGAGTGCTGACCTTAAGATGAACGCCGTATTTCTCGCAAAGCGCGCGAAGCTCATCAATGCCGCCCTCATTATTCCTGCCGAAGCGGTAATTCCAGCCGCAGCAGACTCCGCCTGCGTTCAGCTTTTCAATAAGAATTTTTTCGAAAAACTCGCGGCAGGTCATATTCCTGACAATATCGAAGGCAACCGTTCTTCTTCCTGCACCCGTCTGAGCGATTATTTCGTCACGCAATGACGGCTGAAGAATCATATCGGGCGCCTTGCCCGAAAGGGTGAACATCGGATGCCTGTCGAATAAAAGCACAAGGGGCGAAAGCCCGTACTCTTGTTGCATTTCAAAAGCACAGGCAATAACCGTCATATGTCCCTTGTGTAAGCCGTCAAAGCTGCCCAGCGTGACGGCTGTTTTTATTTCGCACATTTTATTTCTTCCTGAACTGCTGTTTCATTCTCAATTCCTTTGAAAGGATTCTCTTACGGAGTCTGAGCGAAACGGGAGTTACCTCCAGCAATTCATCATCCTTTATGAATTCCATACACTGCTCGAGGCTGAGCACGCTGTGAGGCACAAGCCTGAG
>JAZQXJ010000001.1:0-12258 GCA_045632815.1 Acutalibacteraceae bacterium | reverse complement strand
CTTACGGCACATTCGGAACGGATAATATCCGTTCCCTACCATAATAAAATATATCAATATATGCGGTAGGGGCGGATATCATCCGCCCGAACACAAAAAGCGTCGCAGACCCTTAATGCACGAAGTGCAAATCATGCAATTTTGATTGCAATTTATGACGAAGTCAATTCATGCCGTAAGGCAAATCATTTTTAACGAAAGGAGTTTTGAAATGAGCGATAATCTTGTGCAGTTGCAGAAAAACCTCGGCTATGAGTTCAAGGATATTTCTCTGCTCAAAACTGCTCTTACTCATTCATCATACGCAAACGAACAGAACGACGGAACAATCTGCAACGAGAGGCTGGAATTCCTCGGCGATTCCATTCTCGGCTTTGTTTCCGCAAAATATTTTTATACAACATTCGACTGGCCCGAGGGCGAGCTGACAAAGCAAAGAGCCGCAAAGGTCTGCGAAAATGCCCTCTGCACCTTTGCGAGGGAGCTGGGCATAGGTCCTGCGCTCCGTCTCGGCAAGGGCGAAATCAGAATGGGCGGCGCAGACAGACCCTCTATCCTTGCGGATGCCTTTGAGGCTGTGCTTGCGGCAATTTACCTTGACGGCGGTCTCGACGAGGCGGCAAAAATCGTGCTGAGATTTGTGCCGCGCCACGACGGATTGGAGAAAACCAAGGACTACAAAACGCTTCTGCAGGAGGTTGTTCAGCGCAACCGCGAGGAGCGTGTTGAATATGTGCTTACGGATTCCAGCGGACCCGACCACGCAAAGGTTTTCACCGTTGAGGTGCATCTCAACAGCAATGTTATCGGCAAAGGCACGGGCAAAAGCAAGAAGCTTGCCGAGCAGCAGGCGGCAAAGGAAGCCCTTGAGCTTATGGGTATAAAATGAAGCATATAAATGTTGCACTTTTCGTTGTGCATAAGGGCTGTCCCCATATGTGCTCATTCTGCAATCAGCGGAGCATTTCGGGCAGTCAGAAGGACATAACGGCAGACGATGTTCATTCTGCGGCACGCACCGCAATCGCCTCGCTGACGGAGAGTCAGGCGGCAGGCGGCGAGATAGCCTTTTTCGGCGGCAGCTTCACAATGGTGGAGCGTGAATATATGCTCTCGCTCCTTGAGGCGGCGTATGAATATGTTGAAAAAGGGATATTCAAAGGAATCAGAATTTCCACAAGACCAGACGGCATTGACGGCGAAATTTGCGTAATTCTGAAGAAATACGGCGTAACCGCTGTTGAGCTTGGCGCGCAGAGTCTTGATGACAGAGTGCTTTGGCTCAACGAGAGGGGTCACACCGCAAAGCAGGTTGAGGATGCCTGCAGAATGCTTAAGGAATACGGCTTTGAGGTCGGCTTGCAGATGATGACGGGTCTTTACGGCTCGGAGGATTGCGACAGCCTTGAAACCGCAGAAAAAATAATTGCTCTTGCACCTGCAACGGTGAGGATTTATCCGACGGTTGTGCTGAAAGGTACACGGCTTTATGAGCTGATGAAAACGGGCGAATTCATTCCGAAAGGCATTGACGAAACCGCTGACCTGTGCGCAAAACTCATTGAAATGTTTGAGCTTGCAGACATAAAGGTTATCAGAGTGGGGCTTCACTCGGGCGGCGGAGTTGAGGAGGGCTTTGCAGGCGGTGCTTATCACCCCGCATTGCGCGAAATCTGCGAGAGCAGAATTTATCTCAACCGTGCGCTGGATGCGCTTGAAAGGCTCGGCGCAGGCAGATATATCCTCGGCGTAAACACAAAAGAAATTTCCAAAATGACAGGGCAGAAGAAAGAAAATCTTATAAAGCTTCGTGAAAAGGGCTATGAATGCGCCGTAAAAGGCGTTGACATACTCCCGAAATACGAGGTTGAAATACATAAAGGACAGGTAGTCAGATGATATTAAAATCACTTGAAATGCAGGGCTTCAAATCCTTCCCCGACAAGACGGTGCTTGAATTCGGGAAAGGCATAACGGCGGTTGTCGGTCCCAACGGCTCGGGCAAGAGTAATATCTCCGATGCCGTGCGCTGGGTATTGGGTGAGCAGTCAACCAAAACCCTCCGAGGCGCAAAAATGGAGGATGTTATTTTCGGCGGCACAAGTCAGCGTAAGGCTCTCGGCTATGCCGAGGTCACTCTGCGCCTTGACAATACCGACAGAGGGCTGAATAACGATAAGGACGATGTTTCCGTAACCCGCCGCTACTACCGCTCGGGCGAAAGCGAATATAAAATCAACGGCGAAGTGTGCCGTCTGCGTGATATTCACGAGCTGTTTATGGATACGGGTCTGGGCAGAGACGGCTATTCAATGGTCGGTCAGGGCAGAATTGCCGACCTTGTTTCTGCGCGCTCAACTCAGCGCCGTGATATGCTTGAAGAAGCGGCAGGTATTTCTCATTTCCGTTACAGACGAGCCGATGCAAATCGCAGGCTTGACCAGGCGGAGGAAAATCTCGTAAGACTGCGTGATATTCTTGCAGAGCTTGAAAGCAGAATAGGTCCCCTTAAAACACAGAGTGAAAAGGCTATGAAATTCCTTGCCCTTGCCGATGAAAAGAAAACTCTTGAAATCGGTCTGTGGCTTCATACAATAGAAAAATCGAAGAACGGTCTGCGTGAGCAGGAGCATAAGCTTTCCGTTGCAACATCCCAGTATGAGCAGACGGAAAATGCGCTTGTTGAAATAATCGAGCAGATTGAAAAGGCAATCAGCGAGGGTCAGGAAATAACCCTTGAAATCGAGCGTCTGCGTGAGAGCATTTCCGTCAGCGAAGAAGAAGCAACCGCCATCGACGGCAAAATTGCCGTTGAGAGAAACACCATTGAGCATAATGAGCAGACAGTTGAGCGCATTACGGGCGATATGGGTGACAGCGAGGCTTCAAAAGCGGAAATTGATGCGCATATTGAGCAGGCTCAGGCGGATATCGCCGCCAAGGAAGCCGCGGTTGCCGAGAAAAAGGCGGCTCTTGAAGCAGAGCTGAAAAAGCTCCGCGACCTTATGGGTCAGAACAGCGAAAACAGCGAAAAATCAAGGGAAATAAGCGATAAAATAACCGAGCTTGCTCTCAGGCTTGCCGACCTTCGAGTTGAGAAATCAACCGCAGAATCCGCAAGGCACGAGCTGAGCGAAAGAATAAACAACATCAACGGAGTTGTTGAATCAAGGGGCGGAGTTATCACCGCACTTGAAAAAGAGAAATCCGAGGCTCAGCTTGAGCTTGACCGCCTTAATGCCGTTGCCGCAGAGCATGAAAACAGCCTTGAGGGCTACCGAATGATTATCGGCACAAGGGCAGATAAGGTTGAAAGGCTGAGAAAAGAGCTTGAAAACATAAATCTTGATATTTATCAGAAAAATGCAAGAATCAAAATGCTCGATGACCTTGAAAAGAACCTTGACGGCTATGCAGGCAGCGTTCAGAAGGTCATAAAAGAGGCGAAAAGAGGCGCGCTCCGAGGAATTCACGGCACTCTTTCACAGCTTATCTCTGCTCCTGCGGAATATGCCGTTGCCGTTGAAACCGCATTGGGTGCGGCAATCCAGAACATAGTTACCGATAACGAAAACACAGCAAAGCTTGCCATTAATTTCCTTAAGGAAAACCGTGCAGGCAGGGCAACCTTCCTGCCCCTCACCTCGGTCAAATCAAGACCCTTCACCGAAAACGGACTTGAAAAGTGCGAGGGCTTTGTTGATATGGCGGACAGATTGCTGGAGTATGACGGCAAATATGCCGATATCATCGGCTCGCTTCTGGGCAGAACGGCGGTTGTTGACACAATCGACAACGGCATTGCAATGGCAAAGAAATATTCATACAGATTCAAGATAGTTACCCTTGACGGTCAGGTGCTTAACGCAGGCGGCTCAATGACGGGCGGCTCACGAGGCTCAGGCTCGAGCTTCCTGAGCAGAGCAACCGAGATTGAAAACCTTAAGGAAAAGGTTGCCGCCCTTGAAAAGCAGCTTGCCGATAAGGAAGAAGTGTTCAAATCCCATTCCGAGGAGCTTGCCCTTGTTCAGGCGGAGCTTGATGCAAGCGAGGCTGAGCTTATCAAGGCGCAGGAGGATATAATCAGGGCGGAAAGCGCGCTTAATCTTGTAAAAGACAGATATAATGCCGCAAAGGGTCATATTGACGAGCTTGAGGCGGAAAAAGAGCGTGCCGCCGCAAGAATTGCGGAATCCGAGGCTGTTGAAAAGAGAGCGCAGTCGGATATTGATGCCGTTACGGCGCAGAGCGAGGAGCTTAACGCTCAGCTCAGCGGACTTAACGAGGCAAGAGAAGCTTTGGACAGACTCCGTGAGGAATCCGCAGAGGTCCAGAGTGCGCTCAACCTTGAAATTGTTTCACTTTGCAAGGATATTGAGGCGGATAACGAGGTTATTGCAGGCTGCCTTGAACGCAAGGAAAGCTTCAACCGCCGTGCAGATAAGCTGAACGAGGAAATTGCCCAAATCAGGCGTGAAAACGAAGAAATTCTCGCCCGTATTGCTGATTTTGAGGCTCAGGCGGCGGCTCTGCGTGAGCAGTCCGTAAAGACCCGTGAAAAGATTGAACAGCTCATTCAGAAGCGAACTTCCTGCGAGGGTCAGAGTACGGCACTCCGCACAAAAGAGCGTGAAATGACTTCCGAGCGTGAAAAGCTGGGCGGTGAGCTTGCAAGGCTTGAGGAGCGCAGGGATTCAATGCAGAGAGAGCTTGAAACCGCGCAGAACAAGCTTTATGACGAATATCAGCTTTCTCTCCGTGAAGCAACGGAAATGAACATTGTGCTTGATGATATTCCCAAGGCACAGCGTACCTTGCAGGAAATCAAGAACAAAATCCGTGCTTTGGGCAGCGTTAATGTAGGCGCTGTTGAGGAGTACAAGGAAGTATCCGAAAGATACGAATATATGAGCGGTCAGATAGGCGACATCGAAAAAGCCCGTGAAGAACTCATAAAGATGATTGAAGAGCTGACGGGCAAAATGGCGGAACGCTTCAGAGAACAGTTCAGACGAATCAACAACCACTTCGGCGAAACCTTCAAGGATTTGTTTGACGGCGGTAAGGCTGAGCTTGTGCTTGAAGACCCGCAGGATGTGCTTGAATGTGCAATCAACATCAGGGTTCAGCCCCCCGGCAAGAATGTTCAGAACATTGACCTGCTTTCGGGCGGCGAAAAGGGTCTTGCGGCTATTGCGCTTCTGTTCGCAATTCTCAAGGTTACACCCGCACCCTTCTGCATTTTTGACGAGGTTGAGGCTGCGCTTGACGATGTTAATGTAAGCCGTTACGCTTCGTATGTAAGAGAAATGACAGGCAGCACCCAGTTCATTCTCATTACCCACAGACGAGGCACAATGGACGAGGCGGATATGCTTTACGGCGTAACAATGCAGGAAAAGGGCGTTTCAAAGCTCCTTGAACTCAAAACCGCCGAAATGGCAAAAAAGCTTGGTCTTGAATAAAAAACACCGTACAGTGTTACAAATATGACCGAAATATGGTCAAACTGTGCTTGCAAAAAATTTTTACTGTGTTATAATTATATTGTATATATTATTACGAGCGGTGCAAATCGCTTGAGGGAGGATTTAAAAATGTCAAATCACGGTATTATCAATTACCCCGATGCGCAGGCTGTTCAGAAGCAGCTTGACGAGCTTATCAAAAAGCCTATTCACTCAATCAGCCCCGAAGCTCTCAAGAAGTATGAGACAGAGTATTTTGACGGTAAGTGCGCAAAGTCAAAGACAATGATTGAAGAGGCAAAGCAGGTTATTCCCGGCGGCGTTCAGCACAACCTCGCTTTCAACTATCCGTTCCCCCTTGTTTTCACAAAGGCTGACGGCGCATATCTTTACGATATCGACGGAAATCAGTATTATGACTTCCTTCAGGCGGGCGGCCCCACAGTTCTGGGCAGCAATCCTCCTGCAGTTCGCGAAAAGGTTATCGAGCTTCTCAACACATGCGGCCCTTCAACAGGTCTTTTCCACGAGTATGAGTACAAACTCGGCAAGAAGATTGCCGACCTTATCCCCAGCGTTGATATGTTCCGTATGCTCGGCTCAGGTACAGAAGCTTGTATGACAGCTATCCGTGTTGCCCGTCTTGCAACCGGCAAAAAGAGAATCATCAAAATGGGCGGTGCATACCACGGCTGGTCAGATCAGCTCGGTTACAGCATCCGTGTTCCCGGCTCAAAGTTCACTCAGGCTCCCGGTGTTCCTCTGTTCTGCTTCAGAGATACAGACGAATTCTTCCCCGGCGACCTCAATGACCTTGAGAGAAAACTCAAGGCAAACCGTCTCAAGGGCGGCACAGCGGCTGTTATGCTTGAGCCTGTCGGTCCCGAAAGCGGCACAAGACCCGTTGACAAGAACTTCTGTAAGGGCGTTGAGGCTCTCTGCCGCAAGTACGGCGCACTCCTCATCTTTGACGAAGTTGTTACAGCTTTCCGCGTAAGCATGAGCGGCGCTCAGGGTTACTTCGGCGTTTCACCTGACCTTACCGTATTCGGCAAGGTTATGGCAGGCGGCTACCCCGGCGCAGGCGGTCTCGGCGGTAAGAAGGAATATATGAAGCACCTCGGCTCAGGTCTTGACGGCGACGGCAAGAAGGTCAAGAAGGCATTCTGCGGCGGTACAATGACAGCTAACCCCCTCAGCTGTATCGCAGGCTACACAATGCTTGAAGAAATGGAAAAGGCTGATGCTTGCTACAAGGCAGCTCTTATGGGTGACAGACTTACAGCAGGTCTTCAGGAAATCATCAAGAAGAGAAACCTTCCCTTCGTTGCATTCAATCAGGGTTCAATCTGCCATCTTGAAACAGTTGGTACAATGAACTTCTCTATCAACTGGTGCAAGCCCTGGGGTATTCCCAAGGTTCTTGAAGAGACTTCAGCCCGTAAGAAGGTTATGACTCATATGGGCGCTGCTTATATGGCAGAAGGCGTTGTTACTCTTGCAGGCAGCCGTCTCTACACAAGCGCTGCTTACACAGAAGAAATGATCGACGATGCAGTTGCAAGATTCGACAGAGTATTCGAGAACATTGTTTGCCTCGAGAAATAATTGAATAAATCAGCGGCGGGATTCAACATCCCGCCCCTGATGTTATTATCAAGTGAAAAGCTAATAGTGAAGAGTGAATAGTTAAGGACGGGTTTCACCCGTACCCGTTTTAAATGCGGAGCAGCCCCGAAACTTTTCACTTTTCATTCTTCACTATTCACTTAACACAGAATCTAACTGTTTGAAAGGGGATTTATTATGGATGTTTTAACCGCAAAAAAGCTTGTTATAGAAGCAGGTGAAAGACTTGTTGAAACAGGTCTTATTGCCAGAACATGGGGTAATGTAAGCTGCCGTGTTGATGACAAAACCTTTGTCATCACTCCCAGCGGCAAGCCCTATATCGGCCTCACTCCCGATGATATCGTTGAGGTTGCAATCAATACCCTTGAATGGGGCGGCAATGTCAAGCCCTCGTCGGAAAAGGGTATTCATGCAGAGGTTTACAAGGAATTCCCCGAGGCTAACTTTGTTATTCACACCCATCAGAAGGTGGCTTCCGCAGTAAGCTCACTTTCAAAGGGAATCGATAAGGTTGTGGGCGATGCAGGCAAGCTTATCGGCGGTGTAATCCATATGGGCTCATACGGTCTGCCCGGCACAAAGAAGCTCAAGAAGGGCGTAACAAAGGCTCTGCGCCTCAGCCCCTCAAAGGCTATTATTATGGCTCATCACGGCGCTCTTTGCTTCGGTAAGGACAGCGAGGAGGCATTCCAGGTTGCGAATATGCTTGAAACCGTAAGCGCAAAGCATATTCTTTCAGCCGCAAAAGAAAAGCTTGGCATAAACTCAGACAATCTTGACGATTTCTGTGCTGAAATGGCTGACAAGCTTACAAATTCACAAAAAACTGTTGAAATTGATGAATCTTTGCTGTATAATAGTACCTGCAACCGAGAGAGCGGAGAGATTCTGTTCACCAACAAGGCGGACGGCTCAGAAATGACGATGTCTCTCGACGGCGCATCGGCAGCTATCGGCGAGCTTGCAGAGGTTGCGGTTGCCCATAAGGAAATTTACGCTAATTATCCTGCATTCAATCATATAATTCACAACACTTCAAGCGAGGTTGTAGCCGTTTCAAGGCTCGGCAAAACAATGAAGCCCCTGCTTGATGACTTTGCTCAGATCTGCGGCCCCACAGTTAAGTGCGCAACTCCCGACAAGTGCGTTAAGGCGCTTAAGAGAAAGAATGCCGTGCTTATCAAGGATATGGGTGCTCTGTGCTGCGGCGCAAACGAAGGCGATGCACAGGCAGTTGATATGATTATGAGCAAGAGCAGCCTTACTCTGCTTACCGCAAAGGTATTCGGCAAAGAGAAGGCAATCAATCCCGTCGAAGCCTGGATAATGAGAATTGTTTATACTCTCAAATATTCAAAGCAGGCGGAGAAATAATTAATTTGACCACTACCATCTTTTGTCCCCCCCGTTTTATACGAGAAAAATCCGAGGCAGATTGCCTCGGCTTTTTCTTTGTCCGAAACAAAAACCCCGCAAATTTTCCGAGTGAAAATTTGTGGGGTTTCATAATTATTCTGTTATTCGATGACCGTCCTTGAACTTGACCTTTCCGAGGAAGGGGATTTTGAGAAATCCGTCAAACTCGTCGTCGTCAAAGGTGATGCAGAGTTCGATATCCTTGTCGGGCAGGAGAGAGGTCTGAACAACCGCATTGATTGTATCGTCGTCTTCTTCTATCTTTTTAACCGTGATTTCGGGAACGGTGATGCCGGGAACATCAAGCTCAAATCCGTATTCGCCGTTGTTGTCAAAAACATTTATTTTTGCCTCTCCTGAGAAAAACATAGTATTAACATTGCAAGCCCATTTGCCTAAACCTATCATTTTTTGTGTTCTCCTTTCAATGTGGAAGTAAAGTTATTTTACCATAATATCACAATTATGGCAAGGCTTTTGCCAAAAAACAGACACGGCACGGAATTTGCACAAAAAATCTTTTCTGTATTTTGGGTCGTTTTTTATCAAAACCACAGCATATTGTAGTATATATTATATTATATATACCTTTTATATATGTACTTTTCGGCGCACACATCAATTCATTGCGTTAAAGCGTCAAAACCCTTGATATCATTGGGTTTCGGGGCTTTAAAATTTTTAAAAAAACTTCAAAAAAACTATTGACATATAAAAAACCTTGTGTTATTATACTAAGGCACGGGTTTCGGTCAAAGGGGCAATTATGCCCGGAATCAGCCGCAAACCATTGCAGATATGCGTTGATGCAGGAGGTGGCCGCTCACCGAAGCGGGAAATTTCTGCGGAGTATGTCCGATTTTAAACCGGGCGAATTGTGTCCTTGCGAAAGGTCTGCCGTTCCCGGGCAGCCTTGTTGCGGGATACCTATGTGCAAATGAGCGAAAGCTTTCCCGGAAATATGTTTTTCCGGTTTTTAAATCGGACGGGTTGAAACACCCGGGTCGGTTTTCACCAATTTGCAATTCACAGCCCGCCAAATTACTAAGGAGGCGTTCACCATGGCAGTTAAGGGAAAGATCAGAATCAGACTCAAGGGCTACGACCACACCCTTGTTGTCAAGCCAGCGGAGAAGATAGTTGAGACAGCAAAGAGAACAGGCGCTCAGGTATCAGGTCCCGTTCCCCTTCCCACAGAGAAGGAAGTCGTAACAATCCTTCGTGCTGTTCACAAGTACAAGGACAGCAGAGAGCAGTTTGAGCAGAGAACACACAAAAGGCTTATCGACATTATCAGACCCTCAGCTAAGACAGTTGAAGCTCTGACAGGTCTTGAGCTTCCCGCAGGCGTTGAAATCGAAATCAAACTTTAATTTCAACAAATGCAGGTCATGTTGGCGTGGCAGACTGTATCCAAGTCCAATACGCCGCAAAGGTTGGATTTCAGTCACAACGAAGCGCTTTTTTCTTTGACATACAACAGTATGTCTGCAGAAAAGAAACACTCCGTTGCAACTAAACTGCAACCTTTTCGGTGCTACGCAGTTTTGAGCGAGCAGGTTTTTGTCAGAACAAGGAAGTAAAGCGAAGGAATGCTTGTTGCATTGCAAGCTTTACTGACGCAGTAATGGCGAAAAGATGCCCTCAAAACCGTATTTGATTTGGATACAGACTGCCAGGAGTCAACCAATAACCTAACAGGAGGAAAGCAATATGCAGAAAGCACTCATCGGCAAGAAGATCGGTATGACACAGATCTTCGACGAAAAGGGAAACGTAATTCCCGTAACAGTTGTTGAAGCAGGCCCCTGCACAGTCGTTACAAAGAAGACAATGGAAAACGACGGTTATGAAGCAGTTCAGCTCGGCTTCGGCGATGTAAAGGTTCAGCGCGTGAACAAGCCCATGATGGGACAGTTCAAGAAGGCTGACGTAGCTCCTAAGAAGACACTTAGAGAGTTCAAAATCGATATCGCAAGCGTTAACGTTGGCGATACACTCAAGGCAGACATCTTTGCAGTCGGCGAAAAGGTAGACGTAGTCGGCACAAGCAAGGGTAAGGGTACTGCCGGTTCAATCAAGAGATGGAACTTCTCCAGACTCAAGGAATCACACGGTACAGGTCCTGTTGCAAGACACGCAGGTTCACTCGGCGCTTGCTCCGACCCCTCAAGAGTATTCAAGGGCAAGAAGCTTGCAGGTCACCTTGGCTGCGAAAGAGTAACAATCCAGAATCTTGACGTAGTTAAAGTTGATGCAGAGAACAACCTTCTCGCTATCAAGGGCGCCATCCCCGGCCCCAAGGGCGGCATCGTTGTTATCCGCGATTCAGTTAAGAAAGCATAAGGAAGGAGTAGAGAATAATGGCTAAAGTATCAGTTTTCGATATGGCTGGCAAGAAGCTCTCCGATATGGATGTAGCAGACAGCATCTTTGCTATCGAACCCAGCATTCCCGCTATGCATCTCTGTGTAGTAAGCTATCTCGCTAATCAGCGTCAGGGCACACAGTCTACTCTTACCAGAGCAGAAGTAAGCGGCGGCGGCAAGAAGCCCTGGAGACAGAAAGGCACTGGCCGCGCAAGACAGGGCTCAACAAGAGCTCCCCAGTGGTACCACGGCGGTATCGCTCACGGTCCCAAGCCCCGTGATTACAAGAAGGAAGTTAACAAGAAGGTCAGAAGACTCGCTATGAAGTCAGCTCTCTCAGCAAAGCTTGCTGATAACGAGCTTATCGTTCTTGATTCACTTAACCTTACAGAAATCAAGACAAAGGCAATGGTTAACGTTGTTAATGCTCTTGAAACAGGCAAGAAGGTGCTCTTCGTTCTTCCCGAGAAGAATGACATCATCTATCGTTCAGCCCGCAACATTGCAGGCGTTAAGACAACTCTTGTCGGTACACTTAACGTTTACGATCTCCTTAACTGCGACACAGTTGTAGTTCTTAAGGATGCAGTAAGCAAGATCGAGGAGGTTTACGCATGAGCAGATTAGCACAGGATATTATCCTCCGCCCCGTAATCACCGAAAACAGCATGGACGGCATTGCAGACCGCAAGTACACCTTTGAGGTTGCTAAGGACGCAAACAAGATCGAAATTGCTAAGGCAGTTGAAGAGCTTTTCGGCGTTAAGGTTGCAAAGGTAAACACCATCAATGTTGACGGTAAGCTCAGAAGATACGGTCGCTTTGAGGGCTTCACAGCTTCTCGCAAAAAGGCAATCGTAACTCTTACAGAGGATTCAAAGACAATCGATTTCTTTGACGGAATGATGTAATAAGCTGCCGAGTAATCGGCTAGGCACTAAAAACTAAATCCGGCGGTAAGGTATGGAGAATGACATTGCTCCGCAAAGCCGCTATAAGGAGAGTGTAAGAAAATGTCTATTAAGGTTTATAAGCCGACCAGCAACGCAAGACGCAGCATGTCGGTTACAGATTATTCCGAGCTTTCAAAGGTTGCTCCCGAAAGAAGCCTTCTTGTTTCACTCAAGAAGAACAGCGGCCGTAACAGCTACGGAAGAATCACAGTTCGTCATCGCGGTGGCGGACAGAGAAGAAAGTATCGTATCATCGACTTCAAGAGAGATAAGTTTGATATCCCCGCAACAGTAGCAAGCGTTGAATACGATCCCAACAGATCAGCTTTTATCGCACTTCTTCAGTATGAAGACGGCGAGAAGAGATACATCCTTCAGCCCGCAGGTCTGAAGGTTGGCGATACCGTTCTTGCCGGCACA